>JAFGFB010000210.1 GCA_016931315.1 Anaerolineae bacterium
GCCAGTGTGCCGCCCGCTGAATTGCCCACCAGGATGGCTTTTTCTTTGCCCAGGTGCTCCAGCAAGCCAAGGGCGATGCGGGGTTGGGCTGCGGTGCTATAGGGGTTTTCGCCCTCCCAGGTCAGAGGGCGCTCAGTCAGCCCAAAACCGGGACGGTCGTAGGCAATCACTGTGCCGAGTGCGCCAAGCGGTTCCATGATGCGATTCCAGGAGGTCGTGTTCGCCCCGAAACCGTGCAATAGCAGGAACGCAGGCTCGCCCTCGCCGCCGGTTTTGTAATGAATGTTCACGCCTTCGAGTCTCACAAACCGGCTATCGGCGTCCGCTAGTTGTTCTGGCGGTAGGGTTCCCTCTAGCGGCGGAACCGGTACGAGCAATGGAACGGTCATGGCGAGCGCTAATACGCTCGCCGTGACGATGGTTGCCCCTTTCAATAGTTTGACAGCAATACTGCTGAATCCCATCATTTCACTCCCGGGTTTCACCCATCATTCTGCGCCTCTATACTGGCGCCAGAGTCCCGGCGAAAATCTGCCATGCCAGGGCGGTTTTTGCCAGCAGACTAAGAATAATGTAAACCCGCTCACCGAAGAGATAGTCCTTCCAGCGGCCCACCTTCTTATATTGTAACACCATGTTCACCGCGAAGATGTTGAAGAAAATGAAGATTGAGGCGACTATCCCATAAACAAAGGCTGGAGGTCGTGCATCGGTGGACTGGAGCGCCGTCACGAAGTAGATGCCCATGGCGACCTAGGGCATGATGCCCGCAAAGACGCCATAGAAGAAGGAGGTCCAATTGACTCGCTCGGTGTACTGGTTGTGGTATTCCATCATGATCCCGAAGAGATTCATGGTGGCATTCACTGAGAAGAGTAACACCAGGCTTGGAATATCCCACATGCCCACCAGCATAGCGATCAAGACAATCATCCATGAAGAACTGAGGGCGTATTCGTAGAAGCGAATAGGGTTCATGCCTTTCTTGAGATTTTCGACATAGCGCTTGTAGCCAATGGTGGAGAGATAGAAGTGTGCGATGGCGGAAAGCAGCAGGAAGATGGCAACCGCTGGTCCAAACAACAATTCGCCCGAGTTCTTTACATCGGGGACCAATTGCCGGAGCACAGGGTCAAATCTCGGGAAGGTCGTGGTTAAGGGATACGTGGTGTCGTTGCTGATGACAATCATCAGAATACCTTGAATCAGATGTAGAAAGCCCATGATCAGGTTAAAACGACGTAGGCTTTTGAATTTAACTGCTAAGGTGGTGTCAAGCGTGTTCTTTTTCATGGTTATGTATGTCCTTCAATTTGGATGTAGTATCTGCTGAACGGATTTAGTATCAGGAGTTTTGATTTAACGCATAAGGAGAGTCGGGCATTCCGACTCTCCTTATGGGATTCATTTCGCGTTAGCGCTTGCGCAGTTTCAGCACCGCGCCGCTGCCGAGGAGTGATAGACCCGCTAGACCCATGAGAATGGGGGTGAAGTCCATCGCACCGCCGCTCACCGGGAGCATCACCATCGGGGCTGCATCCACACTGGGCACTGCGACCAGCGCGGGCGAACCGCCGGCAAGACCCATGGCGAAGATGGTATAGACCGTCTGGTTTGCCAGATTCACACCGGGCACTGAGAGGACCACGGTCGTCGTGCCAGCGAGGCGAACTTCCAGGTCATAGGTGCCAGTATCCACCGGGAGATAATCTCCCACACCCTTGAAGGGCACATTGCCGAAGAGCACCGGACCACCATTGGCTACAGCGATGTCCACCGCGGGGGCGTCAGGAGAAGCGTGTACGAAGCGGACGTGCGCCTTGCCTTCGGCTGGAGTAGCATTGTTGTCTACCAGAACGAGCGGCTCAATGTTGGCGAGTGTATTCACTGCGACGACGGTATAATCTTTATCGGCTTCCAATCCCAGGTTGGCTTCAATCACTACAGGGGTGGTGGCGCCAGCGGGAACAACTTTGACATTGTAGGTCGCGGGATCGAGCTCTGCATAAGCAGTGACGCCTTTGAAGGGCGCATTCGTGAAGGCTTTGATGCTGTCATTGACCCACACATCTACGGCTGGAGCATCGGGTGAAGCATGAACCACACGGACACGGGCTTTTCCATTGGCTGCCATCGTCGGCATCGCCATCGCCAAAACCAACACTAACGTCAGGACTGCAACTGTAAAGCGTTTCATTTTAACTATCTCCTTTTTTGTTTTTAGTTTTACTTTTTGTCTGTATTGGATGTCCCTCAACTGTGTATATTGTATATCACTATCTAGTTTTTGTCAATACTTTATCGAGTATTTGTACAGGTTTTAGGAAATTTTTAAGAAATTTTACTCGTTTATTGATCTTTTAATATTTTTGCATCTCTAATACTCACTTTGGAGCTTGGCCGAAGATCATCACGACCACCCGCCCCAAAAACTCAATTCCCAAATAGACGCTCCGTGATACGAAGATGCCCCCTCATTTTTGTGAGGGGGCATGGGTTTTGAGGCCTGACTCTAACTTGCTGGATTCGCTTATGCCATGTCGGCCATTTGACATGCAGGTGTGATAGGCTCCGGAAGGGTTTGCAGATGTCTCTGTGCGTAGAGGCTAAGCCCCGCCATTATCACAGCTGCAGCGATGCCGGGCGCCCAAGCGCCTATTCCTTGCAGCAAAATACCGCCTGCAATTGGCGAAACAATTCGCGCGAAGCTGCTCAGGGCCGCGGATAGACCTAGCGCGCCGCCCACCTCCTCCGGTGGGACGGCTTTGCTCAACTGGCTGTTCAGTACGGTGTTCAGGATACCTGCGGCAAGCGAGAGCGGCGCCAATACCACGAGCAATACGCCTATGTTGGGGGCAGCAGCCCACCCCACTAAAGCGACGGCTAATAACCCGATGCCCGCAAGGCTGAGCCGTCGTTCACTAAAACGCCGCGTCAGGGCGCCGATGACGCCGCCCTGGACGATGACAACGACGATTCCCACATAGGCCAGCACATAACTTGTGCTCTGCGCGGTCAACGCAAAGCGATAGAGTGCGTAGGTGGAGAAAATCGTCTCAAAGACGGTGAATGCCAGGCGATAGAAGAGCTGTAGAGTGAGCAAAGGTCCCACACAGGGAAGGTGCAACGCTTTCCACAGCAGCGGCAGGGAGAAACGCGTTTCAGGGTTTGCACGTCGTTCCTTTTGGCTTGACGCCGGGAGTGATTCCGGGAGCCATAACAACACACCCACGAGATTAACGGCTGCGATGGCTGCCGCGATGAAAGCGGGCAGGGCGTAATTGCCGTTGGCGCTGAGTGCGCCCCCTATCGCCGGACCAAGGATGAAGCCCAGACCGAATGCCGCGCCAATCAGCCCCAAGCCCTTGGCGCGGTCTTTCGCGTCGGTGATGTCGCTGATATACGCCTGCGCGAGGGTGATATCGCCTCCGAGCAAGCCATCCAGAATTCGGCTCAGGAATACCATCCATAAAGAACGGGCAAATCCCAGTAGCAGGAAACTTCCCAGCGTTCCGATAAGACTCACAATTAAGAGGGGGCGGCGTCCGTAGCGATCCGAAAGCCGCCCCAGCATCGGAGCACCGAGAAATTGTGTGACTGCGTTAGAGGCAAGCAGGAAACCAATCACCGTCGCCGATGCGCCAAACGTATCGGCATAGTAGGGTAACAGCGGCAGAATCAGGCTGAAGCCCAGGACATCCACGAAGACGAAGATCAGAATTTGGAGCAACTGCTTGCGCATGGTTTGCTTACGCTGATTGCTGAACTTGTTCCATATAGGCTTTAATCGTTGGCAGGCCTGCCATCTTCTCGTAGAAGAAGTTGTTGACGATATTGATGACTTCTGCGCGAGCGGCTTCGGCTTGTTCGGTAAGGGCTTCGCCTACCTGTTGGCGGCTGAGCAGGTCGCGCAAGCGCAGCAGGTAGCGCACGATTTCCGTTTCCTTTTCCCCTTCAAGCGCTTCAATGACAGCTACGATCAGGTGATCGGTCTCAGCCAGCAGGTTGTCCAACGGGATGGTTGCCCCTGGGCTGAAAGCGTCATCAATGGTGCGTATAAGCGACCAGACCTGATAGAGGATGGTGGTCGGTTCATCGAAAATCTCGCGCAAGAAAGCCGCTTCCTGATAGCGCCCGGTCAGGCGGAAGAGGTTGTACATCCGTTTGGCGGCTTTGCCATAGTTTTGCGGTGTATAACGCAGGTATTGCCGAACTTGTTTTTCCATCGCTGTGACATAGTCCGCCAGAACGTCGGGCGAGACATGCTTGACCAGCTTCGAGAAGATAGGAGCGGATTCGGCTTCGAGGTAGATTTCCTGGAAATAGGCATCCAGGTAGCCGTCGAGCGGGGTGATGGCGCCATCGGGCGCCTCCCAGGTCACGTCGAGCATGTTGCTGGCGTTGGATAGCCGTTGGTGTATGGGGTCAGCCACTACCCAGTCAAGCTTGCACCAACCTGGGTCTTGGGCGGCTTGCTCCCAGGTGATCGTGACGGGCGCGCCATCTGGAAGTTCGGCGACGATGCCGCCGGCTTCAACTTCATTCGCACTCCAGGCGATGGGTGACCCCATGCGCAGGGATTTCCCTTCCTTCACTACCTCAAAGGGATACGAGCCGAATTTGACCTCGATAAGCTGGTAGGTCTCGCCGCGCAGTGTGCTGAGCGCTTTCTCGCGCATAATCTCACCCAGAATGCGGCAGGCTTCTTCTCGCGTTGCCGCAATGATGTTGACTCGCTCGAAGTAATCACAATCACCAGGGTGGGTTTGAATCTTTGATTGTGCCGCTGAGCCGGAAAGCGCCAGTGCGGTTTCGACGACGCCGGGTACATCGTGAAATTCCACCAGCTTCCCAATCTCACGGAAACGCGCCAGCTCTGCCGGGCTGAAGTCCAACATGCTGATTTTGTGTCCAAAAACGCCGGTTTTTACATCCATTGTGATATCATCATCGCTTTTCATTGTCTGGATGGCATCCAACCAGCGGCGAGCCTCGTCGGCGTTTATTTGCATTCCTAATCGTTCAGCACTCTCAAGAATGCTATCCAGGTCCGGTCGGTTTTGTGCTTCGTTTTTGTCAGTCATACTGTAGCTCCTTTCGTCATTGCATCACCTAAATCGCACGCTTCTTCGCGTGCGCGCCGCGCCTGTGCTTCCGCCAGCACCGCCGCGAAAATCTCCGCTTGATCGCGTGCGTCTTGCAGTGCGTTGTGTGTGAGTTTGCGCCCCTCCAGATAACGGGCTGAGAGGTATTGCATCGAGGTGCGTGTCCAGGAAACTCCCGTAAGTCCCATGTAGAAGGCTTTGATATCCAGGGCTGAGTGTCCAAAGGGATTGAAGTGCAGAAAATGGTGGAAATACTCGTTCACGAACATCCAGTCGAAGGGAGCATTGAGTGCCACGAAAATGGGCCGGTGTCTCGGCGGCGTGCTCCTTTCCACCCACTCTGCAAACTCACGCATGGCATCTCTCGGGGGAGTGCCCTTTTCGGCTAGTTCGGCCATGGAGAGATCGGAAATAGCCAACGCTCCGGGGACGGCCTCCATCGTCACGGGTTGCAGCTCAATGTAGAATCCCACATCGGGGTTCTGCACCAAACACGCGCCGATAGAGAGCATGGAATAACGGATAGGGTAGGGGCCGGCCGTTTCTACATCTACTGAAATATAGCACTCGGTGGAGATATTGGGCTGTGTGTTGGTTCTCTCGCTCATGGCTTCAATCCTCATCTGGTGTTATTGGGCGGCGTGTTGGTTTTCTTCCCCATACCCCCAATCCTGATCCTGGGGATAGTAGGTTATGGATTCTTATCCTTTGGCGGCTTTGTAGGCTGCCAGTGTGCGCTCCCGTGCCATGCTGTGATCTACGATTGGGGTGGGATAATCCCTTCCAATCATACACCCAATTTCGCGTTGCAGCTCTTCCGACATTGTCCACGGACGGTGGATGTCTGCTGCCGGGGCGCGCTGCAGCTCGGGTACCCAGCGCCGAATGGTTGCGCCATCGGGGTCGAATTTCTCGCCCTGCAAGACGGGATTGAAGATGCGGAAATAGGGCGCGGCATCAGTGCCGGTGCCCGCAGCCCATTGCCAGCCTCCGTTATTTGAAGCCGGGTCTCCATCGAGCAATTGTTCCATGAAGTAGCGCTCGCCCCAGCGCCAGTCAATGAGCAGATCCTTGGTCAGGAAGGAGGCGACAATCATTCGGGCGCGGTTGTGCATCCAACCGGTTGCATGGAGTTGGCGCATCGCGGCGTCTACTACGGGATAGCCTGTGCGCCCTTCTTGCCAGGCGCGGAACTCCTCGGGATCGTTACGCCAGCGAATGGCATCGAACGCGGGCCGAAAACTACCTTGTCGAACATGCGGAAAGTGGTAGAGGATGGCGCTGTAGAACTCACGCCATAGAATTTCGTTGAGCCAGGTCTCCGCGCCCCGCACATCGTCGCAGCGACGGGAGTGCCGCCGGGCTTCAATGACGGTGGCAGCTGCCTGCCGTGCCGAGAGCATACCAAAGCGCAGATAAGGGGAGAGCTTCGACGTGCCATCGCGGTCCATCCGATCACGGTCGGTGGCATAAGCACAGACAGCATGCTCCATAAAGCGCTCCAGACGCTGCTGTGCCTCTTTTTCACCAGGAGGAAACTCGCTCGCTCCCGTATTCACCGGCTTCAGATTTTCGCTTTCCAGGCATATTCCGGTGATCCCTGGCGGCGTCGGAATTCGCGCCGGAGCAGATTCCAATTCATCCAGGGTCGGCTGCGAAAGCGATTTCCAGGCGCGGCTAAACGGCGTGAATACGGTGTAGGGGGCGCCATCTTGCCGGTGTACGGCATTTGGCGGCATAATGGTCAGCCCGCCGTGCAAGCGCAGGGCCAAGCGTGAGACCACTTCCGCGTCGCGTCGCCGCGCATACGGAGAAACATCGGCTTCCGCGAATATGGCTTCGGCTCCGGTTTCTGCCTGTAATTCTGTCAGCACCTCTACCGGGCGCCCCTGCCGCACGATGAGAGCGCTGCCCCGGGCACGCAGGTCTGTATCCAGGGCGCTCAACCCGCCCAGCAGGAATGTCAACCGCCGCTCACTCATATACGGCGATTGTAGCAGCGCCGGGTCAAGAATGAAGACGGGAAGCACCTGTTCCGCGTTGCGTAGTGCAGCGCTCAACGTTTCATTGTCACTTAGCCGCAGATCGCGGCGAATCCACCATATCCCCTTTTCGATGCTATGCCTCCTGGTGTGGTGATCTAAGGGCCAACCGACCTTAACTCAGGGGCGCGCTGAGTGCGTCGAGCGCGGCGATCTCATCTTCGGTCAGTCGCCAACCTGCTGCGCCGATATTCGATTCCAGCTGCCGCACGTTTTTCGCGCCAGGAATTGGAACCGCACCCTTGCAAATTGTCCAATTGAGTGCCACCTGCGCCGGTGACTTGCCGCCGTGTGCTTCACCGATTTCTCGCATCAGAGCGATCAGCGGTTGAACTTTTTGCAGCCGTTCCTGATTATAGATTCTGCGGCGAGCGCCAGGCGGTGGATTCTCTGGGGTATATTTTCCGGTAAGAATCCCTTTGGCAAGCGGGCTATAGGCAATGATGGTGATACCCAGGTCGTGTGCGGTCTGCATCTGCCCATTGCGCTCGGGCTCCCGGTGCAGCAGGCTGTACTCGATCTGATTGGATGCCAGGGGCACACCGCGCGCGGCGAGGGTGTTGAAAGTGCGTCCCATCTGTGCAGCCGAAAAATTGGAGACGCCCACCGCCCGCGTGAGTCCGGCTTCCACGGCATCTGCCAGGCCTGCCGCCCATTGTTCGACCGGCAGCGGGGGCAAGGGAAAGTGCACCTGATAGAGGTCTACGCGGGGAAGACCGAGGCGCTTGAGGCTGCGCTTCAATGCCGCAATCAACCGTGACCGGTGCAGGCGCCAGGGAAAGGGCATAAATTTGGTGGCGACGGTGACCTCTTGTTGGCTCTCGTGGATGAACTGCCCGAGCAGGGTTTCGGAGCGCCCCATGCCGTAGACTTCGGCGGTATCGAAGAAGGAGATTCCGGCAGCCATGGCGGCATTGAAGACGGCGTGAATGTCGGCATCAGTGTATCCCCCCTTGCCATAATCCCACATTAGCCGGTCGCCCCATTGCCAGGCGCCGGTGCCCAGTTCCGGAATTCGAATATCCGTTTTTCCCAACGTAATTGTTGTGCTCTGCATAGCTGGCTCCAGTTAATTGATGGATCGCACGGACGCCTCGGAATCGCCGTGTTCGCTGGTGATACGGTTGCTCAGATCTCCACCCACACGCTACCTTCTTCGATGCGTGTCGGATAGGTAGGCAGGGCTTTTTCGCTGGAGACAGCGCCCATCAATTTGCCCACCACCGGGGGCCAGGGTATCCATTCTTTGGCATCCCCCGTCTGCAAGTCAAAGGCGCTGCGGTGTACAGGGCACACGAGCGCCCCCGCCTCGATTTTGGCGCGTTTGAGTGGCGCGCCCATGTGTGGGCATTTGCTCTGCACGGCATAGATTTGCCCGTCATGGTGGAGCAGCAAAATCTCCTTATCTTCCACGTGAACTACGGCACGTTGCCCTTCGGGTAACTCTGCCACCGCTAAAACTTTCACCCATCCCATCTCAACCTCCTTGTGATCATCATCTTTCGGCTTTTCTGCGTTGCAAAACGCCGAGCCGCAACTCTAAATTTATACTACGCACGTCTACTTTACTGACTATTTTAGAATACATTTGAATTCTCGCAACCGGTTATTTCCAGACGATACCAATCCGGCATTGGGCGTCCGTGTTGCCAGCGCGCAAACCGGCTTTTATCGTGCAGGTAGAAGTTGCGATAGCTGGCAACCGCATCGCCGCATTGATAGTGCGCCGGCATAGCCAGCGCAAAGGGCGTCAATCCCTGCTCGGGAAAGATAACCTCAGGGCTATGCTCGCGGCACCAGAGGATCACTTCTCTGGATTTGTGCACCTTATTAAAACGAAACCGGTATTCCTCAGCCAACGCTAGTGCGTGTGTCACCAACCAGAGGAAATTCTCGCGCGAGCTGCGTGCCCATATTCCACAAGGGTGTTTGTAGTGTGTCCAGCGATACGGCGCGCTGCCATTCTCAAAGGCAGTGCAGAGCATTTGCGCTGACTCAAGCGGCATTTTGACCACATGTTGATCACACTGCATACCTGCGGCTTCAACCGGATCTTCGCTGAGCACGAAGATGTTCACGCTACGCTCCCTTTCCCGAGAAGGTCTTGCAGCGCCGTTTCCATTTCGCCGTAGCGATAATTGAAGCCAAGCGCCTGCAATCGCTGGGGAATTGCGTTCTGCCCGTCGAGTAGCACGGTCGCCATCTCGCCAAAGAGCAAGCGCAGGGCAAGGGCGGGCACGGGTAACCATGAGGGATGCTTCAGCACGCGGCCAAGCGCACGTGCGAACTCTGCATTGCTTGGCGGGGCGGGTGCTGTGAGGTGGAAAACGCCCTGCGCTTCTTCATGCTCCAGGAGAAAGTACAGCGCGCCGGCAACGTCCGCAAGATGAATCCAGGGGAATCGCTGCCTTCCATGTCCTAAGGGACCGCCGGTAAAGAAGCGAAAGGGCAGGACCATACGCGGTAGCGCCCCACCACCGTTGCTGAGTACGACGCCCAACCGCGCGACCACACGGCGTACGCCCAGCGCCTCCACTGGTGCGGTAGAAGCTTCCCAGGCTACCGCCACATGGCTCAGGAAATCTGTGCCTGGAAGGGCATTTTCGTCGAGGGTTTCATCTCCACGTGGACCGTAAATCCCAACTGCCGAAGCTTGCAGCACCATCCGTGGTTTGCTGCGCGCTTTCTGCAGCGCTTCGGTCACGGCATGCCCCGCATTGATACGGCTATCTTGAATTCGCGCGCGCCGTGCTGCGGTCCAACGCCCGGCGGCGATGGATTCCCCCGCCAGATTGATGATACCATCGAGTCCCTCGATGGCATTCTGCCACCCCTGCGCTGTGCGTCCATCCCAGCCCAGGTACTGCACCCCAGGTTGAGGGTCACGAATGCGCTCAGGGTTGCGGCTTAACACGATAACTTCACTATTGCTGTTCTTCTGGAGCATCTGTGTCGCAAGCTCCCGTCCTATCATGCCTGTCCCGCCGGTAATCAAGACTCGCATCGTCTTCACTCCTGAAATTTGAGAGAAAGCTCGAGCAGTTCATGCCAGATATGGGTTTGCTGCAACCGCTCGCACTTTTGAGTATAACCGATTTTGGGCACATTGTCAATATCTTGAATATAATTTGTATACAAATACTTGACATGCTCATGGAGTTATGTTACAATGTTGCTAAGCTGTAATACTATGAGAAAGTCTTTTGCCAGTTGGCGGCCGGGCGATAGGCTAACCCTGATTGACGGATGGTTTCAGGTCATGCCAGGAAAGCAAGCAAGACGCCAGGGAGTTGGGTCATGAGTGCTGAAGTGGAGAATTTGCAGACTGAAGCTGCTATCTACAATATTGGTGCCGTCATGCGAATGACAGATATTCCCGTGGCGACGTTACGTGCCTGGGAACGACGTTATGATTTTCCAACCCCTGTTCGCACATCAGGCAAGCACCGCCTCTACAGCGAAAGCGAAGTGCAGCAGCTGTTGTGGGTCAAGGCGCGGCTTGCAGAGGGCATGCAGATTCGCCATGCTATTGAGGCGTTGCGACGGCACGAAGCGTTGTCATCCAAGGTTGCGTCGCAACCCGTTGAACACCTTTCTCCCGCCGCGCTTCCTCCTGTTGCAGATCCCGGCAGTCTCCCTACCTCACTACAGACTTTAACTGAAAGATTGCAACTGGCGTTATTCCGTCATCGCCTTGACGAAGCCGATAGAATTGTCACTGCTGCGTTGGCTCTTCACCCCCTCGAGGATCTCACACTGCATATGGTCGCGCCAGTGCTCTTTGCTACTGGTGAGGCTTGGGCATCGGGACGCATTACAATTGCTACCGAACACCTGGCAACGGAGTATCTCCGCCACCGGTTGGCAATGTGGCTTGAGGCCGGTCCGCCGCCGTATGCCACCCCGCCGGTCGTTCTGGCTTGTCCTCCCGAAGAATGGCACGATACCAGCCTGTTGATCCTGGGTGTATTGCTTCGGCGCCGGCGTTGGCCCGTGATGCATTTGGGGCAATCGCTCCCTCTGGCTGATCTGGCATCTTTTGTGCAGAAAACCACCCCACTGGCGCTCGTTTTCGTTGCCATGCGTGAGGAGTCAGCCGTACAGTTGGCAGGTTGGACTCAATGGCTTCCTGAGGCGCTGAAAACGGGGCGCCCTCTGGTTGCCTTTGGTGGCAATATCTTTGTGGAGCAACCGGAATGGCAAGCGCGCATACCGGGGCTATATCTTGGGGATAGCCTGCAGGCAGGGTTAGAGACTATTGACCGGTTATTGCGAGAGCGCGCGGGGTATTAACCCCGCGGGGTATTGACCCCGTCAGCTTACAGCACATCTACCGGGTCAATATCCACCCGCCATCCAGGCGGCAGGGGTAGCTTTCGCAAGAAAGCTGGCGGATCGAAGTGCCGGAGCAGCAGATGCCAGCGATAGCGTCCTCTCGCCCGCGCGAAAAACGCCGGCGCCGGACCAATCAGGTCGCTTTCGGGCAGCCCCGCCTGTTTGAGCGCCCCCCGTATTTCTGCCGCGAGCGCCTTTGCCGCTTCTTCTGCCTGCCGCGCCTCGCTATGTTGGAAGAGCAATCGCGCCAGCCTCATGAAGGGTGGATAACCTGCGGCTTCGCGAAAGGCGAGCTCCCGCCGCGCAAAACCCACGGTATCGTGAACCGCAGCGTATTGGATGGCATAGTGCTCCGGGTGGTAGGTTTGGAGAATGGTACGTCCCCCCAGCAGACCGCGTCCTGCGCGCCCGGCAACCTGTGCCAGTAACTGAAATGTCCGCTCCGCGGCGCGAAAATCTGGCAGAAATAACCCCACATCCGCCGAAATGATTCCCACGACCGTCACTGCCGGCAGATCGAGACCCCGCGCCACCATCTGCGTGCCAATAAGAATATCTGCTTGCCCCGTAGCGAAGCGCGTGAGCAAATGCGTATGTGTGGCATGTGTGCGCGCTACATCGCGATCCCAGCGCAGCAACCGTGCAGCGGACCAGCGTTCGCCGACCTGTTTTTCCAATCCCTCGGTCCCCAAGCCAAAGGCCCGCACCCGTGTGGACCCACATACCGGGCAGCGGGTCGCCATCGGTGTGTGAAAGCCGCAGTGATGGCAGATGAGACTATCTGCTTCGCGGTGAAACGTCAGTGGGATGTTGCATTTGGGACATTCGGCCACCCAACCGCAATCGCGGCAAAAGACATGCGTTGCGGTACCGCGGCGATTGAGGAAGAAAATCACCTGTTCGTGACGCGCCAGAGCTTGATCCACGCTTTCTTCCAGCACACGGCTGAAGATGGAGCGATTGCCCGCTTTGAGCTCGGCGCGCATATCTACCAGTTGCACCGGGGGCAGCACCGTCGTACAGGCTTGTGGCGCTTCTTCGAGCACGCGATAGCGGTTTTGGGGCAGCTGCAGGTAGTGTTGCCAATCGCTGATTCGTTGCTGGTGTCCCAACACACGGCGCGGCATTTGCAATAAGCGGTAACGTCCTTCCAGGGCGCGAGAATACGCTTCGAGGGAGGGCGTCGCGCTGCCCAGGAGCAATTGTGCTCCCGTCAGCCGTGCTAATTTTTCCGCCGCCTCGCGGGTGTGATACATGGGGGGCTGACCCTGTTTGTAGCTGCTATCTTCTTCTTCATCCAAGACGATGAGTCCCAGGCGGGCAAAGGGTGTGAACAGTGCGGAGCGCGCGCCTACAAGCACTTGCAAATCCCCGCTGCGTGCCCGTTGCCAGGTATCGTAGCGTTCACCTTCAGTCATGGCGCTGTGCCAGACGCCTACTTTGCCGGGAAAGCGCAGCACAAAACGCCGGACGGTCTGCGGCGTCAGGCTGATTTCTGGCACGAGGATGAGCACTTGCCGCCCTTGTGCCAGAGTGCGCTCGGTCGCGCGCAGGTAGATTTCGGTCTTACCCGAACCGGTAACCCCGAGCAATAGCGCCGGTGTGGGGTCAGGGCTTTCCAATGCCGCTGCCAGCGCGTCCCATACCTGTTGTTGGTCTGGAAGCAGCGGTGGGGCAGTCGTGGGAACGTAAATCATATCGGTGAGGGGGTCGCGTACCATTTCTGCGCTGCTAAAGGCGAGTAACCCCCGGTTGTGTAGCATTTTGATTTGTGTGGTCTGCGCTCCAGTTTCGGCCCGAATCACCTCAAACTCCACGGGACCGGATTCGCGTTCGAGAAATTCGAGAATAGCCAGGTAACTCTCTGTCTTCTGCAAGCCTTTCAGTGCTTCAGCCCAGGCATCCCGGGTCATGACCAGGGTTGCCAGTTGTACAATCCTGGGTTGGACCTGTGGTAATATCTGTGTGCGCTCTACTTCAATCAACCCTTTGCGTTGCAACCAGGTCATGGCTCGTTGCCAGTCTTCTCCGCGCAACGTCGCGTTGATTTGCTCCCGGCGCAGAGGACCGCGAGCGAGCAGCAGTTCCAGGAGCTTCCGCGCGCGGGGGGGGATATCATCCGGCACCGCCGTGACCAATGGTGTAAGGCGCAACAATTTCTTGGGTCGCAATCCCGGCGGAAGCATGGTAGTGACACAGGTGTGGAGTTGGGTCAGCGTCTCCGTGCTCATCCAGCGCGCCAACTCAAGCAACGCGGGTGTGAGCACGGGTGTGGCATCCAGAAGGCTGTCTATCGGCAGGGGATTCGGAACGGCAGGATGCTCTGCCACTGCCATCACAATTCCCGGCAGGCGTTTTTTCCGAAAGGGCACGAGCACCATCATTCCCGGGCGAATTTGTGCCTCCAAATTCGCGGGAATGACATAGTCGAAGAAGGGTGTGGTCTGCGCCTTAACGGGCAAGAAGACAAGCACTTGGGCAAACATGGTCGGTTTCTCTACTCTCCGCTAGCGCTCATGGAGGACTGTCCACGATTTGATCCAGCGTCTCTTGCCAGGTTGGGGTGCCCGGTGCTACCCCCTTGATGGCGACAAGGGTGCCTATGGGAGCCCATTCAAAAAGGCGTTGTGCATCGCCTACGTCCAGGATGATGCAGCCAAAAGAGCCTGGCCATCCAAGCACGCCGCGCGAGAGCCGGTAACCCCCTCGCGTAATCGGCAGTTCGTGAATGCCATTGTAGAATTCTGGTCCCTCTTTGTAAATCCCCATGAAATAGGGCATATCCAAACTCCAGCGTTCAGCGAAAGCGCTTTCCTCCTTGGTAAGAATCTGGAACAATCCGGCGATGGTGGGCGTTTTTGACATTCCGCTGGAGACGGTGAACTCGAAGTGCAATTCGCCATCTTGATAGGCGCGTAGGCTTTGCTGCGGCAGGTTGATTTCGATGCGCTTATCAAGAACGACGGGCTCTGAAATCAGCACATCAATAGAGGGGATGACAAGCTGTTGTCCGATAAGTAGACTGCGTGAGATGACATCGGGATTGGATTCGATAAGCCGCCAGAGCGGGAAACCAAAGCTGTAGGCGATATCGAACATGTTATCGTTGGGTTGAACGATATAGGTCTTCTCCGGGTGGCGCACGCGTGCCATAGCCCGGTGCTCTTCCCGGTCGAGTGCGCTAAGTGTGCGGGTGAGGGTCTCGCTGGTATCAAGGTGGCGCTCCGCGCCCAACTGTAGCGTAACGTCCTCCAGCCAGGCGCGGATTGGCTCCGCCCTGATATCGAGTATGATGGCTGGCGGGTCAGATTCGGTGTGCCAACTGAGCCACTCTGCTATCTGTGCGGGTGGCGCCTCGAAGTCGTCGCGGAAATCGGTGACGGGATCGTTGACCTCGAGAGTGAAGGGTGCAGCGAGAAGCGCTACGGCGCGGGAATAGGCAGGCTCCGGCGTTTCCAGGTGTGGCGGGATCGTTCGGAGTTGCAGGTTTAGCTCCGTCTCGCCCCGTTGCAGGGTATCAAGCAACGCTGTGCTGGAAGCGGTGACATCAAGCTCTTGCCCTGGTTGTCCCGGTGTGCCTGTAGCGCCTTCCGGTCCGATGCTGAGATTGGCATCCACGGGGGCGCGGAAAACGGCTTTCGCGATGGTCTCCATGGCCAGAGTGGCTTTGGCAGGATCGGCAGAAATTGCGATAACGGGTATGTCCTGTCCTTTCTGGCGGACGCGCCAGGCTGCTTGCAGGCGCTCGAGCCAGGCTTCCTCTCGGGCAACCTCAAAGGCTTCAGCGATGGTTGCAGGGATATCATAGCGTTGCCCTAATGCCGCCCAACTAAAGCGCCAGGTCTGATCAGCAGCCCGCACGGTGACCCCTTCAATCTGTGGGTCGGGCAAATCTCGTTGCAACGCGGTCTCGGCTTCAGGGAGGGTCATACCGCCCACATCCAGGCCATTGACCGTGACGCCTGGGAAGATGCGCTCGGCATGCTGCCTATCATAGGCAATAGCGATGCCAATAAGCACAAGGATAACAAGTGCCATCGCGATTCCCAACCATCGTAGCCCGCTTCGCATCAGACTCCTTCGAAACCGTTTCAAGGTGAAATACCGATAGGCTCAGGTTCTTGCACCCATGGCATTATTCAGGAAGGAATGGTTCAAGTTGCTGTTATTGTACCACATAGCGTGTTTCCGGGGATGCAAGGCGCACTCGAAAACACCGACCAGAGACTCTGTCGCGGGTCAACTCAGTGATTATCAAAAGTGAAGGTATAAACCTGTGTTTCGATACGATCCAGAGTGATATTCACAATTTTGTCGCTGAGATCATATACAGCTGACCATTGAGTGCTATCCGGCTGCGAGACGGTTTGCAGCAGCGCCAACGCATCTGCGGTATTCAGACACCCTTCTGCCAGTTGCAGGCTTTCATCAATTGCCTTATACCGGTAGCAGGCATTGCATGGGTCATCGCCAGCTGTCGCTAACAGGAAGTTGGTCGCTGCATGCCAGGGGTGTTCATTGCGGATAATAATCCGCTCTCCCTGAACGAATTCTACCAACACCGCGTCACCCGTGGCATCGGCAACCAGATAGTGGATGGGCGGACCGCCCGTGAAATCAATGTTATACTGCTCAAAAAGGGCAACCGCTTCATCCACGGTTTTCGCGTGATCTAACAGCTCGCGCATGATGGCAAGGGAACCGATAGTCGGTTTTGTCGAATCTGGGTTGTGCCAGCTGTTGTTGACCGCCGCCATACCCACGACCAGCCCTTCCTCATTCATGCCATCAATGGGGACAAAGGGTGTCTGCAAGAGCGCTTCCTGTTGTGTGCGAGGCAGTGTGAGCAGGTTCTCCGCTGCATCTTTGTCAAAGCCCAAGAAACCCAGATTGACCAGGGAGATTGCGGCATAGCCGTCGCCTGGAGCTGTATACAGGACCAGTGCGGGGCTGTGTTCCCAGTCGAAGTTCCGCCCATAGACCATGTTTTTCGGATTGCCCAACGCAGCAAAGAGTGAGCATCCCCAGGCGCTCTGTGCCGCTTGCGACTGCCTGGGCGCATCGGGATAATCACCCACGTAGTGCATGACATAGAGCGGATGATCGCCGATTCGCTTGAGGCTGGTAAGCGTTTGCGTAACCGGATCAAGATCCGGTGTCAACGTAGGCGAGATTGGTGCAGCGCAGGCTGTAAGCCACAGGAACAACAGCAAGTTGAGACAAATATGCCGCTTTGTCATACTTTGGTCCCTCAATCTTCAGTTTTCGCTACCGGCTGCCGGATTACCGTCTTGAGTTTCTCTGGCGCCGTGCGACGCGGATCGCCCAGGTAGATTTCGTGGTGTTTGCCCCGACGTTCATAGCCCTGTTCTGCGATAAAGGCGTGCAGTGTGGCAATCGTTGGTCCTTCATCGGCGTAGGCGCCCAGATACATGATTTGCGCTGCCAACCCTTCATCGTATACCTCGAAGCGTACCTGCTCCAAAGTAGATAGTTTTTTCTTGCGACGCACATCGTCGCAGGCAGTTTGCACCATCTCGACGGTGATCCATTCCGGTTGCATGATCATCATCGTCCAATCCCAGGCGTCTTTGTCCTCCAGGCTGAATTGATTCATGTCCGGTGTCCACCACAACCCTTCAAGCGGCATTACACTGTAGTCCAGTCCCATGGATTTCTTTGCGGCGAATTTGAGTGTGTATGCCAGTGCATAGAGTATTTCCACTGTTTCCTGATACACAGGGTTGTTGTTGGGATTACCGTGCCCATCGAGCATGAGGAAGCGCAGCGGCGGAACTTGCACCAATTCACAGCGTTTAGATGGGTTGTAAAGATGCGCCAGCTCCTTCTTGATATCGCGTTTTTCCATGGGACAACCTCCTGAACCATGTGAAGGTGATTAGATGCGGTAATTCCTAATGACTCTCCGGTTGGGATGATTTGTGCTGTTAACTTGTGTCAAAAGGAGCACACTGGAGCTCATAGAGGCCAAATCATTGGTACCAATAGCAAGGCGATAAGATAGAAGACAATCGTGAGCGGGGTGCCGATTTTGATGAAGTCAAAGAAGCGATAGCGTCCTGGACTGTAAACAATCAGGCAGGCGGGTTCCAGGGGTGTAATAAAGGAGCAGCTCGCGCCGACGGCAATCATCACGGCGAAGGTGCGGGGGTTAAATCCCAGGAGTAGCGCCGTTTCCATCGCCACAGGCAATACCACCGCCGCCGCCGCCTGATTAGACATAGGTTGGGTGAGAAGCATGGTCAGTGCAAAGAAAGCCGTGAGCAACCAGCGCGGGTTGGCGTTGGGTAACCAGGTGACAAGCTGTTCTGCCAGGAAATCCGCCGCGCCGCTGTGTTGCATGGCAACGCCTAGCGCTAACATGCTGCCGATGACGATGATGGCTTTCCATTCCAGGGTGCGATAGGCTTCTTCTGGTGTGATGGTGCGGGTGATAAAGACGACCAACACGCCCACGATGGCTGCAACCGCCAGGGGCACAATTTCCAGCGCGGCCAGCGCTAGGACCAGTGCAAAAGCGCCTACCGCTATGGGTGCGCGTTGCTGATTGGGGCTTTTGTGCTCCACCCTACCCACCAGGTGAAAGGTGTTATCTTCATCCATGCTCGCGAGGTTGGCGCGCGACCCTTGCACCAGCAACTGATCGCCAACTTGCAATCGAACCTGGCTCAACTTGCGGAAAATGCTATGCCCGCGCCGATTCACACCGAGCACCTGTACCCCATAGCGTTGCCGAAAACGCAGCGTTTTCAGCGTTCGTCCGATGAGGGGCGAACCGGGCAGCAACAATGCTTCGGCGAGCTGCATTGTCTCGCTCTGTAATCTCGGATCGGAGAGCTTGATATCGGACTTGAAGCCCATGCCATTGACATTGCGAATCTTGAGCAGCTGGTCGCGTGGCCCTTCGACGAGCAGCTCATCACCTGCTGCCAGGAGCAGGTTCGCCTGCGGTGCCAGATAGCGATTGCGTTCGCGCACCACTCGTAGCACTGCCAGGTCCATATCCTGCCCCAGAGCAGCCTCTGCCAGGGTTTTGCCTATCAGCGATGATTCGGGTAGCAACATGATTTCTGCGAGGTAAGGGCGAATGCCAAAGGTCTCATCGTCGTGCTCATCCCCCTTGCGGACGGGGATGAGGTGTTGCCCAATCAAGAGCATATAGGTAAATCCCATCAGCGCCAGGGGAATGCCCACAGGCGTCAGCTCGAACATCCGTAAGGGGGCTAAGCCATATTGCGTCATCAGTCCACTGACCACGATATTCGTGGATGTGCCAACCAGCGTCAACGAACTGGCGAGAATGGAGGCAAAGGCAAGCGGCATCAGCAATTTCGCCGGACTGATGTGCAATCGCCGTGCCAGTCCCAAGACGATGGGCGCTAGAAAGGCGGTCGTAGCGGTGTTGCTCATAAAGGCGCTCAGCGTGGTCGCGACGCCCATAATGACTGCCATGGCGCGGGTAGTGGTGGCGCCGGTGAAATGTTGTAGCCACTTGCCAGCAGTTTCTACCATCCCCGTACGGATCAGGGCAGCGGTCAATACCAACAGGCCAAAAATCATCACGACTGTTTCGCTGCCGAATCCCGCAAATGCCTGTGCTGGTGAAAGTAACCCGGTCAGTACCAGAATGAGCACCAGCAGCAGTGCGATCACATCGGTTGGGAGGTGTTCGATTGAAAAGAGAATCACGGCTAGCGCCACGACGCCCAATGTGAACCCAATTTCGAGGGTCATGATGCCTCCACGGCGATTCTGGATAAGACGATGTCTGTTTTTGCTCGGTTGATTCTGGATGACGCACCGGTGTTTTGTCGTGAGGAACCGACGTCAACCATACGCTCAACGGCTTTCTGTATTGTTCGTCGTTTTCAAGTTCTATTCTAGGGCAAAAATGTCGTGGCACAATCCCCGAAAAATGACGTTTTTCTTTTCCCGGCGGTTACCCCCACCGGGAAAAGAAAAACGTGACCAACCGGCATCAAGACCTGCCTGAGGGCGTGTTATGCTAGAAGAACAGTTTGGCGATTTTTAGCGCACCTTGTCGCCAGGGGGTGCGGTGCGTGATACCTGCAGTATGATCAAAGCTATCCACGTTGTCGAGATACCATTGGTAGTTCCGGATCAGCGCTTCGCTATTCGAAACCTTTGGAGCGAATCCTAACACCCGTTCGGCTTTCTCGATTGAAACGAAGGACTCTTTGCCCGCTGTCTCATAAATCCATTTATAGAGCGGCGACAGGCCCAGGCGTTCCAGAACGCGCAAAATGAAGATGGCGGGTCCTTCCGGTATCGGAACTACGCGCTTGCCGTGACCGGCGTAATCCAGCAATGCCTGGAAATCACTCTTCGGTGTTCCGTACTCTTTGGCGCCAATGTTGAACGTGTCGTTAGTCTTTTCGCATGGCAGGGTAGTCGCGAGCCAGATAGCGTCGCACAGGTCCTCGACCGCGAGGTATTGATAGGGATTGTTGCCGGCGCCGAGAATGGGGAAATTCTTGCCGTCTTTCGCCCAGTCATACAGCATGGCAAAAACGCCCAGGCGTTCGGGTCCAATAAAGGATTTCGGGCGCAGGATGGGCACGCACAGCCCTTTGGCGCGGTACTCCAGGCAGACTCCCTCGGCTAGAATTTTCGCTTCGCCATACGCTCCCACCCCCTGAAGTTTGTCTGTTTCTAGCAGCGGATGGTGGTCGGGAATGCCATAAACCGCGGTCGAGGAGATATGGATGACCCGCTCAACTTTGTGCGCGAATGCTGTCTGCATAATCGTGCGGGTCCCTTCCACATCCGTGGAGAGGATTTCCTCCGGGGTGTAGAGCGGCAGTGCTGCTGCTGTGTGAATCACGATGTCCACATCCTGCATCGCGCGGTTTACCGCCTCGGCATCACGGATATCGCCGGTGACAATATTGACGTGCTCCTGTACATCCGGGTAATCGAATGGCACAATATCGAGCGAGGTGACCTGTTCACCCTTATTGAGCAAATAACGTACCAGGTTGATGCCCAGGAATCCCGCACCGCCAGTTATGAGATATGACTTTGACAATTCTCAGTTCCTCCAATAGGGTAAATACGCAGAGTTTTCCCATTCTACCGCATTATTCTAAATCGAGAATTTGGGCCACTTCAGTAATTGTTCAGACTTCCATCGCGAGGCGCCAATTTCGGGCTAAAGCCCGCTAGAAAGAGTGTTTTTGGCTGCCGCGCTACGCGCGGCAGCCAAAAACACTCTCTAAAATCGCGGCTTTAGCCGCTCTTGGTTGTGGCAAGCGGGAGAACGCTGAACAGCAACTCACTTCACTGGCTTTAGCCAGCTTCTGCTGGCACAAAGCTATCATCTCTTTCCTATCCCAACCAACGCAGGGCGGCGGGCTCTAGATTGAAGGAGAGTTCCATCCCCACGCGCGGAGCGGGTTGGCGCAAGCCTTGTGTAAAGCTGAGGCTTGTGCCGCCGCAATCTACCTCGACCCGGTAATAGCTGCCGTGGAAACTGCGTTTGACCACATGTGCGCGCAGGCGCCCGTTCTCCGTGGGTTGAATACCCCATGGTTGGATGAGCACCGTGCCTGTGCTGCCGGGCGGGGGCAAGGTGATAGTTTCCGCGAGTTCTAACACGCCCAACGCAATCTCGACATGGTGTGCGGCGACCACTTTCGCCGAAAAGAGGTTTTGCAAGCCCAGAAAGCGTGCCACCCAGGCATTTGCGGGTGCCGCATAGACGGCTTCCGGCGCACCCTGTTGGACTGCGCGCCCCTCGTGCAGCAGAATAACGCGATCTGCCAGAGCGAGGGCTTCCTCCTGGTCATGCGTTACAGTAACGGTGGTGACGCCAACCTGTCGCAGGATGGTTGGGAGTTCTTCAAGCAGGCGCTCGCGCAGATTGCGGTCGAGTGCGCCTAAAGGCTCATCGAGCAACAGCAAGCGCGGCTGTGGCGCCAGGCTACGCGCCAGCGCCACCCGTTGGCGCTCCCCACCCGAAAGCGAGTTTACATCGCGCGCGCCAAAGCCTTCAAGCCCTACGAGGGCGAGCATCGCCTCGACTTTTGGAACTAGCAGTTCGCGTGCAACGCGATTGCTCTTCACTGGGGAGTCGGTGGTGGGCGCATAGCGTAGCCCGAAGGCGACGTTTTCCGCTACGGTTTTATGGGGGAAGAGTGCGTAATCCTGAAACATCAACACGACACCGCGTTGATGGGCGGGAACATGGGTGAGCTCTTGTCCCTCAAGCAGAATGCGTCCGGCTTCAGTCTCCTCCAGTCCGGCAAGAATGCGCAGCAGCGTTGTCTTGCCACTGCCGGAAGAGCCGAGCAGGCAGGCGATTTCGCCTCGCTCGACGGCAAAATTCACGCCACAGAGTAGCGGGGCACTATCGTAGGATTTGTGGATATTGATCAGTTCCAGAAAACTCATGCTTGTTCCTTGATCTGTAGCGGCGATGCTTCTGTTTCGCCTTCTGGGCTGGCTTCGGCAAAGGCAACCACCAACGCGCGTTCCGTGATCGCCGGATAGATGCGTTCCAGTTGGGCGCGCAGGTAGTGGGCTTCGATGAAATCGGGCAAGCCCACGCGCTTGAGCAATGCCAATGCCACCGGTGGCTCCGCGATTCGTACGTTGAAGCTCTCCAACGCCCGAGCGGAGCCCCAATATTGCCCCAGGCTTTCTGCAAGGGGTATGACCGGCGCGGCGGCGATGGCATCGGGCGCCAAAAGCATGGACGCCTCGTTTTCTGGGGCGCCAGCTGCCCGGCGTTTACGCAGTTCTGCTGCGACCTGCTCTTTGTTGCGCCCTCGCAGTGCAAAGAGCAGGAACGGGTCGGCGTCGAAGCGTTCGCCGAGAAGATAATAAACCGCTGCCACGTGCTTGCAGGGATTAGCCCAATCCGGGCACGAGCAACTGCTGCCTAAATCACCACGCGAGGTGGGGAATAGTGGCACTTTTACGGCATTGAAGATATTCTCGATATCGTCGGGCATTTCGCCGTTGAGAAGTTGTGCGGCATAGATGGCTTGTCCCGCCAATGCCTCGAACACCGTGCCCCATTGCCCATCGTTGAGCGGATTCAGTTCGATGGTGACTTTATAGGGTGTGGGGCGTGAGCCTTGTACCCGCGCAGTTACCTTGCCGGGCTGGATGTTGATCTCCAGTACCTGCCCCTTCCGCGCATAGCTTCGCCCCCGGCTCAGGCGTCCGCTATCCATGAGCGGTGTGAGTGCCTTGATCCATCGGCTACCCCACCAGGTGGCAGTGAAATCCCCTCTTTGACTCTTCGCCTTAATGCCATCCGCAGGTCTTGGGCGTGTGGCTTCATAGCTGGGCCAATAGTCATCGTAATAACTGGAGCGTTTCCGGCTCATCCCTCTTTCCTTGTCTGTGATAATGCATTTCCATTGACGGGAACTGTCACAGGGTGTCCGCGACCGTTCTTTCTACGTCTCACGCAAGGTGATGATCTCTCGCAGCTCTTCCGTGCTTAGGTCGGCAAGCCAATCCTCCCCTGCACCGACCACACTTTGCGCCAAAGCCTTTTTGCTCTCGATGAGCGTATCAATGCGCTCTTCCAATGTTCCCTCGCAGATGAGCTTGTGGACTTGTACATCGCGCCTCTGGCCAATTCGAAAGGCGCGGTCGGTGGCCTGGTCTTCCACGGCAGGGTTCCACCAGCGATCGAAGTGGAAGACATGGTTGGCGGCAGTGAGATTCAGCCCCACACCCCCTGCCTTTAACGAGAGTACAAACAACGGGGGTCCCTCTCGATCTTGGAAACGCGCCACCATTTTATCGCGTTGTTTGGGCGTTGTGCCGCCGTGCAGGTAGAGCGTCTCTACACCAAATAACGCTTGCAGATAGTGTTGGAGCCGCTGCCCCATCTCTGCAAACTGCGTGAAGATAAGCGCGCGCTCACCCAGATCCAGCACCTCTTCCAGCATTTCTGTGAGCCGGTCGAGTTTCCCGGAACGCCCCGGCAGTGCGGAGCCGTCGCCCAGGTAGTGGGCCGGGTGGTTACACACCTGCTTGAGTCGCAGTAATGCGCCAAGAATGGCCCCCCGCCGCGAGAGCTCAGATTTACCCTCAGTTTCAGCCGCTTCTGCCTGGTTGAGGGTAGCCTCTACCACCGCCTGATACAGCGTGATCTGTTCTGGCGTCAGTGAGCAGTAAGTCTTGATCTCAATCTTATCCGGTAAATCCTGGATAATTGCCGGGTCAGTCTTGAGCCGGCGCAGGATAAAGGGACCTACCATCCCGCGCAGCCGGGTGGCAGCCTCGGCGTCCTGATACCGTTCAATGGGCAGGGCAAAACGTTCACGGAAGCCACTTTGTGAGCCGAGCAAACCGGGATTGAGAAATTGCATGATGGACCACAGTTCTGAGAGGCGATTCTCAACGGGTGTGCCGGTCAGGGCAATGCGTTGCCGTGCCTGAAGCTGGCGCACGGTCTGCGTCTGTTTTGCATGTGGGTTTTTGATGTTCTGCGCCTCATCCAGAATAATGGTGTCCCAGTCAACCTTAGCCAGGGTATCTACATCGCGGCGCACCAAGCCATAGGTGCTGATGATGAGGTCATGGGCAGCAATAGCCTCCAAGAGACTTGCGCCACGCTCGCGTTCTGCCCCGTGATGGACGAGCGCCTTGAGGGGTGGTCCAAAGCGCTGCACCTCGCGTTTCCAGTTGCCCACAACCGAGGTCGGGCATACCAGCAACGCTGGCCCCGGTTTTGCTTTTTCGTGTTCTCGTTCGTGTAGCAGCAGCGCAATCGTCTGAATAGTCTTGCCTAAACCCATGTCATCTGCCAGACAGGCTCCCAAACCCCAATGCCGCATAGACGCTAGCCAGGAAGTGCCCCGCTGCTGATAGGGACGTAATTGTCCCACAAAACTCTCCGGTTGTGGTACCTCGATGACTTTTTCCCCATCGCGCAGTTGTTGTAGCAGCTCTGCCAGCCAGCCCGTGGCTTGCACGCCGCTCACCGGTAGCCCGTTAAGCTCCGTCGTTGCCCCCTGCGCCAATGCCAGCGCCTCGGTGAAACCGACCTGCTGTTGCTGCTTTTTCCAGAATGCGATGGCGGCTTCGATTTCCTGTGGCTGCAAGAGCACCCATTGCCCGCGTACCTGCACCAACGGCGTTTTGAGCGCTACCAATCGCTCGAATTCCTCGCGGCTGAGCGTTTCGTCGCCCAGGGCCAGCTCCCAGTTAAAAGTAATGAGTGCATTGCGGCTCAGAATGCCCTTGCCACTGAGGTTGCCCTCGGCTTTCATCTGGGCGCGGATGCTGAGGCGCGCGCCAGGTTTGTTCCACCATGGGGGCACGAGGACGCCAAAGCCGCTGCTTTCCAGGAGCGGCCCCACCTCGCGCAGGAAGGCGAAAGCCTCATCGGTAGAGAGAATGCAGGCCTGCGGACGGGCGGTACGCAAGCTCTGCTTGATGGGTGGGAAAAGCCTGGCAGCCAGCCCCAGGCTGGCTAGCACATGCTCCTGCGCGTTTTCGAAGCGGTAATTGAGATATTCCAGCGTACCTCCGCGCGCGGCCCATACCTGTTCCACCGGCACCAGTAGGCTTGGGTCATCGTTAGCCTGGAGAAGATAATGCACCCTCCAATCGGGGCGGTTTACCTTCCCTGTCTCCTGATCAATTTCCGGTGGCTCCAGCCGAAAACTCAAGCGGAAAGGCGCTTTGGCGCTGCCTTGCAATTGTGCTATCCATGCCTGCCAGACTTCGTAGAGTGTAGCAAGCCCCCGGCGTTCTTTTGCGGTAGCTAGAATGCTGCCCTCGGGCGCCCAGAGCGCGCTCCACCACAGTCCGGCAATGTCGGCGGGTGGTTTCCGCCGGGCATCGAGATGCGTGCGCCCCCAATCGCGCACGGCGATATCCACCAGTCGCTTGAGGAAACTCTCCAGCAACATGTGGGGTGAGGGCGCCAGCGCGGGATCTGGCGGGGATTTGATCTCGAACAGCGCGCGTGCGACGGGCGGAAGGGCTTCGGTTAGCACTTTCAGGCGTGCGCGGTCGGGCGGGGCATCCCATACCGGCAACCAGCGCGCGCGATAATGTCCTTCGTGCTCTGTAAGGCCTGGTAGATAGGCTTGTCGAGCTAACGTCTCCAGGCCAAACTTTGCCACGGCGCTCCAATAGTGTAGATCATCTCCCCATTGGCGACTGTGCGGGCTCCCCGGCGTGCCTGGCAACGCGATGAGTAAATCCAGGGCAGTGAGCACATCTAGCGCCAGTCCGGTTACCTTCCAGGCGCTCAGAACGATGGGCGCTTCATCTCGGATCGCATCATCCGCATCGTCAGCATCCTCCAGGGTTTCTATCATGAGCCAGGGGGGAAGGAGTGGGATGTTGTTGCGTGTTGGAAGGAATATCCCGTAGGTCAATTCCGGCAAAGCGGCCCAGTTTGTAGCGGGCAAGAATTTGACTAAACGGGCGCGCAGGGCGTCCGGCGTCGCAGTATGCGGATGAGGTGAAAGTTTTGCCTGGCGACCTCTAGGCCGGGAGCTGGCTTCGGCGCTCTCTGCCCAAAGGAAGAAGCGTTCATCGAACCACGTGCCGTGAAAGACTAAGAATGACGTGTCATTCGGCGTGTTGACGATCTCTTCTGACATTTCGTCCCCTCATTCGACGGCGCGGATGTGTTTAGCATTGACTGGCGTTTCCTATCTTAAAACGTCTGCATCCCCAAAGGTCTTGAGCGCTCCATGGCTACAAAGCCCACAACACAGACCATCATCAGAATGGTGGACATCGCCAACGCCTGTCCATAGTTTAGCGCACCTGGCAGCGAAAGAAAGCGGTAGATAGCGATGGGCAGTGTGGGCAGTTCAGGACGGGCAATCATGGAAGTGGCGCCGAATTCCCCCATCGAAACCGTGAAGGCAAAGACGCTGCCTACTGCCAGTGCGCGTCGAACGATGGGCAGATCTACTTCGATGAAGACGTGTATCGGCGCTGCGCCCAGTGTGGCAGCTGCTTCGCGCAGCGCCGGGCGGATGGATTGTAGTGCGGGTAACAGGCTCCGCACGACAAACGGCAGCGCTACGAGCGTGTGCCCGCAGATGATCAGGAGTGGCGTGCCTCGCAACGCCAGCGGCGGACGCCCCATGCTGATGAGGTAGCCCAGGCCTAGCGTTACCGCTGAGGTGCCCAGCGGCAACATGAAGAGCGCGTCGAGCACCCAACCGCCTGACGCCAGCCGTTGGCGCAGCAACGCCAGCGAGGTGAGCAGGCCCAAAAACAGCGCGAGCGCCGTCGTCGCCAGGGCAAAGCGCGCGGAATTCCATATCGCCATGATCGGCGGGACGTAGAAGATGGAACGGCGGGGATTTTCAAAGAGTGCGGTGTAATAGTGCAATCCGTCGCCAAAAGAGCGTGTGATGAGTGTAAGCAATGGCGCAATCAGCAACAGCCCCAGCAGGAGCACGGTCGCTGATACCAGCGCGATTTCTGGAAAATGGTGCGGGCGGCGTTGCGTGGCCCACTGCGGGCGCAACTCCAGTGGGCGTGCCAGCCCCGTTTGCAGGCGGGTGTAGGTCAGCGTGAGCATCAGGGTAATCCCGATTTGCAGGAGCGAGAGCGCGGCTGCCAGCGGCAAATTGGCAAAATTGATGGTCTGCCGGTAGATTTCCACCTCGAGTGTTGCGAAGCGTGGTCCCCCGAGAATGAGGATTACGCCGAAGCTGGTGAAACAGAAGATGAAGACCAACATGGCTGCCGCGCCTAAAGCGGGCGCAAGCAGGGGCAATGTCACTTCACGGAAGGCGTTCCAGGGTGAGGCGCCCAGCGTTCGCGCCGCTTGCTCCAGGTGCGGGTCGAGATTGGCCCAAAACCCTCCGACCATTCGCAGTATGACAGTGACATTGTAGAAGATATGGGCGAGCAGAATGGCCCCTAGCGTGTAGCGCAGCTCCGATTGGCTTCCCGTCAACGCTGTGAATGCGGTCGCGACGACAACGGTGGGCAACACGAAGGGTACGGTGGCGAGCGCCTGGAGTAAGGTCTTACCGGGGAAATCGTAGTGCGCAAAGATATAGGCCCCCGGCAGCCCCAGAAGCAGTGTGAGCGCTGTTGAGAGCAGCGCCTGTCCAAAGGTGAAGCCCAGAACGCGCAGAGTCCCCGCGCTCAAAAGGCGGGGAAGCACAGCGCTGGCATCGTTTTCCACAAAACTTACGCGGAAAATGGCTGCCAGTGGGTAGAAGTAGAAGAGAGTGAGGAAGAGAAGGGGGAGCAGGAGGAGCACCCAGGGTTGCAGCTGGCGCGAAGCACGCGACGCGCGTGGGGTTGGCATTAGCGCAATACCGCCTCCGTCCATTCCTGAATCCAACGCTCGCGATTTTGCTCGATGTCAATGGGAGACAGAACTTCACCGGCGTACTGCGCAGGCTGCGCGTGGTCCTGGAACACCTGCGGCAACGCTACCGCCTGATTGGTCGGATAGACCCACATCTGTAGCGGAATATCGGCTTGAAAGGCTTCGCTGAGGGTAAAGGCCACAAAGGCTTGCGCTAATTCGGGGGATTCCCCGTTTCGCAGGGCAGCGACAAATTCGATTTGCCGAAAGCACATCCCCGGCGCAGTAATGGCGCCGGTCGGCGGTTCGGTCAGCGCTCCCTCGCTGAAGTAGACCTCGGCAGCGGGGCTGCTGGCGTAGCTGACCACCAGCGGGCGCGTCCCCTCACTGTACGCGCCGCCGCTGAATTCGGTGTAGTAGGCCGTGTCCCAGCCATCCACCACGAGCACATCGTTGGCGCGTAACGCGCGCCAGTAATCGAGATAACCCTCCTCACCAAATTTCTCAATCGTAGCGATGAGGAAAGCCAGTCCTGGCGACGATGACGCCGGATTCTGCACCACAAGCAGCCCCTTGTATTCGGGCAGGGTCAGCGCACTGAGGTCTTGGGGCACAGCCAGTCCTGTGCTTTCGAGGGTCTCTTTGTCGTAATTCAGACACACATCGCCGTAATCCACGGGGAAGAAGCGATGCTCGGGATCGAGTCTGAGATTCTCCGGGATGCCGTCAAGCGCGACTTGTTTCAGGGGGAGTGCAATATCGGCTTCTAATGCCCGGCTGAGGAAGGTATTATCTATGCCGTAAATGACATCCGCCTGGGGATTTTCCTTGCTCAGGATAGCCTGGTTGAGCATTGTGCCGGTATCGCCGGCTTTTAGAAATTGTACCGTGACGTTGTGCTCTGCCTCGAAGGCGGCAATGACCTCTTCGCTGACGCTGAAGCTATCGTGCGTCATCACCCGTAGCACTTGCGGCTCTGTGGGTTTCGGCGCCGCACAGGCAGTGACTAATAGCCCCATGAGTATGAGCAATGTGATCCTTTTCATGTAACACCTCCTGTTCAAGAATCAGGAGCCATTTGACTCCCGTTTTTTGAGTTTCAATTCGTCTCTCAAACACCACAGCAACCCCTCTCGCGTCGTGACTGTTGCCTCTTCACAGGCAAGCTCGTTACTCACGCCGCGTGCCTGTCCGAAGTGCAGGGTTTCATCCCGCAGCGGGTAAGCCAACCCCGTTGTGCTCACTCCGTGCACATCGCCACCGAGGGGAATCAGGGAGATGGTATCGCCTGGGCTGCCGTGCAGAACCCGCGTCTCGCCGCCGCGAATGCAGCTAATCGTCCATGCACCGCCCGCGAGGATGACTTCACGGCCTTCTAGTGCAGGAAGCGCGAGCAGCAACAGGTTGGCGAGCGCCTGATCGGGACGCCCGCCCAGAGCGCCGAGGACTACAATGGTCTCGGCTGGCTGTTCCGCTGCCCAGAGCAGCGCCAATTCCAGGTCGGTTTCATCCTTGGCGGGGGGATGCGTTTGAAACACCGTGCCTGAAGCCCTCAACTGCGCCTGCAACTCCGGCTCCAGCGAATCCAGATCACCGATGATATGTTGCGGGATTACCTCAGCATCTAGCGCATGGCGTGTTCCCCCATTCGCCGCGACGATGACATCCCCCGGACCTATCCAGCGGATGGCATCGGCGCGGGGATGATCCATGATCCCGTTGGCAAAAATGATAATGCGCATGTTGCTCCATGAATCATGCTCTGCGAGAGCCGGGCGCAGCTTGTTGCTCAGCGCAGCTTGCCGCGCCCGCTTCCACCTCAACAATAAAAATCCCCGTGGGGTTATTGCCCTGCGGGGATGATTTTTGATACTGGTTTCTTCCTCCGCCGGCATGACCCGGATCAGGTTGCGCTTGCTATTGCAAGCGTAAGGGTCGGCGCGGCATGCTCAGCGCCCTCTCAGCCCGTTCCCCGGACTCCCCTGGCAATGGTAAGTGTTTTAGTGTGCCGTAGGGGCATGTCGTATGCCCCACTGTGCTTATGCTTTGTATTATAGCACCATTATGGTATAATGTCACTACGTGCGGGCGTTGCATAATGGTAATGCCTTAGCCTTCCAAGCTAATGATACGGGTTCGATTCCCGTCGCCCGCTTTTTAAGGGCCTATAGCTCAACGGTTAGAGCGGCCGGCTCATAACCGGTTGGTTCCGGGTTCAAATCCTGGTGGGCCCATCAGGAACTGTCACTAACGGCCCGTTTATGAGCGGGCCGTTAGCCATGTTTAGTGCTATTGAAGTTAATGCCCCTAACCGGGCTTATGAGGATGGAGTAGAGCACCATGTTGGAACGATTCGCGGCGTTAGAAGAACGCTTCGAGGAACTGAATCGCCTGATGGCGGACCCGGCGCTGGCCCAGGATTACGAGAAGATTACCGAATATGCCAGGGAGCGCGCGGATCTGGAGCCCAAGGTTGCGCTTTACCAGGCCTATCGGCGTGCTGCGGAGACGCTCGAGCAGACTCACGAACTGCTGCGCGAGGAAGTAGATTCTGAATTGCGCCAGATGGCGCATGAAGAGATTGCGCATTTAGAGGCTGAGCAGGAAACGCTGGCATTGCAATTGCAGCAGCTGCTATTACCTAAAGACCCCCGCGACGAGAAGAATGTGATTATGGAGATTCGTGCGGGCGCTGGCGGCGATGAGGCGGGGCTCTTTGCTGCGGAGCTTTTCCGCATGTACACGCGTTATGCGGAGCGTCAGGGGGGCTGGAAGACGGATATCATCAGCGAGAACCATACCGGCATTGGTGGTTTCAAAGAGGTGATCTTTGAGATTCGGGGCAAGGGTGTGTATTCGCAACTCAAATATGAGAGCGGTGTGCATCGTGTGCAGCGTGTGCCGGTGACGGAGTCCAGCGGGCGCATTCATACCTCGACGGTAACGGTGGCGGTGTTGCCGGAAGTGGACGAAGTCGAAGTCGAGATCAACCCGAAGGACCTCGAAATCACCACCTATGGCTCTTCCGGTCCTGGCGGTCAGCACATGCAGAAAAACGAAACCGCGGTGCGCATCGTACATAAGCCCACCGGCATTGTGGCGACGTGTGAAAATCAGCGTTCGTTGACGCAGAACAAGCTTCAGGCAATGGCCGTTTTGCGCGCACGTCTCTATGAAATCGAGCAGCAGAAGCGCGAAGACGAGCTCGAAGAAGCGCGCCGCTCTCAAGTGGGCACCGGCGAGCGCAGTGAGAAGATTCGCACCTACAATTTCCCACAGAATCGGGTCACCGATCATCGCGTAGGCGTGAACAGCTACAATCTCCCTGCCGTCATGGAAGGGGATTTGGCGTTATTCATCGAAGCGTTGACGCTCGACGAGCAGAACCGCAAGCTTGCAGAATTGTAACCTGCACTTGATGTTGTAGAGCCACAAAAGACCGTTTTGTGGCTCTTTTTGTGCCGATGCCCCAGCAGTCGAGCCTTGGCGCAGTTGCTAGAACCTTGCGCAAGGCTAAACGCCGCTTGACGGGTACAGAACAAATGATGGCTGCACAACACCTCATATCAGGCGTGGCATGCCTGATTAAAGGAAAAGTGTTTTTGGGCGTGGCGCCGTACCCGACGCTGCGCCCAAAAACATAAAAAAGATCCTCTTCATTTGTTTGCACAACCTCTTCCAGTTTTCCCCAAAAATCTGTAACCTATGCTTGACATTTGTCTGTATCTCCCCTAAAATGAAACGTAATGAGTTGAATTTCGCACTGTTTGCAGTTCTCATCAAAATGACTTCACTGGAACTATCCCATCAGCCCCGAATATTGACTCGTGCCTTTTGGAAAGCTTCCTCTTTTCACTGCGAAAACACGACAAGATTCGGAAAGTTGACCTTTTTTCGACCCTAATCATCCTTTCAAGGAGTTTGTTATGACCATACAGTTGATTGCATTGGGTATGATTGAGACCAAAGGTCTGGTTGGCGCTATTGAAGCGGCTGATGCCATGGTCAAGGCTGCTAACGTCAAACTCATCGGCAAGGAAATTATTGGCGGTGGTTATGTCACAGTGATGGTGCGCGGTGACGTAGGCGCTGTAAAAGCCGCAACTGATGCCGGCGCTGCCGCCGCGCAGCGCGTGGGTGAACTGGTCAGTGTTCATGTCATTCCGCGTCCTCATGGCGATGTGGAATTTATTCTGCCCAAGGCGCAGGAGGATTAGGCGCAGGAGTTCCACGGGATGCTGCTGACCGGGCGCGAGCTGCTCAGCGTGGGAATTGATGTTGGCACCACGACGACGCAAATCGTCTTCTCCAGGCTTCGGGTGCATGATGTTGCCCGCCTGGGGCAAGTGCCACGCATCCAGGTAAATGCCAAGACTGTGCTTTACCAAAGCCCCATCGCTTTCACCCCACTTCTTACACCCGCAGAAGTGGATGTATCCGCGCTTACCGCCATCGTGCGGGAGGAATACCGGCGCGCCGGTATCACCCCTGAGCAAGTCGAAACCGGCGCAGTGATTGTCACCGGTGAAATTGCCCGCGCCAATAATGCCGACGCCATTCTTAAAGCCCTTGCGCATCTGGCGGGCGACTTCGTTGTCACCGTGGCTGGACCCAATGTGGAGGCGCAAATTGCAGGGCGGGGCGCCGGAGCGGCGGAGTATTCTGCAGAGCATTATGCCCAGGTGACTAATGTGGATATTGGTGGGGGGACCGCCAACGCGGCGATTTTCCGGGGCGGGGAACACCTCTCCTCCTCGGCGCTGGCGGTGGGGGGGCGCCAACTGGTGGTGGAGAAGACTTCTGGCATTGTGCACTCCATCGCCCCACCTGGACAGGGCATCATTGAAGCCCTCAATCTGCCCATCCGTGAAGGTCAGCGTGTAGAACCGGAGACGTTGGAACGCTTTTGCAACTGTATGGCTGACCTCATAGCCGACCTCATTGAGGGTGAGGTCAGTGCCTTGGGGCAGCGGCTTCAGCTCACGCCACCCTTACGCGGGGCAAAACAATCTTCCGTTATCTTTTTCTCCGGCGGGGTAGGCGCCTATTATTATGACCCTATCGAAATTCATGGCCTGGCGGATGTGTTGGTGCACGATGATGTGGGGCCGCTTTTTGCTCAATGTCTGCGTCTTCATCCGCGTATCCGTAAGTGCAATGTGCAGCGTCCCGCAGAGACACTTCGCGCCACGGTGATGGGTGCTTCGAGCGAAACTGTCACGCTGAGCGGCAGCACCATCTGGGTAGCGCAGGATTGGCTTCCATTGCGTAACCTGCCGGTGGTACGACCACAGCTCACATCCGCGGAGTTGTTTCAACCTGATCGTCTGGCTGAGGCGTTGTCTTATGCCGGGCAACGTTGGGATGTGGAAAGGGGGCAACGGGCTTTGGCTTTGGTGCTTGACCTGCCCGCGCGCTTGAACCATGAGGGCTTGACCACCATCACCCAGGGCGTCGTGCGCTACGTTGAGGCGCGCCATGACCGGGTCACTGGTGTGCCGCTGGTCCTGGTCCTTGAGCGTGATTATGCACAAGCGCTAGGGCAGAGCGTCCATGCTCAGAAGCCCGATTTGCCATTGCTCATCATTGACCAGATTGGGTTGGGCGAGGGTGATTTTATTGATATTGGGTTGCCGCTTCTGGGGGGGCGTGTGGTGCCGGTTTCGGTAAAAACGCTCATCTTCTATCACTAAGGGATCCCCGCAAGCAGTTCTGGCTTAGAACCTATCCGAAAATTGTGGCGTGATGCGACCTCTCACTGAGACTTGTGGTCAAATTCGCTTTCTGGAATATATTTTTTGGTTGGCGAGCACAGCCCGCCAACCAAAAAACACTCTCAAAACCGCGCCTTTAGGCGCAAATCTCGCATCAAGCTGAATTTTCGAACAGATTCTTATTATCTGTAAGGTGGACTATCATGCTCCTACGCACCAGGCTTTTGGGTCAGACTTATGAATTTGGCAACATCAAAGAATTGCTCGCCAAAGCCAACGAGGAAAAATCTGGCGATCGGCAAGCCGGTATTGCAGCGGCTACCGTTACCGAACGCATGGCTGCCAGGTTTGTGCTGGCTGAAGTCCCGCTCGCAGTGTTGCGTCAGAACCCTGTTATCCCTTACGAGATGGATAATGTGACGCGCGTCATTCAGGATGCTGTCAACGAGACTATCTATAATGAGATTAAAGGCTGGACGGTTGGGGAATTCCGCGAGTGGTTGCTGGCGGATACCACAACCACGGAGCTGATTCTCCGAGTGAGCAATGGGTTGACGGCGGAGATGATTGCTGCCGTGACCAAGTTGATGTCGAACATGGACCTCATGTATGGCGCGAGCAAGATTCGCTTTACGGCGCATGCTAATAACACTATTGGCTTGAAGGGAACCCTTGCTTCGCGCTTACAGCCCAATCATCCCACCGATTCTGTGGCAGGAATTCGTGCAGCAGTTTACGAGGGCCTCTCTTTTGGTTCCGGCGACAGCGTCATTGGCATCAACCCCATGGATGATTCTGTGGATAGCGTCATGCGCCTGCTGGAGATGACTTATGAGGTCATCCAGAAATGGCAAATACCTACCCAGAACTGTGTGCTCGCACACGTTACCACGCAAATGGAGGCGCTCAGGCACGGCGCTCCTTGCGGATTGGTCTTTCAGAGTCTGGCGGGGTCGCAGAAGGCTAATGAAGCCTTTGGCGTCACCGTGGAAATGCTGGATGAGGCTTATGCTCTGGCGCAGAAATACTGTGTTTCTACGGGTCCCAACTACCTGTACTTTGAGACCGGGCAGGGCACTGCGCTCTCTGCCGATGCCCACTATGGCGCTGACCAACTCACGATGGAGGCGCGAATCTACGGGCTGGCGAAGCGTTACAAGCCCTTCCAGGTGAATACTGTGGTGGGCTTCATCGGCCCGGAATATCTCTATGATGCTGTGCAGATTACCCGTGCGGGTCTGGAAGACCACTTCATGGCCAAACTCACCGGAGTTCCCATGGGTTGTGATGCCTGCTATACCAACCATGCCCGCGCCACCCAGAATGATATTGAAAACCTGGCGGTGCTTTTGGCGGCGGCAGGTGTTGATTACTTCATGGGCGTACCCATGGGCGATGATACGATGTTGAGCTATCAGTCTACCAGCTATCACGATACTGCTGCCTTGCGGCAGCTCTTAGGCCTGCGCCCGTTGCCCGAATTCGAGGCATGGCTGGAGCGTGTTGGCTTGATGCAAGATGGCATTTTGACCGAGAAAGCGGGGGATGCCTCATTCTTCCTTCGGCAATAAGGATTTGATTGATGAATCACGTGACGGTGGATCTTGAAGCCATTGTGCAGGCAGTTGTAGCGGAGCTGCGCAAACGCGGCAGCGCTTCTGCCTCTGTTGGAACTCCCCCTATTCAGGCGGCGCCCGGAGAATTGGTGATTGACCTGCCCGATCCCACCTTGCCGGAATTTCGGCGCGCCATTGGGGTGGAGCATCCCCACGACCTGGAGGGGTTGCGCAATCTCTGCGCCACGACCACCGCACGCCTTGGCGTAGGGCGAGCTGGACCTCGCCCCCGCACCAACAGTTTGTTGCTCTTTCAGTTCGATCATGGCATCACACAAGACGCCATCTATGGTGAGGTTTCTGAGTCGGTGAAGGAGAAGTTGGGCCTTTTCACGGTGATGACACAGGTCAGTAATCGGGATGAGTATCTTCTGCGCCCAGACCTGGGCCGCAAGCTCTCCGATACCGCCAGAAAGACCATTGCTGAGCGTTGCGTCAAAAAACCGCAGGTGCAGATTGTCGTTGGCGATGGTCTGAGTGCGGCAGCAGTGAATAATAACGTGCCTGAAATCTATCCCGTCATCGAGCAGGGCTTCAAGAGCGCCGGTATCAGCATCGGAACTCCCTTCTTCATTCAAAATGCCCGCGTTGGCGTCATCAATGACGTCAATGAAGTCGTTGGCGCAGATGTGGTAGTGATTCTGTTAGGTGAGCGACCCGGACTGGGTGTCGCTGATGCGCTCAGCGCTTACATGGGTTATAAGCCCGGTCCCGGCAAGACCGATGCCGAACGTGATGTTGTCTGCATGATTACCTATCATGGTGGCACCAATCCGCTGGAAGCCGGCGCCTATGTTGTGGAATTGATCAAACAGACGTTGAAGTATCAAGCCAGTGGCATAGAACTTAAATTGAAGGCTTCTGGTGGGGAATAAGCCCCAAATCTATCGCGGGGTGCCCACGGGAGGGATTTCATGGCAATGCTTGACCCTGTAAAACCACATATCCTATCGGCACGTTTGATTCCCAACGTGCACCCTGATTTTGCGGCGCAGTTGGGTCTGCGCCCTGAGCAGCGTAGCCTGGCGCTCATCACATGCGATATGGATGACGCGCTCTACGTCTCGCTCGATGAGGCGACGAAGATGGCTGAGGTCGAGGTGGTCTACGCGCAGAGCTTCTACGCCGGTTCCAGCTATTCCTCAGGTCCTCTTTCTGGCGAGATTATTGGCATTCTCGCCGGTCCCGACCCTGCGGAAGCGCGCGCGGGCCTTAGCGCCTGTATCGCCTATGCCGAAACCGAGGCCTGGTTCTATTCCGCCAATGTGGATGACACGTTGATCTTTTTCCCGCATACCATCTCGCGTTCTGGAAGCTACTTAAGTCAGGTGGCGGGGGTGCCCATTGGAACGCCTTTGGCATACCTGATCGCTCCCCCGCTTGAGGCGACCTTTGCCATTGATGCGGCACTCAAAGCTGCTGAGGTCACCTTTTGTGTCTGGTGGAAGCCACCTTCGGAAACGAACTTCTCGGGCGCGTTGCTCACAGGCACCCAGAGCGCTTGTCGGGCAGCCTGTATCGCTTTCCAGGAAGCTGTTCTCGACGTTGCCCGCGACCCGCATAAGTTCTAGGGTCAGCTGTGGTGAATATGGGCAATCCCTAAGGAGGGCTTATGCCTGAAACATACGATCTGGATTTGCAATCCATTCAGGAGGCGCGTCGCCTGGCGGCGGCGTGTCGCGAAGCCCAACGCCAATGGGCGCTGGCGGATCAGACCACTGTGGATCGCGTCTGCCAGGCGATGGCGGAGGCGGCTTTTGCTGATGCTGCGCGCCTGGGGCAGTTGGCGTATGATGAGACCGGTTACGGAGTGCCGCTTCACAAGCGCCTGAAAAACGAGTTTGCCAGCCGTCAGGTTTGGGAATCCATCAAAGATATCAAGACCGTCGGTATTGTTGGGCGTGATGACCGGCGCAAAGTCATCGAGATTGCCTGGCCTGTAGGCGTCATCGCGGGATTGACGCCCTCGACCAACCCGACATCCACGGCGATTTACAAAATTTTGATCGCGGTCAAGGCGCGTAATGGCATCATCATCGCGCCACATCCCCTTGCCAAACGCTGTAGTTACGAGAGCGCGCGAATTATGGCTGCGGCCGGCGAAGCCGTTGGAATGCCGCCGGGTCTGGTGAGCTGCATGCAGCATATCACGCTCGATGGCACTCAGGCGCTGATGCACCACTACGCGGTTTCACTGATTCTGGCTACTGGCGGCGGTCCCATGGTACGAGCGGCGCACAGTGTTGGCAAGCCCGCGATTGGTGTGGGACCGGGGAACGTTCCCGTCTATGTGGACCGCAGTGCTGATGTGCCAAAGGCTGCTGCGGATATCGTGAATAGCAAAGCCTTCGATTGCTCCGTAATCTGCGCCACGGAACAAGCCGTGGTGGCGGATAAGCCCATTGCCGCACAGCTGCGCGTGGAGATGGAAAAGCACGGCGCCTATTGGGTCAATGCTGAACAGCAGGCGGCTTTGGAGCGCACACTTTTCTTCCCCGATGGCAGTATCAATGCGCGCAGCGTAGGCAAGACGCCCCAGAAGTTGGCTCAGATGGCGGGGATCACCGTTCCTGGCTCCGCGCGGGTGCTGGTCGCGACCCTCGAAGGTGTGGGGAAAGAGTATCCCCTTAGCCGCGAAAAACTCACTACCGTGCTGGCTTTCTATGTGGAGGATGGCTGGCATGCTGGCTGTGAGCGCTGCATTCAGCTACTCAAATTCGGCGGCGATGGGCATTCACAGGTGATTCACGCCAGGGATGAGGAGGTCATTCTGGCTTTTGGGTTGGAAAAACCCGCTTTTCGTATTGTCGTCAATTCTTGGGGTACGATGGGCGCTATCGGCGCCAGCACGGGGGTGGCGCCTGCAATGACACTGGCACCTGGTGGTTTGGGGGGTGCCATCTCGAGCGACAACATCACGACCACGCATTTGCTCAATATCAAGCGGGTAGCCTACGAACTGACCCCGCCTTCTGCGTTGGCACGAACTCCCGCGCCTGATGTCACGGGCCAGGTTGCTCTGGAGCCGGCTTTGCCTCCGGATGATACTGTGCTTGAAGAAATCGTTCGGCGTGTGCTGAAGCAGCTGGGCGCGGAGCAGTGACGCTATAACCGTGTGCCGCATGTGCACGAGTCGGTAACGGAATGGGCAAACGCCGTCGCCATCGTGTGGTAAGTCTGGGTTAAAACTGTTTGTCGCTGCCTCAGGCTTCAGTTTGGATAGAGAGAACCAAGAGGGCACTGGGGGCCGGCGTCGAATCTTCGTTATCCTGGCTCTAGCGCTATCAGTGATTGAGCCAGAATCATTTCAGAAAAGGAGTCTGTTATGACAAACGTACAGTTGATTGCACTAGGGATGATTGAGACCAAAGGCCTGGTTGGGGCCATTGAAGCCGCCGATGCCATGGTCAAGGCTGCCAATGTCAAATTGATTGGCAAGGAGATTATTGGCGGGGGCTATGTCACGGTGATGGTACGGGGTGACGTAGGCGCGGTTAAGGCCGCGACGGATGCTGGCGCGGCTGCGGCGCAGCGTGTGGGTGAGCTGGTCAGTGTGCACGTTATTCCCCGCCCCCACGGCGATGTGGAGTTCATCCTGCCCAAGGCGCCGGAAGCATAATTGCCCGTGTGATACACTGCGTAGGCTGCTTCTGTCAACCAGCCTGCGAGATCACCTGGAAGGAGCCGCACGATGAAGAAACGGTTGATTACCGCGGCTGATATTCGCGGCATGAAAGATGCCGGCGAACGGCGGGTCGCTGTCGCCCGAGGTGACTTGGTGACGGCGTTAGCGCTCGATGCTGCGCGGGAGCTGGGGATAGAGGTCTGCTATGAAAGCGAGGGCATTCGTGCTGATGTGCCTGCCTGGAGCGGTGCGGCGCAATGCGTGTACCGGCAGAGGTCCCCGGCGCAATTTGCTGTCGTCTCCACTTCTCCATCTCCGGCGCCATTGCCGCCGGTGGATGTGCTGGAAACTCGCGTGCGGGAAATCGTTGCTGCGTTGGTGCAGCAGGGTCACGCACCAGCCCCAAGCGCTTCGGTGCGCCACATCGCAGGGCGGGGCTTACGCCTGGAGCCTTTTCCCCTTGATGTGGGGCACCCGGAGATGGATATTCGCGTGCTGGATGTCGTAACACGTGCGCATGGTTCGCCCATGGCTGGCGGGCTAATGTCTTTCCGCAAGGGCGCTTTCTCGTGGACGCTCAATTATGACGAGATCGAATATGTCATCGAAGGGGAATTGCACATCGGGACACCGAATGGTACGGTGATAGGCTTACCGGGGGATGTGCTTTACGTTCCCAAGGGGACGAACATTACCTTTGGGACGCCTGAATGGGCTAAGTTTTTCTACGTAACCTATCCGGCGGAATGGGGTGGGTGATACACGCCAGTTCTCGCGCTAAGGCAAAAATTTGAATCCTGAACTTGCTGCATATTTGAACGCTGCCGATATGGCGCTCAAGCGACCCACGGTCAATGGTTATCGTGGCCCAGTGCATGTTGGCGTGGACTTAGGGACGGCGTATACGACATTGTTCATCTTGGATGAAACCTATCAACCGCTCGTTGGCGCTTATCGCTATGCGGAAGTGGTGCGCGATGGTTTGGTGGTGGATTTTGCGGGCGCAACCAAATTGCTTCGCGAACTCAAACAGGACGTGGAATCCCGACTGGGCTTCGAGTTGACCTCTGCTGCTACGACCTTTCCGCCGGGCGTGCCTCAGGTTGAGGTGCGCGCTACTCGCTACGTGGTGGAATCTGCGGGCATGGAATGCACTGGTGTGGTGGATGAGCCAAGTGCTGCGAATGCCGTGCTACAGGTGGAGAATGGTGCGGTCGTGGATATCGGTGGAGGCACCACGGGTATTGCCATCATCCGCAAGGGGCAGGTGATTTATACTGCCGATGAGGCCACGGGGGGCGTGCATTTTACCCTCGTACTCGCTGGCGCCCACCATATCTCCTTCGAAGAGGCTGAGGCGCTCAAGCTCAATCCCGAGACGCAGGGGCGCTTGTTTCCTATTGTCCTCCCGGTGATGGAGAAGGTGGCGACGATCATCGCTCGGCATATTGCCGGCTATCCGGTCGAGATGCTCTATTTAGTAGGCGGGACCAGTGCCTTTAAGGGCATTGATGAGGTTATCTCTTCGGTGACGGGGGTGCGCACTTTTGTGCCCACAAATCCGCTTTTTGTGACTCCGTTAGGTGTGGCAAAGGTTAACTGAGTATAAGAGGTGTTTATGACTGACGATTTTCAACTGCGCGCTTATTGTTATCTGGACCGTATGCAGCCTCAGTACGCGGCTTTTGTGGGCACTGTCACGCAGGGCGATTTGTCGGTGGAGGGCATGGCGAGCCTCTATGTAGAAATGGCGCCCGGCAACTGGGTTTTCCGCGTGGTAGATATTGCCGTTAAGGCCACGGATGCCAAGCCGGGCGCCCAGATTGTGGAGCGCGAGTTTGGCATGTTTGAGATTCACTCGCTCTCGCAAGAGGATGTGATTCAAGCCGGGCAGATGGTGTTGCAGCAGCTGGGGCTAAAAGTCACGGATCGCAAGAAACCGGAGATTGCTTCCCTGCAAGTCATCACCAATGTCAACCCGTATCAGGCACAGCTGCTCAATCGTTTTTCGCGCGGTATGATGTTGGTGCCGGGGCAGACCATGTTGGTGCTGGAATGTGCGCCGGCGGCATACATCAACCTGGCAGCCAATGAGGCGGAGAAGGCGGCGCGGGTTAGCTTGATGCACATCAGCTCAGTGGGACGCTTTGGGCGGCTCTGGATGGCGGGAACCGAAGCGGATATCCTTGCCGCGCGCGATGCCGCAGTGGGCGCCCTCGAGCAGCTGGAAGGGCAGCCCTAGGTCGCGGGAGCAGGACACCTATCTCTACTCCCTCTATGTGGGCTTGCGCGATGCGGTCATGCTGCATCGCGCAAGCCCATGAATCACGGTGACTATATCTCCGGCAAGCAATCCAGGCTTTCTGTCAGTTTCTCCTTAGTGTGGTTGTAATCCACCAGTTGACCGTTCAGGTATGCCTCATACGAGACCATATCCATGAAACCATGCCCGCTGAAGTTGAAGAGGATAACCCGCTCTTCGTTCTTTGCCTTAGCATCGAGCGCCTCATCAATGACGGCGCGGATGGCATGGGAGGTCTCCGGCGCGGGAATGATGCCTTCGTTGCGTACGAAGAGCATCGCTGCCTCGAAAACGGTTAGCTGGGCATACGAGCGCGGCTCGATGAATCCGAGGTCCACAGCCTGAGAGATGAGAGGCGCCATGCCGTGATAGCGCAGCCCACCGGCGTGAATGCCTGCTGGCATAAACGTGTGTCCCAGGGTATGCATCTTTACCAGCGGTGTGAGTTTGGCCGTATCGCCGTAATCGTAGGCATATTTGCCCATCGTGAGTGTCGGGCACGCTGTTGGTTCGACAGCGACGAAACGGGTATTGCGTCCGTTGCGCAGTCTCTCGCCCAGGAACGGGAAGGCGATGCCACCGAAGTTGCTTCCGCCGCCCACGCAGCCGATGACGACATCGGGGTATGCGCCCGCCTCATCTATCTGCTGCATTGCCTCTTGTCCGATGACGGTCTGGTGGAGCAGCACATGGTTGAGCACGCTGCCCAGTGAGTACTTGGCGCGTGGGTCTTTGACGGCGACTTCCACCGCTTCACTGATGGCCACACCCAGGCTGCCGTTGGTCTCGGGGTCTTGCGCCAGGATTGCGCGCCCGGATTCGGTTTCGTTGCTGGGGCTGGGCGTCACCCGTGCTCCAAAGGTCTCCATCAGCACGCGGCGATAGGGTTTCTGGTAGTAGCTGACTTTGACCATGTACACCTGGACATCAATCCCCAGGAAGGCGCCTGCCATCGCGAGTGCTGCGCCCCACTGCCCCGCGCCGGTCTCGGTTGTGAGACGTGTGATGCCTTCCTTACGGTTGTAGTAAGCTTGTGCCACGGCTGTGTTGGGCTTGTGGCTACCCACCGGGCTGGCGCCCTCATATTTATAGTAGATTTTTGCTGGGGTCCCCAGTGCTTTCTCCAGGCGCACGGCGCGACGCAATGGGGTCGGGCGCCAGAGCTTGTAAATCTCGCGTACCTCATCAGGAATCGGAATATAGCGGTCGCTGGCGACTTCCTGCTCTATACACGCCATGGGGAACAGCGTCGCCAAATCGTCCGGCGTCAAAGGCTGGTGCGTCATGGGATGTAGCGCTGGCGGGGGCGGCGCGGGCAGGTCAGCAATTATATTGTACCAAAGGGTAGGCAGATATGGCTCGGACATGGGTTCTTCTCCTTCTGTTTTAATCTAGACTTATCGAACATCATATAAAGCATCAAACTGTGGAATAGGGGTTGCACCCCCTTCTACATCACTTGAGCAGGAACGGCGTGGCGCTTTCCAATGCGCGGCGCAGGCGGGCGCCAGCCATACCCATTGCATCGTAGACCAGGTCCAGGGTGATGCGCGCTTCAGCCTGCATCTTGCGGGTGCCTTCCACCAGCACCTCTTCGACGAGACCGGGTTGGGCTTCGTAGGTGGCGCGCCGTTCGCGGATGGGGTCGAGGAAGGCGTTGATAGCGCGAGCTAGCTTGCGCTTTACTTCCACATCACCCACCTTACCCAGAAGATAGCGCTCCTTGAGATCATTGACCTCTTCTACATTGGGGTTGAAGGCGTCGTGATAGATGAAAACAGGGTTACCTTCCACCCGCCCGGGAATATCGGCACGTACACGGTTGGGGTCGGTATACATGCCGCGCACTTTTTCCTCCACGGCTTTGGCGTCATCGGAGAGCATGATAGCGTTGCCCAGGGATTTGCTCATCTTCGCCTGCCCATCGGTGCCGATGAGGGTGGGAACTTCGCCAATCATGACATCAGGGATGGGGAAAACCTCGGCATCGTAGAGGCGATTAAAGCGCCGGGCGATTTCGCGTGTGATTTCAACGTGTGCTTCGTTATCCTTGCCTACCGGCACCAGATGTGCGCGTGGCAGCAGAATATCCGCGGCTTGCAGCACCGGGTAGCCGATGAGGCCAAAGGGCACAGTTTCATCATCCATGTTTGCGGCGCGCGCCATATCCTTGATGCTGGGCAGGCGGCTGAGGCGGGGTAATGTGACCAGGTTGCCGAAGAGCTGCGCCAGCTCGAAGGTCTCACGGACGGCAGATTGCAGGAAGATGGTGCTGCGCTCAGGGTCAATGCCTACGGCAAGGTAGTCGAGCACCACATCGTAGATGTTCTGCGCCAGTCCGGTCACATGTTCCTTTTCCGGGCGCGTGGTGAGCGTATGCAGGTCGGCGATGATGAAATAGCACTCATACTCGTCCTGTAGCGCTACACGATTCTTCATGCTGCCCACATAATGCCCCAGATGCAATTTCCCTGTAGGGCGGTCTCCGGTCAAAATACGTTTGCGTTGTGTAGTCATAAGTTCCCCCTGTTGGTATGAAAAAGCGATAAGGCGATTAAGCGATAAGGCGGGAAAGCGCTGTTGATTGGAAGTCGGCTTGAGTTTTCACTTTAACGGACGGCAAGCAGTTTCCAGGAAACAAAAAAGCGCTCATCCCTTGCCAGGGACGAGCGCTTTGCCCGTGGTGCCACCCTTATTGGACTGTCTAAACAAAAAACGCGCTGCCTTGTAGAGGCACGTGATGCGCGTTTTGAGCCAGCCCCACTCTTTTCAGGTACAGCCTTTTGGGCGATACCTTGCGTCATGATAACGGTGACGCTTCCGGCTCGGACTACTGAGGAGAATTACCCCCCGTTCGGCGAGCAGCTCCCGGGTCCATTCAGTGTCGGCGCTGGTGCCGGGCTTTCACCTTGCCCCGGCTCTCTGGAACCTCGCTGCGACATTTACTCTTCCCGATCATAGCCTCTAACAATCATATTTATAGCACGAAACTAAAACGTTGTCAAGTGCGAGCGGGGAAGGGAAGAAAGATGATTTTTCGCGGCGCGGCATAGCCGCGCCGCGAAAAATCTAAACCGTCTACTCTGGCGTCGCCGAAATCCCCCCCACTCATTTAGTGGTCTCGACACGCTGCCAGAGCTCCGTGAACTGCATCTTCTTGATCCGCACGTTGAGGAGTACCAGCAGCCATAGATGCAGGCGCGCGAAGAAAAGTAACACCGTCCACAGAAATTCCTGCATGCCGCGGGGATATTTCAATGCCAACCAGGTGCCGTAGCGGATTTCCAGCCACGCCGAGCGCATCTGCACCGGGGAGCGGCGCACATAGTCCTGTGCATAACCCCCTGCCGAACGCACTTTCTGCTTGAGCCAGTCTTTATAGGTGGTGGGATATTTCACATGCACCCGCGCTTCAGGGGCGTAGCCGATCCGATAGCCCCTCTCCGCGATACGATGCGAGATGACCGCATCCTCCGAGAGCGCATCGTTGGGAACAGGGGCTAGAATTGCACGGCGCACGGCAAAGAGATAGCCCGAGCAGACAAGAAATTTCCCGGCTTTGGCGCGCGCCAACCGCACCGCATGGGCGCTATCGGTGAGCAGTTGCGACCAGTAACCCAATACCGTGTCGCGCGCGTTGGCGCTAAGGGGGCGTCCGCTGGTAGCGCCAACCTGTGGATTCTTGAATGGTCGCAATAAGGCTTCCAGAGCGCCTGCTTCGACAACGACATCGCCATCGCTGAAGACGATGATGTCTCCCTTTGCGGCTTGCAACCCGAAATTCAGTGCGGTAGGTTTGCCACGCTGGGGGTCGAGGACGTGTTGGACAACGGGATAGCGTTCGGCATAATCCTGTACCACGGCTGAAGTTTCCGGGTCGGGCGTCACAACCAACAATTCTGCATCTTCCGGCAGTTGCACCATGAAGGCTTCGATGGCTTTGCCAATGGTTTTTGGCTCGCGATAAGCAGTGATGAGGATGCTAATCATAAGGCGCCCCATTGTTGAAGGGTCTCAATGCTCCTGTGCTAGCACAACCGCGCTAACGCGGTTGCAATAGCGCGAATGTGCTCCGGCGTGCTGCCACAACAACCGCCAAAAATTCGCACACCCGCCTCGGTTACAAAACGCACCGCGGTGTCCGCCATCGTTTCTGGCGTGACTTCGTAGACCAGAGCGCTGTTTTTGGTGTGGGGCAGACCAGCGTTGGGTTTTGCCATCAGTAGTGCTTCAGGCGCCACCGCACGCATTTTGAGCACGGCTTCCAGCGTCTCGCTCAGGGTCCGCCCGCAGTTGGCGCCGGCGATAGTGACGCCGAGCGCCAGCAACGCTTTGATCGCCTGCTCCGGTGTGACGCCAAACATCGTACGCCCTTTGCTATCAAAACTTAGGGTGACGGCGACCGGCAGGTCGGTGACCGACCGAACTCCCTCAACCGCAGCGCGCGCTTCTTCCAGGTCGCTGAGCGTCTCGATGATGAGGGCATCTACCCCGCCCTCTGCGAGCGCCGCTGCCTGTTCCGCAAACGCGTTCATGGCAACTTCATACGGCAGTGTGCCCACCGGCGCTAGCAACTCTCCGGTAGGTCCAATATCGCCGAAGACGAGCCGGTTGGCAAATTCCTCTGCGACGCTGCGTGCCAGTTGCACTCCGGCAAGGTTGATTCGACGTACCTCGTCATCCAGCCCCGCGCGTCTGAGGCGTATCCGCGTTCCGCCAAAGGTGTTTGTGTAAATGACTTCTGCGCCCACTTCGCAATACTGCCGGTGCAAGGATTTGACCTCATCGGGATGCGTGAGATTCCAGGCATCGGGAGCATTGCCTGGCGGTAGTCCCATTTGTTGCAGCATTGTGCCTGCCGCGCCATCTGCAATGAGAACGCGCTTCTGTGATAACTGTGCGTCTAGCGATGTGTTCATTGGCCCTCTTTGGGGGGATTTCACGTCTGGCGCCGTTCGAGATAGGTCGCCAGACGTTTGAGCTTGTTCCAATCATTCCGCAGTGCATAGACGATGGTGAGATGAGTTAACCAGCGCGGTGGGCAATCTGGCATCGCTGCAAGCATCTCGAAAACCTTGACCGCGGCATCATCGGTGCGCCGGGCTTGTACCAGGTCGCTGGCGGTCTTTTCGAGCATCTCCCGGCGCGAAAGTTGAGCTGGAGGGGATGCAGCAGCCTTGGCGCGGTTTGCGAGGGCCATCCGGCGCGATTTATTGAGTATGCTAAGCACCTGTTCTGCCGTAAAGGGTTTGATGAGATAGGCTGCCACCCCTACTTCGACCGCCTGCTTTAGCGTAATCGCATCTTTCTCCGCCGAGACAATGATACAGACCAGCTCTGGGCGCCGGGCGCGCATTCGGCGAATGGCCTCTAAGCCACTCATCTCCGGCATGTTGACATCCACCAGGGCAATATCGGGCTGGTGCGTGCCAGCCATCTCAACGGCCTCGCGTCCATTGCGCGCTGCCGCGACGACTTCGACATCGGGCGCCAGTGAGAGAATCAATTGCATGCTGCGCCGCGTTTCTGGCGCGTCGTCGGCAATCAGAATGCGCATGACGGTATTCTGAGCGTGGTGTGCTGGTACAGAATTCATATGCTCTCGGCAGCTTCCGCTCTTACCATCGCCAAGACACAAGGCACAGCAAGACCTTGCCGACATCCTTGTGCCTTGGTGATGCGTTTTTGTGTTTCTTCAAAAGTGTGTGTGAGTCTTTCTATTTGACCATGGGCAACCATAGGCCCTTGGCCTTGGCGTGCGTGATGGCTTCCGCGTAGCCCGCATCAGCGTGCCGCACCACGCCCAATCCGGGGTCGGTGGTGAGAACGCGCTGCAGGCGTCGTGCGGCAGCTTCCGTTCCATCCGCGACAATCACGACGCCGGCGTGTTGCGAATAGCCAATGCCAACTCCGCCGCCATGATGGAAGCTCACCCAGGTCGCTCCGCCTACCGCATTGATGAGGGCGTTGAGGATGGGCCAATCGGAAATTGCGTCGGAACCATCCTTCATGGCTTCGGTTTCGCGGTTGGGGCTGGCGACAGAACCGGCATCCAGGTGATCGCGTCCGATGGCAATGGGGGCGCTGATACGGCCCTCTGCGATAGCTTGATTGAAGGCTAGCCCGGCTTTAGCGCGGTCGCCATAGCCCAACCAGCAGATGCGCGACGGCAGGCCCTGGAA
>JAFGFB010000211.1 GCA_016931315.1 Anaerolineae bacterium
CAGCCCGCAAAAATCACAAAAAAGCTACCTCTTTGTGTTCTTGCATCGCCCACATGCTCGTTAGTCTAGCCACTATTGCCGCTCTAGTTATTTTTTTGACCGCGCGAAGCGCGGTCAAAAAAATAACCAAGACCCTCTTCACCTGTTTGCAGAACCTCTTCCGGTTCCCACCAATAATCTGTCGGATGCCTGTATTGTACTCCAGAAACTCAGTTAGCAAACTGAATTTGCAGGGATAGCGTTCTTTTCATAAGAATGCCGGGTAAATCCAATGCTCATTCGGGTGTGGTGCCTGACTGCTGCTGGTTCTGCTCGATATGCATGATGGGTCGAATGAAGAAAGCGACCAGGGTGACCAGGATGCAGGCTCCGCCTCCGCCGACATACCAGGCGCGCATGCCCAGCGCATCGGAGAGTGGTCCGGCGATGAGCAAGCTTAGGGGCATCATTGCGGTTGCGCCAGCTCCGATGAGCGACAAGACGCGCCCCTGCATATCCGGTACGATAGTTGACTGAAAAATCGCAGTCAAGGGACCGTTAGCGATGACCGATGCGATGCCAATCCACAGGTAGATCAGGTATAGCAAGTGTAACCCCTGAGCGGGCAGCAATCCCGTTGCGAGAATTCCGATTCCTAAACCTATCACTCCGGTCAGGGAGGTGATAATCTTGCGGTGGAATCCACCCCATGCGCTTAGCAGAATGCCTCCCAGGATGGTGCCGACCCCGAGGAGAGTTTCTGCCCAGGCCAGGTTGGTGGGACCACCGTGCAGTTCGCGGGTGATGAGTAGTGGGAGCAATGAGCTGGCGGGGACGAGCAGGAAATTTAGCATCATGGCCAGCAAGATCAGCCCCAGCAGCCCGTGCCAATGCCGAACGTAGCTAAACCCGGCGCCCAAATCTTGCCAGTAAGATGTCTGTATCTGGGCGCCATCTGCTTGCATCACTTGCCGGGGTGGGTTGGGGATGGCAATGAAAGCGAGCGGCACGATAGCGGCTATCGCGGTGGCGATATCAATGGCAAGGATGCCAGCTGTGGGCAGGCGGGTCAGTAGCAGCGCGCCCAGCGGCGGGGCGAGGATGTTGATAGCTCCGTGTAGGGTTTGGTTCATCCCCGATAACCGCGTCAGAAAGGACTTGGGAACCATCAGACTGGTCGAGGCGGTCATTGCCGGGGCGTGGAAGGCGCTGCCGAGTGACCGGATCGCCATAATCGCGTACACGTGCCAGAGCTGAACCTGTCCCAGGGCAAAGAGCAACAGCAATCCCAAAGTAGCCACTGCAATGGCGGCATCGGCGAAAATCATGATCAGGCGGCGATTCCAGCGATCCACCAACGCGCCGGCGAAGGGTCCCAGAACGATGTTGGGTAGGAGCGCCACGAGTGAGGCGGTAGCCAGTACGGTGGCTGACCCGGTTTGACTGGTCAACCACCATACGAGAGCAAACTGTACCAGCGCTGAGCCGATTAATGAGAGAGCCTGACCACTCCAGATTGTAAAGAATTTTGCCGCCCAGCGGGTTGGTTGGTGTGCGGTTTCCGGTGTGGTGGAGGTTGGAAGGGATTGTTGTTCCATCATCTTCGCTCCTGGTTGTGATCGGAATCGGCGGCAAGAAGCGAGCTAACATTCCTGTAAGCTCCTGGATTTGATTCCGGTTTGGGGTTTGCGTCTGTAAGCTGTTTGTGACGCAGTTCCCCAATTGTGAGCAGTAACACGGCGGCAAGAATCAGCCCGCCGCCCAACAAAGATATGGGTCTCAGAGTTTCGTGGAGCAACCAGCTCGCCAGCAGCACGGTGATTCCGGGTTCAAGTGTTGAGAGCATGGCGGCGTTTGTTGGGCCGATGCGTTTCAATCCGGCAAGGAAGGTTACGATGGCAATCAGGGTTGCTACAAGGACCATCGCCAAAATGGTAATCCAGCCGCGCGTTGTGGTGGGGAATTGGGGCCCGTTGATGAGCATGAGTGCGCCGGCGCTTGTCCCTGCAGCTGCAAAAATGACGGTGGAGGACTGAAGGCTTGATGTTTCCCGCAGGACGTTGGCGCCGATGATGATGTAGGCCGAGTAGATAACTGCCGCTGCGATGGCCAACGCGATGCCTAAAGCCTGACCTTGCAGGGGGCCGACGGTGAGGGTCGTGCCAATAAGGGCTATGAGCAGCGCACCCGCTTTGATGCGGGTGAAAGGCTCGTGCAGCAGTAACACCGCAAGTAGCGTTACGAAAACGGGATAGAGGTAGAGGAGTAATGATACTAATCCTGCAGAGGCGTATCGAAGGGCTGTAAAGAAGGCGAATGCCTGCCCGACATAGCCGAGACCTCCCATACCTGCGAGTTTCCATAGGGCTGCACCACGCGGCAGGCGCTCGTGCCGGATGATCAACCAGAACACCATCAGCGCGGCGGCAAGGGAGAAGCGGATGAAGAGGATGGTGAGTGCGTCCATGCCGTCGGCATAGGCGTAGCGCCCCAGAATGGGAAGTGTGCCAAAGGCAGCAGCGGAGAGAATGATTAACGCGACACCAAGTAAGCGGTCCATAAATTCCTGTTTGTATTGGGATTTACAGAACAATTGTACTCCAAGTTGGAAATTAGACAGAATGAGATTTGACGGATGAATGTTGAACAGTTACTTTTGGAGAAATCTTTGACAAGACCAGTCGCCCGTGGTATAATTATTTAGACTAACTAAATATTTAAGGAACGTATGACCGATTATCCTACCATTGCTGCACAGTTGCTTCGCCTGTTGCGCAAGTTACGCCGGGTTGGCCCGGGCCAACCACCGTTTGAAGAGGTGGGGCTCTCTTCGGCGCAGCTTGCACTCCTTGAATGGGTATCTGCCGAACCTGGATGTCGCTTACAAGGCCTCGCCGACGGGCTGGCGTTGACACCGCCGACGGTGAGCGTGGGTGTGCGAAAGTTGGAGGAGGCGGAATTATTACGGCGGCATCCGGATCCGGATGATGGGCGCGCGTGGCAATTTGAGCTGACAGAGGCGGGTACGGCATTGTTGGAGCGTGTGCAGCGCTACCGTTGCGACAAAGTGCAGCGCTTGCTCGCCGGTTTGACATTCGAGGAGCAGCAAACCCTTGTGGCACTCTTGGAGCGTGCTTTGAAGCCTGTTGGGGACGGTACCTCAGCCGGCGACCAAGCCCCCTAAGGCATGTAATCTATTTCTATCTTGTTGACAGGAGGTCCCTATGAATATCGTTAATGCATTGATCGCGGCCGAATCCCCTAATCCCCACGGTATTAGCGCCCGCGAGCTGCTCAGCACACTGCATGCGCAAGTGGTGCTGGTGACACTGCAACCGGGAGAGGCGCTCAAATTGCACCTCACGCCCGTGGACGTTTTCTTCTACGTGCTGGAAGGTGAAGGCATTGTAGAGATTGGCGGTGAGCAGCAAACCGTTGTTTGCGACATGCTGATTGAGAGTCCGGCGCGCATTCCGCACCGCTTGCTCAATCAGAGCGCGGCTGTTTTCCGTTGCTTGGTCGTCAAGACGCCGCGTCCAACCGAGAGCACGCGCTTACTTTAGGAGGACCCTATGCCGGCGAAAGAAATCGTCTTTGCACTGGTGACGGCGCTGCATGACATCTTCACTGCGGCGTGGATTGGTGGCTTGCTGACGCTTGTGCTAAGCGTTTTGCCTGCTGCGCGCAAGACGCTGGGGATGGAGACCACACAGCGCTTGATGGATGCGATTCAGAAACGGTTGAGCGTGGTCATCTACGTGAGTATGGTGGGATTGGCGGTGACGGGGTTGTTATTGAGCAACCGCGCTCCTGGCTTTGAGGGATTGTTTCACTTTGGAGCACCCTATGCTACGTTACTCTCGCTCAAGCACCTGGTAATGCTTCTCATGGTGGGTCTGGCGCTGTTTCGCAGCTTGGGCCTGGCGCGTCTGCGCTTGCCCGCACCGCGTAAACAGAAGCTGAGTCTGGCATTGCTGGTGGGCAACCTGGCGTTAGGAGTATTGATTCTGGTATTCACAGGGCTTCTCGCTGCAGCGGGGACACTTCCTGCGCCGTAGCCTGGTTCCAAGCAGATATATCTGTATTCCCAGAACAGGGTTTTGAAGCCGTGGCGCGCCCGTCACCTTCGAAGCCCTGTTTTGTGTATATCTTGACACAAAACCCATGAAATCTTCATCATGCCTTCACATAAGCCTTTTATACTCCAAACTATAGACTGCAAGGGGTGCGTTTCAGAATGGGGGCGCGATAACCTCTCCCGCCACTACGGGGCGTAGTCTAAAATGGATTTTGGGCGACGGGCTTTGCCCGCCGCCCAAAATCAATCAAAGGAAAGATATTTTCGTGAAGGAGGATCTGAAGATGAAAGGGCAACGTGTTTGGCAAAATTGGTGGATGGTTAGCGCTCTGGTTTTGGTGCTGTTGAGTGGTTGTGCCAGTGAAACTAAAGTGGCGGTTCCTGAGTCTGTGACTTTGGCGCCGAATACCGCAACAGTGGAGCTGGAGCGCGCGGCGGTCACGCCCGAACTTCTCACTGTGTCTGCTGAGGGTGCGACCTCCATCGAGACTGTAGCGCTTGAGGCGGCGTTATCTGCTGTGCCTGTGACGGAGTTGAGCGATGCCGAAACTGCAGGGTTGTTGTTGATGCGGGAAGAAGAGAAGCTGGCCCAAGATGTTTACCTGGCGTTGTACGACTTGTGGGGGCAACCAGTATTCCAAAATATCGCGAGTAGCGAAGCGACCCATACCGCCGCCGTGTTGACGCTGCTCGAGCGTTATGGTATTGCGGACCCGGTGGGGGACAATGCTGCTGGCGTTTTCACGGACCCGGAATTGCAGGCTTTGTACGATGATCTGGTGGCGCAGGGTAGCGAATCTTTGATCGCCGCACTTAGAGTGGGCGCTGCAGTTGAAGAGATTGATATTCTGGACCTGGAGGAGCTGAGCGCACAGACGGATAAGGCCGATATTCTCACGGTTTATGCCAATCTTACCAAGGGATCGCGCAATCACTTGCGAGCCTTCGTGCGGACGCTGGAACAACGTGGTGGGGAGAGCTATGTGCCGCAGTATATGAACCAGGAAGATTTCGACGCCATTATCGCTAGTGGTGTTGAAAGCGGCGGGGTTGGCAACAATGGTGCAATTGGAAATCGGGGTAACCGGGGCGGTCGTGGTAACGGACGCGGGTAATCTGTGCTGAAGCGCTCTGGAGAACTCGCGCCACCGCTCTCCGCAAAACTCTCATCTGCAAATGTGATTTTCGTGGACGGGGTGAAGCCCCGTCCACGAAAATCACAAAAAAAAACTACAGTGGCAAAATCGGCTAGATCACTCAAAAACCCCTCTGCGCCTCTCTCCGCGAGCGTGATTTTTGCGGGCGCAGCCCGCAAAAATCACAAAAAA
>JAFGFB010000212.1 GCA_016931315.1 Anaerolineae bacterium
AAGCCACACCCCACACAACCCATATAACAATAGCGTGGTGGGTCAGCCCACCACGCTATTTAAGAACGACGGGGATGCACTCCAACTTGGGGCAAGAGTAAGCCGATTGTCATACAAAAGTTCTCTCCTTAATTGATTTTTTGCGGTGAGGCTGCGCCCAACCGCAAAAAATCGACTTTCTCCTGCACCCTGTAGGGGCGCCTGAGATTTTTACCCCCGTTTTGAAACGTACTCACAACGGGAAAGACCTGGACTCAAACTAAATGTGGTGTTATAATCTTATTTAGATTAATTCGAGGTAATGCCATGTCACTGCCGTCCCAACACGATATCATCATTGCGGGCTCAGGACCAGCAGGTTTAGCCACGGGCTTGCACCTTCTGCAACGCGCTCCGGAACTGGCACAGCGCACGCTAATCCTTGAGAAGGCACGACACCCCCGCCCCAAACTCTGCGCGGGGGGGCTATTGCCCGATGCAGTAACACGGCTAGAGCTCCTGAATCTCGATATCACCGAAGTCCCGCACGTCAAAGTTCCTTGGGCCAATTTCACCTTCCAGGGACGCGGGATGCGAATGACCGCAGACAAGCGAGATTATGCTTTTTATGTCATCCGGCGTCATGAGTTCGATGCCTGGTTGGCATCGAAGGCGCGTGAGCGTGGGTTGACGCTACAAGAAGAGACCAAGGTGCTCTCAGTGCGTCATGATGGGAATGGCGTGATTGTGGAAACGGACCGTGGCGACCACTATGCGCGGGCTGTTGTCGGCGCGGATGGCGCAAACAGCGTGGTGCGCCGGGCAGTCCAACCAGAATCATCACGCAACGTCGCACGCCTGCTAGAAGTGTTGGTACACCCACGCAACGGCGAGGCCCCCAAAGGCCCCCCCTCGCATCTCCCAGATGAAGCATATTTCGAGTTTGGCTGCCTGCCCTACAACATTCAAGGCTATGTGTGGGATTTCCCCACCCAGGAAGGCGGCGCGCCGCGGCGCTGCTGGGGCATTTACGATAGCCGCGTGGATGTCAAAGGCGACAGAGGCGACCTGCCGAACACACTCAACGAATTCATGGCGCGCTATGGCTATACCCCAGCGGATTATACCCTGCAGGCGCACCCCGTTCGCTGGTTCGACGCCCACGCCACCTTCTCCGCGCCAGGGATTGTGCTGGCAGGCGATGCCGCAGGTGTGGATGCCGCTTTCGGTGAGGGTCTCAGCCCGGCACTGGGCTATGGCGAAATCGTCGCAGATGCGTTGGCAGATGCCTTCGCGCGCGAGGACTTTAGCTTTAGTGATTACCGCAAGCGCGTGCTGGGGCATAGTCTGGGGAAGGCGCTGCGAACGCGCACCTTCACGGCGAAAATGCTCTTCAGCATCCGGCACCCCGGCATTCAGCGTTTGCTTTGGTGGCGGCTCAACGGGTTGCTGCACTGGTATATCAACCGCTTCGTCATTAACTGGACAGAACGGTAAAACCACTATCCACTCCCAAGGCTGTTTTTGACAAGCCCAGCAATGGGAGTATACTGATTTTATCGGCTGGCTGAACCCCGCGCCATAATCCGCGCTGAGATTCGGTTCCGGTCCCCCACTCAAGCACCGTGGTCATCCCGTGCACTGCCGCCTCGCGTTAGCGCCAGGGAAGACCAGGAAAGCCCAAACACCTTGCCTGCAAAAGCCAGGGTTTCAGCACGGAAAGCCAGAGGGAGACTGACCCAATGATCAGGCGGGCTGCTGCGCCTGCGCGGTATCGCGCTTGACGCAGAGGCGGTTCCCGGGCTCTCTCTGTGGGACATCTGAAGAGAGTATACAGAGCACACAGAGAAAACGCGGAACAAAGGTGCATGGGAAATGTGCCGAAAACTCAAAGGAGGGTATATGCTACAACAAATTCTGTCCATCTTGTTTTGGCTTTTTGTCGCTGCGGTGGTGCTCTACCTGCTGGTAGGCATTCGCTACATCCCCAACAACCGGGTCGGCGTCATTGAAAAACGCTGGAGCGCAAAAGGCTCGCTAAAACAGGGTTTCATCGCCCTGAATGGCGAGGCAGGCTATCAACCGCATGTGTTGCGGGGTGGTTTGCACTATCGCTTTGCCATTCAGTACCGGGTACACATCGAACCGCTGGTCACCATTACCCAGGGGCGTATCGGCTACGTCTTTGCCCGTGATGGTATACCGCTACCTGCAACTCAGACCCTTGCCAGCAACGTCACCGCAAACAATTTTCAGAATGTGGAGCACTTCCTGCGCAACGGCGGGCAGCGGGGACCGCAGCGACAGATTCTCCGCGAAGGCACGTATGCAATCAACCTGGCACAATTCATCGTCATCACACAGGAACGCATCTACTACCTGCCGCTCAACCGTGCTGAAGAAGCGGTCATTCACAACATGGCGCAAGTGATCGGCGAACGTGACGGCTTCCGTCCCGTGGTGATTAAGGACTCCGATGATTTGGTAGGAATTGTCACCATCCATGATGGTTCGTCACTGCCACAAGGCGAGATCATCGCGCCGATCATGGGTGTGGATCCCAACGACCCCGAGACCTATCACAATAACTTTCAGGCTCCGGACCTATTCCTTAATGCACACGGGTTCCGGGGACGACAGCTCCAGGTGCTGGTGGAAGGAACCTATTATCTCAACCGGCTCTTTGCTACTGTGGAGATGATTTCCAAGACGATTGTGGAGGTAGGCAATGTCGGGGTAGTCGTCTCGTATACAGGCGAAACTGGCGAAGATCTTTCGGGTTCCGCCTATCGGCATGGCGAGCTGGTGCGCAAGGGGCAGCGTGGCGTATGGAGCGAACCGCTGCTGCCGGGCAAATACGCCTTCAACACCTTCGCTGGCAAAGTCATCATGGTGCCTACCACCAATATCATTATCAAGTGGATTCGCAGCGAAATGGGTACGCACCGCTTCGACGAAAACCTGAAGGAAGTCTCCCTGATTACGAAGGATGCATTCGAGCCTTCACTACCGTTATCGGTCGTCGTCCACATTGATTACCAGAAAGCACCGTTGATCATCCAACGCTTTGGCGATGTCAAGCGGTTAGTGGAGCAGACGCTGGACCCGATGGTCTCGGCGTACTTCAAGAACATCGGACAGACGCGCACGTTGATCCAGCTGATTCAGGATCGTAGCGCAATTCAACAGCTCTCCAGCCAAGAGATGAAGGAACGCTTTATGCACTACAACCTGGAACTGGAGGAAGTGTTGATCGGCACGCCGGAGGCTTCGCCGGATGACAAACAGATCGAGACGATTCTGATGCAACTGCGCTCGCGGCAGGTCGCGGTGGAGCAAATCGAGACCTACAATCGGCAAGAGCTGGCTGCCATCAAGGAACGCGAATTGCGCGAGGCTCAAGCCCGCGCCGAGCAACAGCGGCAGGTCACGCAATCAGAAATCAATATCACGGTGCAGACCAACGAGGGCCGGGCCGAATATCAGCGGGCCCTACAACAGGCGGCGCAAATCCGCGCGCTGGCTGAAGCCGAGGCAGAAAAGGTGGCCCGTGTCGGCGTCGGACAGGCCATCGCCATCGAAGAACAGGTGCAAGCCTATGGTGGACCGCAATTCCAGGTGACGCAAGAAGTACTCACCCGCTTTGCTGAAGCCATTCAGGTCGCAGGGGTGGATGTGGTGCCTCGGGTGGTGATCGGAGGCGGGGAAGGCGGCGGTACCAATAGCCTCATTGAAGGGTTGATGGCAATGCTACTCTCCGACAAACTGGGATCTCCGCTGGTAACCGAGGGCGAGCAGCGACAACGCTCCCCCATGGCAGAGGTATTGCGGACACAAATCCGTGAAAAGCTGGGCAACGCCACGGATAGTGCGCCTTCCATGGTACAGGAATAATTCCGTCCGCAAAGAATCCTATACTCATAGCCGAGGGCGCGCAAGGCGCGCCCTCGGCTATTTTTGATGCAGATTACGTAGAACCTTTAGTGACCTGTCGCCATCAAGGCATTTCCTGTCGGGCACAACTCACCGGCAGGAGACATAATCCTCACCCAGGATAAGCCGCATCTTGACCGGCGCACCGGGGTCAGGAGCCAACAGAACATTTTCCTGGCGGACGCGGAAGAAACTCTGCACCCAGCTCAAGCCGCTGCCCTTGGTATTCTCACCGAAGAAAATCAGACGCGTCTGCGGATACAGCCCATCCGCGGGCGCATAGTGTGGTTCATAGCCCGCGTGGACCAACCAATCGGCAGCTAAGTGTTCCCAACCCTCATGCCCAGAACCATTCCACACCTCAATGGGGATGGCAGCCTGCAAAGCACGGCTACTCGCCGGTTTGGCAAGCACATTCTGCAATACAGGCTCAATCTCCTCCCAGACCGGCAAGAAGACCGCGCCGCCCTGAGGCGTAGTGTAAGGAATTAATTGTGCGCGCCCGATGTTATAGGTATGGACGTCCACAGGACTGAGCCGCGCGGCAGTGAGGGCCAATTCAAGAATGTTGCCCATGCCCAGGTCGGTTTGGTATAAACCGCTGAGTTCCTGCGCTAATGCCGGCGCGGCTTCCAGAAGGTTAGCCTGTTTTGCCTGCCGCCACATGGCCTCCAGCACGCGCTGTTGCCGCTGCTCGCGCGAGAAAACGCTGGTGGTTTTGCGAGTGCGCCCATACCACAGAGCCAAACGCCCATCCATGTGGTACAAACCCGGCTCCAAGACCAACCAGTCGTATTCCCCCGCCTCATTGGGATAGGGCCAATAATCCTCTAACCGGCAGTGAACCGGCATATCAATGCCCCCCAGCGCATCAACCAAACCCCGCAAGCCGGCCATATCCACTTTGGCATAATAATCCGCGCTGATGCCCAAATTGTAGAGCAAGGTCTGATTCAGCAGTCCAAAGCCGCCGCCGGGATAGTTGTAAACGGCGCCGGTCATATCTGCTGTATTAATGCGGCTCATCCAATAGTTAGGAATGTAGATATAGAGGTCGCGAGGAATCGAAAGGAGACTCACAGAAGGCACATCCGGGTAGATTACCACGTATTGAATCGCATCCGTACGCCAGTTATCCCAATCCGGACGTTGGTCGCTGCCCAGGAGCACCACGGTAAGCGCGTCTTCAGGGATAGATAACAAGGGCGCCGGGGTGGGAACCGTGATAGTGTGCGAAGGGTGCAAGGTTGGCGTGATGTCAACCGGCGCCAGCGTGGGGCGTCCGGGGTTCACAATCCGTGTCGGAGTCGCGGTCGGTGAAGGTGTTGGCGAAGGCGTCGGCGTAGGTGAAGGGGTCACAGTGGGAAAGGGAGTGCTGGTGCCCGTAGGTGTCCAGGTGGGCAATGTTTCACGTGTTGGAGTCAGCGTCGGTGAAACCACAAGGGTGACCGTAGACGATGGCGCCGACGGCGCTGCGAGCGCCACATCGGCTCCTGCGGTAGGCAATGGAACGAGGCCATCGGCTCCGGGAGCATCCACCCAGGCCCGTGACCAGGTAAAACTGAGATAGAGCATGACCACGCCGATAAGAAGCATGGCGAGGAGCAAAAATACCAGGATTCGAAATTGAGATTGGGTCATGTCCGTACGCTCATAACTAATCTATGGAATTCGCGACCACAACGCCGCACGATATCACATCTCCAGGTTGTTATTGTAGCACAGTGCACAGGTGAATCAAAGCGTGATTCGACGAAACGATTTAGCCAATTTCCGATGCGCCCGATATCTTAATCTCTCCTTAACAAGGCGCTGTTATGATCATAGACATAAACACCTGACAACGTGAAATGTGAAATGGAAAAGGCGGAATTGAACTATAACGCAGTTGGGAGTAAGCCAATCTGCCCCAAGCCTCAGATGCCCACCTGTGGCATACCGTAACCCATATTATGTGTCCTCCGCACCGAGCGCTCTCCGGTGCGTTCTCCTCCTCACCCCGGTCGCAGCGATACACACTCCGCCAGCGGCCGGGGTTTTATTATGCCAGGCTATGACCCGGTCTACAGATTGGGAGCGTACGGCACAACCCAAAAGCGCCGCCAGGAAGCTCACTCCTGGCGCCACTCGCGCAGGGCCAGCGGAAGGTACCCTCGCTGATAGCGCCACCCATGGGCACCTCCGCTGCCCAAGGTCACCTCGTCCAGAAAAACGGTTGCCGGCACAGAACCGACGCCGGATTGCAGGCGCACAGTAAGCGTGACAGGGTCACCAGGGGCAGCAGCGACCTCTGCCCACCAATGGCGCCAATCCGTGTTGAGGGGCAGCGTGTGCACAGTGACGCCGCCGGGAGCCGCCACAAGAACACTCAGCACAGCGCCAGCGGCAGTTTCCGGTGCGGCGACCAGCAACGATAGCGTGGGCAGAACTGCATCTGCAGACAGACGGAGTGCCTGCTGCAGTTCGACCTGTTGACCTGCCGGGGCAGTGAGTTCGACGCTGCCACGCCCGGTATGCGCAAAGGCGCTCGCGCGAGCGAAGCTACCTGGCGCGGACGCCGTCACAACCCAATCCGTAAGCCCGGTTTCGAAGCCCCAATTACGAACGGCGTTATCGAAGGGAAGCAATACCAGCACAGCCTCGGAAATCTCGCCGCCACGCAGAGCCAAATCGTGAAGTGGATCGCCATTGGAGAAGTGCAAGCTGCCCGGCTCATAAGCCTGTAGTGTCACAGCACCGGGAAACAAGCCCGCGAAGATGTAGTTCCCATCGGTCCCTGTAGCAGCTCCAGGGCCATCCACCAATGCCACCCGCGCACCACTGATGCCCAGTGACCGGTTATCCAGGATTGTTCCGGTAAGCGTTGCCGGGTAGGTCACCGTAATCTGGATATCCGAGGTTGGACTTCCTTGAGTGGCAAACCAGGTCACCATCTCATGAACCATATCCCACTTGAGGGTGTAGACGCCCGGGTCCTGCGGCGCCGTAAGCAGCGCAGCAGGAATCACAGCGCTCGCGCCAAAGGACATATCGCCGGGCAGTGACGTGCGGTGATCCTCCTCCCACGACTGTTCATATTGTGCCCCGGTGGCGTCATACCAATGATAGCCAAGATGATAGGGGGTGCCTGAGACCGGATTTGCCAACCAGACATTGACACCGGTGTTGCGCAACGTATGGCGCACCGCCACCGTCGAGCCGGTCAACATTGCCTGGGGCGTGTCATGGGTCAGGAAGGCCGCGGCATATTGCGGCGTGGAGCTACACAGCAGATCCCAAGCCTCGGCGCGCAGCACGGGAAGTTGGGCATAGAAGGCGCTGCCGGGGCAACTGGTGGCAGCATAATCGCGATGCCCGGTAATGTTGGGGGTGACCAGGTCAACGAAAAGACTGCTCTCCTCGGGGTGGATGAAGTTGCGTCCTCCCAACCAGGCAGCCAGCGCTGCATTCGCATCCAGCATTGCAATGGTCGGTGCAGCAGTACTGTAATCACCCAGGTTTCCAATGCCCACACTGCCGACGTTATAGCCGTAAGTATGCCCCGCAATCACATCCAGGTCACCAGCGCGCCCCTCGTAGATGTTACCGTATTTGTCCACCAGGTAGTTATAGCCAATATCGCCCCACCCACGCGTGATGGCGTGATAATAGTAGATGGCTTGCACTTCAGCCACCGGATTATCTCCGCCAGAGGTGACCGTATGATGAACGACAATCTTATGCGCCGGCGCATATTCCGGGGGCCAGGTCATCAGCGATTCATCCGCGCCCCAACCGGCACGGGGAATGACCTGCGGCGCAGGAACTGCCGCAACTCCCGCGAGCGGGGCGGCTTGGGCGCGGACCTGCTCCAGCGCGGGGGACCCAGAAGCATCAATAGCCGTGAGGGTAAGCGACTGCACGACCGCGCCGCCGTGAAGGGTAAGGCGTGCTTGCAGCCATTGGGCCGTGTCGAGCATGACGAGATTGTCGCCGAACCAACGGTGGTCCTGAGGTTCTCCCTCGATAGGCTGCCAGGCTTCCCACATCTGCCCGTCGCGGCTCAAGCGCAGCTCCAGGGTCACCTCAGCGCCGGGAGCAAGGTCTGCTTGCCAATCAGCACCCGCTGCGGTGAAGGGGAAAGGGACGCGGTGCACCGGCGTGATATAGCTGCCGCTCTCAGCCAGGGGACGCAGTTGCCCCGCGACAAAAACCGTCTGCGCAAAGTCACCAGCAGCGAAATCCGCTGGCAAAAGCGCCCAGGTATAGCCGCGAGGTCCAGAGAGCACAGCCCGCGCAGGCACAGATGGAAGGCTACACAGTGCCAACAAGCTCAGTGCGATGAGCGCGCAACGTGCGCCACGCGCCCAGCAAGAACGGTACCTGGACATACGGGTCTCCTTTCGTTCGCTCCACGCGCCCCGAGAAGGTTTGAGAAAAGCCGCCAGTGATTTATGGTACTACCTGCCACAATGATACCCCGAAGTCAGGCTAAGCGCCAGGAGTGTATTTCAACTTTGGGGTAGAAGCAAGATGACTCCCATGCAAACGCCTTTCCTTTGATTGATTTTTGGCGGTGGGACTTTGCCCCACCGCCAAAAATCAATTTTCTCCGAGATTTTTACCCCCATTTTGAAACGCACCCAGCGCCCAGGGCTTTATCATTCTCGTCAGGTTTTACCCACTCGCAAGGATTAGCAATTAAGACTGCCGGAAAAAGGATGTTTTGCGGTGACGGGCTACCGCCCGTCACCGCAAAACATCAGAAAAAACAACAGCTTTAGCTGTCTCCTAGCTCCCACGCATTGCTCGTAGGGAGAATGATAAGCCCCTAACCCAGCGCCAGAGTTCCCTTGACAGTCTGTCATTCCTGTATATAATTAGCCGTCTAAATATTAGACAGCTAACCAAAAACAAAGAAAGGAAAGATATGGACTACATGCCGGAACCAAGATCATTGGACCATCTGCTGGCACAGGTAGCGCGCCTGCACCACGAACGCGCGCGCACGCAATTCGGCGCTTTAGGACTGCATCGCGGGCAACCCCAGCTGATTATGGCGCTCTCAGAAGAAGATGGGCGCACTCACACAGAGTTAGCGGAGTACCTGCATGTAACCCCTGCAACCGTGACTAAAATGGTGCAACGCATGGAAAGCACCGGCTTTGTGCAGCGTTGGCCGGATGCCGATGACCAGCGTGTCTCGCGCGTTAACCTCACCCTGGCAGGACGCCAGGCAGCCAAGCAGCTGAACGTGCTCTTCCAAACGCTGGATGTAGAGACCTTTGCGGGCTTTGCGCCCGAAGAACGTACGCGCCTGCACCAGCTGCTTCTGCGGGTGCGCGATAACCTGTTGCGGACTGCAACTTCCCCAGACCAGGATCAACAATGAAATCTACTTTTCAATTACTGCGTTTTCTCAAACCGTATCGTTTTTGGGCTTTAATTGCCCCCGTGCTGATGATGCTTGAAGTCGCGATGGACCTGATGCAACCGCGCATGATTGCCCGTATTGTGGATGAGGGCATCGCTCAGTTAAATCTGCCGCTGGTATACCAGACCGGCGGATTGATGATTGGCCTGGCGCTCATCGGCGCGCTCGGCGGCATGAGCAATGGCTTCTTCGCCGTGCGTGCCGTCCAGGGCTTTGCCGCCGATTTGCGGGAGGCATTGTTCCGCAAGGTACAGGAGCTCTCCTTTGCCAATCTTGAAGAACTGGAAATTGGACAACTCGTCACGCGCCTCACCAATGATGTCACCCAAGTGCAACAAGCAATCTACATGACACTGCGAATGATGATTCGCGCCCCGCTACTGCTGATAGGCAGCCTGATCATGGCCATCATCACCAGCCCGCAGCTCATCTTCATCCCGCTGATTCTGATGCCGTTGGAATTGCTGGTCGTCATCTGGTTCATCAACAAGGCAACCCCGCTGTACACACGCGTGCAGGAAAAACTGGATGCCGTCAACAGTGTGGTACAAGAAAACCTCGCCGGTGTGCGCGTGGTCAAAGCCTTTGTGCGCAAGGCACATGAAGAACAGCGCTTCGGCAATGCCAACAATGCCCTTGTGGGCCAAACGCTCATCGTCGCACGCCTGAGCGCGGCGACCATGCCCTTTATGATGCTGACCATGAACCTGGGCGTGGTCGCCGTATTGTGGTTCGGTGGCGTAGAGGTCACACAGGGCGGGATGCAGATAGGACAGATTATCGCCTTCGTTAACTACCTGACCACCACACTCTTCTCACTGATGATGGTGAGCATGCTGGTCATCATGGTCGCGCGAGCGGAAGCCTCCGCGACGCGCATTCAGGAAGTGCTGCTCAGCAAACCTAAAGTCCAGGACGAACCCGACGCACGCCAGGTCCAGGCGCCCAAGGGGCATATCGCTTTCGAAAACGTCAGTTTCAGCTACAACGGCAACGGCTGTGATCCGGTGCTCAAAGGCGTGAGCTTCACTGCTGAACCAGGGCAAACCGTGGCGCTCTTAGGAACCACGGGCGCAGGCAAATCCAGCCTGGTTCACCTGATTCCGCGCTTTTACGACGTGACTGGCGGGAGAATCACCCTGGATGGCGTGGATATTCGCCAGCTCGACCAGGAATCGCTGCGGAGGTCTATTGGCATGGCGCTGCAGGAGACCGTGCTCTTCAGCGGCACCATCCGCGACAATATTCGCTACGGCAGGCCCGAGGCAAGTGAGGAAGAGGTCATTGCAGCCGCACAGGCGGCGCAAGCCCACGACTTTGTCATGAATTTCCCTGAGGGCTATGATACCGAGGTGGGGCAACGCGGCGTCAATCTTTCCGGCGGGCAGAAACAACGGCTCGCCATCGCACGGGCGCTATTGCTGCAACCCGCGGTGTTGATTCTGGATGATAGCACCAGCGCTGTGGATGTAGAGACCGAAACGAAGATCCAGACGACGCTGGAGGGTTTGATGCAAAACCGCACCAGTTTTGTCATCGCGCAGCGCATCAGCACCGTGCTTACCGCGGATAAGATTCTAGTATTGGATGATGGACGCATTGCCGCCAAAGGCACGCACACGACGCTTCTGGCATCCAGTCCGATCTACCGTGACATCTACAATTCCCAACTGGGGAACGGAGGCAACGTCAATGGCTAAGACGAAGACTTCGAACAGCAATAACGAACAACACCCCGCCGCAGTGCCTTTTGGTCCCCCGCGCGGCGGGCCGATGGGCATGCTGCACGAAAAGCCCAAAGTCAAGGATGCGCGCGGCACGCTCAAACGGCTCTGGAACTATCTGGAACGCCAAAAATGGGCGCTAGTGGCAGCTGCGCTCCTCATCACCATCACGGCGGCGCTGGAACTACTGGGGCCCTATCTCATGGGGCGGGCCATTGATGATTATATCGCGCAGCGCGACTTGGTTGGTTTGGCGCGGTTGGCGGGTGTTATGATTGCGGCTTATGTGCTCACCTCTGCCGGAGTCTGGGCGCAAAGCTATATCATGGCGGGCATCGCCCAACGCGCCGTACGCGATTTGCGCAACGAGGTCTTCGCCAAACTCCAAACGCTTTCGCTGCGCTTCTTCGATCAACACACACACGGTGATTTGATGAGCCGCCTCACCAACGACGTGGAAAACATCAGCAACACGCTGAGCAGCAGCGCGGCGCAGCTCTTTGCCAGCGCTTTCAGCCTGGTGGGCGTGGTCATCATGATGTTCGTAGTCAACGTGCCGCTGGCGCTGGTGACGCTACTGGTGATTCCACTAACAGTGACAGTAACGAATTTCATCACCAAGCGCACGCGCGAGGGCTATCGCGCGCAGCAAAAGCATCTGGGAACGCTCAACGGCATCATCGAGGAGACTGTAACCGGACAAAGAACCGTCAAAGCTTTTGTACGTGAAGCAGAAGCCATAGAAGCCTTTGCAGTAGCCAACCGGGAACTGCGCCAAGCCGCGACCCGCGCGGAAACACTCACGGGCTTCATGGGTCCGTTGATGAATATGATCAACAATACCGGGTTGGCGATTGTCGCCGGCGCGGGCGGTTGGTTCGCAGTGCAGGGAATGGCATCCGTGGGCGTGATAGCAACTTTCATCAACTATGCGCGGAGTTTCTCCCGTCCGCTCAATCAAATCGCGCAGCTCTTCAACACCATCCAATCGGCACTTGCCGGGGCTGAACGCGTCTTCGAGATTCTCGACGAGGTTCCGGAGATTGTGGATGCGCCAGATGCGTGCCCATTAGAGCACGTTCAGGGACGGGTGAGCTTCGACGATGTCTGCTTCTGTTATGAGCCGGATGTGCCGGTGCTGAAGCATGTCAACCTCTACGCAGAACCGGGGCAGTTAATTGCGCTGGTAGGTCCCACAGGCGCCGGCAAAACAACAGTCATCAACCTGCTCACCCGTTTCTATGATGTGGACTGCGGCGCGATTCGCATTGATGGCGTGGATATTCGTGACATCAAGAAGGATGACCTGCGACGGAAACTGGGATTGGTGCTACAGGATAACTTCCTCTTCGCCACAACGGTGATGGAGAATATCCGCTATGGACGACTGGAAGCAACGGATGAGGAAGTGATGGCTGCAGCCAAGCTCGCCAACGCCGATAGCTTCATTCACCGCCTGCCACAGGGCTACCAGACCGAGCTTTCAGAGCGTGGCGGCAACCTAAGCCAGGGGCAGCGACAGCTGCTCGCCATTGCGCGCGCCATCCTGGCGGACCCCGAAGTGCTGATTCTGGATGAAGCGACCAGCAACGTTGATACCCGCACGGAGCAGCATCTGCAAGAGGCGCTGCTGCGGCTGATGGCAGGGCGCACAAATTTCGTCATCGCCCACCGGCTGAGCACCATCCGCAACGCCGATTGTGTGATGGTCATCAAAGATGGCGAAATCATCGAACGCGGCACGCACGACAGCTTGCTAGAGAAACAAGGCTTCTACCATCACCTGTATATGAGCCAATTCAAGGGGCAGCAGGTACAGAATGAATTCGTAACGACTGGAATACCTCAGGCATAGACTAGAGTACAGGTCTCGATCGTTGCCCTCAGGACGAAGAAGTGATTTTTGGACGCGACGCCGGATACGGCGCCGCGTCCAAAACATAAAAAGATCCTCTTCGTCTGTTTGCACGACCTCTTCCAGTTTTCCCCAACAATCTATCCTATACCCCACCCCAAGGGTGCGTTTCAGTTTTGGGGCAAAAGCAAGATGTACTAGCACGCAAATACCTTCTCTTTGATTGATTTTTCCCTGCGTCCCGTAGGGATGCCTGAGATTTTCGCCCTCATTTTGAAACGCACCCCAACCCAAAAGGGGATTTTGTGTTAAACTATTGCTAACAGAGCGCAAAGTTGCGCCAGGTCTATCGAAGTGAAATCCAGTATAGCCAGCCACACAAGAGGAGCCAATCTATGAGACGAACAGGGATTTGGTCATACTTTGAGAACGCCACGCTCCAGCGTGGTCTCTTCACTTGGAATAGATCTATGAGACGAATAGGGATTTGTTCATGCTTACTAGCTGTAGTACTTTGCCTCGCTAGCGGTTGCACACCGCTAACGAGCGCCACAGCATCACCCTCACCGACAACCGCGAGTGCGACGCCGCTGCCCGCCAGTCCAGCAACCACGCCGGCGCCCACCGCTACCCTAACGCCTGTACCATCCCCCACGGCTACACCCACACCCACACCCAGCGTGCGCCCTGGGGCAGCACTCGCGCCGGAAAACATCACCCAATTGACACAAATGGCCCAAATCGGGCGGGGAGAAATCCACGACCAGCACTGGGCGCCTGATGGCAGCGCTCTAGCGGTAGCAACCGGCTTGGGCGTGTATCTCTTTGATGGGGTCACCCTCGAATTGCGGGAGCAGTTGCCCACTGGCGACACCAACCGAGTCCGGTTCAGCCCCGACGGAACCTCCCTAGCCGTAGCGGCGAGCGACTGGGTCGCGCTCTGGGACTTGAGCGGCGATGATTATCGCTTTCGCAATGAAACCGAATACGACATAGACAGTCTAACTTTCGACGCCGAAGGAACAACCTTGTTAGTTACATCCCAGGAGACCGTGCCGGTGACCACCGCCTACGGCACGACCTCCCGCTATGATCTGCACATTCAACAATATGACGTGACAGATGGCTCGCAACTGCGCGCCATCAAACTGGTGGACCCTAATGGGCGCGCGTTGAGTCCCAGGTTCGTTGATGGGGGGCGAGTAATCCAGACTTATTCAGCGCCGAATGATTATTTCTGGTGGGACGCCCAAACCGGACAGCAACTCTATGCCTATAATACCGAAGGCGTTACCCTGGCAATTCTACGGACAGTGGGCGAGCGTGCGCTGAGCATTGAGGCATCCGACCTGAGCAAAGTCAAGGTCACCAATTTGAGCAACGGAGAGATTGTAGGCGAGATCATCCCTGGCGGCGATGCCTATGGAATGGCTGTATCTGAGGACGGACAAACACTGGTGGTGTTTGCAGATGCTATTAGCTGTTGGGATGTCGCAACCCTTGAATCGCAGGGAACATTCACCCTGAAGAGCGCAGGACGGCTGAGCGTGATTTTCACCCCAGATTTCAGCCGGGCTATCGTCAAAGAAGATGGCGCCCTGCGCCTGCTCGATGTGACGGCAGATGCCGTTCTCGCGGAGCAACCGGGCTTTTACGACCGCGCCTGGGAGGTGGCGCTCAGTGCGGACGGAAGCCTGCTCGCTGCCAACCGGGGGACCTACTACGGGCGGAACACACGCGTGGAAACCTGGGATACCGGGCGCCTGGAGCGGTTGGCGGTGATTGCACCAGGGCTGGAGAACTCACTGGTCAGCCTGGCATTTGATGCAGAAGGACGGGTACTGATCGGCATTGCAGAGCTATCCGAGGTGCGCTTCTGGGACCCCTTCTCTGGAGCTAGCGCCGGCACACTGACGTTAGACCAAAGATTGACCAAATTCGCGGTAACGCACGATGGTCAACGTCTGGCTGTAGCGCATGCTACCGATGGTTCGCTCTGGGACCTGCCAACAAGCACGCGCCTGGCGACGCTGGGCGACTATGGGGAGCGCGTTAGCCGCATCGCGCTGAGCGAAGATGGCACGCGCGTGGCGCTCACGTATTTCAGCGAGTATGGCGCGGTATTGTGGGATGCGCCCACCACGCAAGCGATGATCACCATACCCAATTGCCAGAGAGCAGTGGTCAGCCCAGATGGCTCCCAATTCGCTTGCTACAAAGACCTCACCGTACCCATTCAGAGCATCGCGACCGGCACGGTTCTGGGCGCATTGCCTGTGCCAGCAGAGATTGTGCAGCTGGCTTACTCGCCCGATAGCCGCCTGCTGGTGGCGAGCTGCGAGGATGGCGCACTCTATTTCTGGGAAGCTGCGGGCGGCGCTTTGCTCCACCGGCTTGAGTATCCGGCGCGGAATTTCGCCTTCTCTGCTGATAGGCGGCTGTTGATCACCGCCGCCAGCGACGGCACGGTGCGCCTCTGGGGTATCGAATAGATCAGAGGTGCCGCCCGTAGCAACCGCGACCTGAGCGTCTCCTAAAGACGCTCAGGTTTGCGGAGCTATCGCACCGGAAACACCTCTTCCCTTCTCTCCAGTGTCATGCAAATGCCTTTCTCTGAGTGATTTTTCGCGGCGCGGCTTCGCCGCGCCGCGAAAAATCACTCTTCTTATGTGCCTCTACGAGGCGCCTGATATTTCCGCCCCCGGAATGAAACGCACCCTATAGTGGAATTTCGTAGCAGGTCGCTGATCGAAATCGCGCTACGCCCCTTACGCAACGTCTGAAGCGGGAGCAAGGCATTCGGCCCGGGTTTGACGCAGCAGCCCATTCGCACTGCGAGCCTCACAGGGTACGCAGAAACCCGCCGAACTGCTACGAATGCCCATAGTGTAGGTGTGATTCACTTTTTTGTATAGCCGCCTCACCCAACGGCGTTTCTGAGCCCGGTTTACCGGGTGTCGTCTCGTAGCCCGGTGGCTTCAGCCCCGGGCGGCATGGCATGTCAACACCAAATGCGGAAAAGCGCCGCGCACCTGTGTAACCAGCGTGTGATGCACTTTTTTGCATAACCACCTCGCCCAACGGCGTTTCTGAGCCCGGTAAACCGGGCGTCGTCTCGTAGCCCGGTGGCTTTAGCCCCGGGCGGCATGGCATGTCAACACCAAATGCGGAAAAGCGCCGCGCACCCCCATAGTGGGCATTCGTAGCAGGTGAGGCCAGTTTGAGGGCGTAGAGTGGAAAAAGTGGGGTTGACGGAGATTGGAGCCGCGTGCGAGCGGCA
>JAFGFB010000213.1 GCA_016931315.1 Anaerolineae bacterium
ATCCGTGAGGATGATCTTGAATTGTACGCCGGAGTTGGTGCCCTGGAACCAGAAACTGAAGCCATCGTAGGCGCTCCAGTCCTGGAAGGGGACTGTGTCCTTGCCTACACCCACACCCCAACCCGCGGCGACGTAATCCACCAGCATCACGGTGTTACTGGTCACCCCCAACGCAGAGAGTGTAGTAGTAAGTGCCACGCTCTTGTCAAGCACCGCCCCATTCCCCCAATCGCCATACGTGAACCATGCGTCCACGTTCTCCGTCTCGAAATCGGCGAGGATGGGGAGAGAGGCAGACTGCGATTGGTTCTGAGTCTGAATGGCTGAAGGCGCCACGGATTCAGGCTGCTCATCAGAGGGATATGCTGTCGCCGGTCTCACGGAGCCAAAAAACATGCTGTTTCCAAAGAGCAAGCCCAGGATCAATACCATCGTCAGAAATACGGTTTTCAACTTCATGTAGTAACCCCCTTTACAGCTGATCAGGTGATTTGAACGTTATTAACACTTGAGTATGAACTGTTGATATAGCCCGCAGCCTTTGAATTGGTGATGCTCATCCTCCTTATCTGACACTGTAATTCCAATACAGATCAAACATCCGGATGCCGGTGCCAACCTTATGTCTTCCAATCCTGATCCGCAAGATTGGAGCAAATATTCCGTTGGGGACGCAGAATATTGGCATTTATACTCTCATTCTATACGGTTGTGTGATATTCAGATAGAAGAAAAGCGTGCGGGATATGGACATTTCATAGATGTCATACGAGAAGAAAGAGGGCGCAAAGGGTTCGCACCCATTGGAGGAAAGGAATACTCAGGATTGGCGATAAGCTTCAGGCGACATCCCTACCTCACGCCGGAAAACACGGCTAAAGTAACCGCTATCGGAAAAGCCCACATCCAGCGCAATCTCGGTAATGCTCTTGGTGGTCTCGAGCAACAGCTGTCGGGCTTGATTCACGCGAAAGCGGTTGAGATAAGTAATGGGAGTCACCCCCAGCTCTTTGCGGAAACAATAAGTCAGGTAGTCCTCACTGAATGCGATATACCGGGCAAGACTCGCGCGCGAAATCGGTTCAGCATAATGCTCATGGATATACGCCATCGCGTGGCGCACCAGGCGCTGCGTCTCCTCCCCGAGCTTGCGATGACGCTCCAAGGTAGCATCAATGTGCGCCAGAGTCTCCTCAAGACTGAACACCCCTTTGCTTAACACAGTAGCCACGCCCTGGTCCAGTTGCGCCATCTCAGATTCGGTCAACGTCTGTCCGGTCAACACAATCACGGGAATCCGGCGCAGGGCATCATGCGCGCGCATCGTCCGCAGCACTCCGAAGCCATCTATCTGGGGCATCATCAGGTCCAGCAGCACCAAATCAACCGCTTCCTGTCCCAAAATCTCCAACGCTTCGCGCCCATTCTGTGCCTTGAGGACGCGATTGGAAGCCGCATGCGCCTGGGCAACAACCCGCGCGTGCAGCTCCAATGTAGCAGGGTCATCATCCACCACCAAAACAGTTTTAGCTGCCAGTGCAGGGCTGCCAGCAGCATCAGGGGCAAGTGCCTGTTGATCAAGTGCCCGCGCCAACTCCGTCACCTCAATGGGCTTGGTGAGATAGTCGAACTCCAGAACCGCACCACTATCCTGCGACAGTGCATAGAATAGTACCGGCAAGTGTTGGGTCTGAGGGTAGCTCTTGATGGCACGGAACACACGCCAGCCTTGCTGTGGGGCGTTGCTCACGTCTATGACAATCGCCAGCGGAGGAAAAGCCATCAGCTGTGTGAACCAGTCTGGATTTTCATCGCAAAACACCAGATGCGCATCCAAGCCCTGCGACGTCAAATGTGTTTGAAGTTGCGCTCCATTGCCCATACGATGCGTGATGATGAGGACACCGGCGGAGATCGGAGAACCGGATAGCACTCCTCCTGCCGGAGACACAGGCGGTTCCACCACGGGCAAGGTGAAGTAAAACACCGAACCGGAGCCTTCCTCACCAGTAGAGTGTACCCCGATGACGCCACCGTGCATTTCGACCAGGCGTTTGCAGATTGCCAAACCCAAGCCAAGCCCGCGATAACCCCGGACCCGACTGCGTTCAGAGCGACGGAATTCGCCAAAAATCTCGTCTTGCTCCACAGTCGGAATTCCCAAGCCGGTATCACGCACTGTGACGGTGACCGTATCCGCGGTAGACTCCAGACCCAGAAAAACCTGCCCTTGCGCAGTGAATTTGACAGCATTATCAATCAGGTTCAACACCACTTGCCGCAAGCGAGTTCGATCACCCCACACCCAAGGACCAGTATCGGGCAAGCGCGTGTTCCAGTCCAAGCCTTTTGCCTCAGCCATCTGCCGTCCTGTTTCCGCAACCATGCGCAAGGTGGCGCCTACGTCAACGTATGCATAGTTTAGCCTCAATTGACCCGCATCGCTGCTGGCAAGATCGAGCACATCGCCAATCAAGCCGCCAAGGTGCTGCGCATTAGCAGAGATTTGTTCGATGTCTTTGCGATAGGACGCCGGCGCCGACGTGTTCCCCTCGTCGTCTGCCTGTAACAACATCCCACTCAAGCCCACAATCAAGTTGAGCGGGGTGCGCAACTCGTGGCTGACCGTTGAGAGAAAGCGACTCTTGAGTTCGTTGGCTTGCTCCGCCAAACGCCGCCCCTCAGTCGCTTCGCTATAAAGCTGTGCACTATGCAAGGCCGTGACGAGTTGTTGGGCAATGGCGCTATAGAGGTCGAGTTGAGCTGTGTCAAAGACCACAAAACCCAATTGCCCGCGCGGACTGGTCAGCGGGAAAAGCGCAAGACTAAAAGGCCGTTCCGTCGGCGACAGCGAATTTGGAGGAAATTCGTGGCTGTGGAAATGCAGCGCCGGTTGGGTTTGGCCGGGCGTTAGAGGAACAATCACATTCAACGTCGCTTGCGCCGTGGCGCCCGCACCTTCATCCTCGAACAGCGCAATCCACGCGAGAGAGATCCCCATGGTTGGCAAGTGCTGCGCTAGAATGTCATACACTTGCGTCGCATTGTGCGCGGTAAGCAGGCGTGTGGTCAACGTGCTCAGCTGGTAAAGTGTCCAATGCTGTTGCACCTGCCGCTGAAGATATTGCCGCTGGATGTTGGCGCTGATCACGACACGCGCGCCAGCCAATAAAGCCCGCGCCCTGGTACGTGCATGTGGGGGCAAGGTCTCCGTCGGGGCGTCTAAAGCGGATTCCATGCACGAGAGCGCTGCCTGCCAGCTGTGGGCCTCATCACCGCTGAGCCGAACCTGCTGCAAAATGCTTTCCAACGCAGCGTGAAAGATGGTCGCGTCCTCCTGTGCGCAACTGAGATAGAAAGCCTGCACCAGACGCAGGCACAATGCCTCAAGATCGTCGCGAGCAAGTCCCTGGGCTTCCACCAAGAGCACCTCAGTCATCGCCTGCACCAGTGCCTCGCGAGTAGACAGACATACCGGCGCCTCAATACGTCGAGCGCTACTACTGAGCACAACGTGTGCCCCACAACCACAAGACTCGCGCAGCATCAAGGTTATGGGGACCACGTCCGATTCAAGCGTTTCTGCACGCCCTGTGAGATAGCGCCAGAGGACTTCAACCGCACGATAGCCCAGTTTACGCAGAGGAATCCGCACGCTGCTGAGCGGGGGCGTCTGAACAGCGCTCTCCGGACGATCATCGAAACCAATCAAGGCCACGTCTTGTGGAATCCGCAAACCACGCTCCTGGAGCGCCTGCATTGCACCCAACGCGGATTCATCATTGCTGGCGATAACGGCGCTAAAGGGAGCGCCGGATTCCAGAATCTCGTGCATGGCATCATAGCCCCGAGCATAGGTATGCTGCCCCCAGACGATCAAACGGGGGTCCGCTGCCAGTCCATGCTCCAGCACGCCATCATAGTAGGCTTGTAAGCGCTCCCCGCTATCGCCCTCGAGATCATCACGGCTACCCGCAATAAAGGCGATGCGGTGATGCCCGTGTGCCACAAGATGGCGCAGAGCTTCAAAGATGCCACTGCGATTATCTGCGACAATCGTAGGGCCGGCTTCACCAGAACCAATGAAGATCAGCGGGTGCCCAGCTGCACGTAAGTCCTGCAAATAGCGTGAACGCAGCTCAGAATGCAGAGGATTGATGACCATGAGACCGTCAGTATTCCATGGCCCGACAGGTACAAAATCTGACTCAGGGGAGATGAGGGGCCAGGCAGTGCGCAAGGCGCCCTGCTCGGCAGCCCACCCGCCCATGCCGCAACCCAGGAGCACATTGCAGCCCAAATCCCTCGCGGCAAGACAAATCCCCTGGAAGATAGGATCGAGGTAACTGAAAGGTGTCGCCGTCCAGGCAAATTGCCAGCCGGCTAGAACACCCAGGGTAGGCCGTGTGTGGATGAAGTTTGGCGCCATTTGCAGCTCCCGGCAATTCAGAGGCAGGATGATGGACCGATCCCGCCATCGGGAACGCGGGGCTTGGCAGCCCTAGGCTCCAGCCCGGCATTCTGAGAGCGCTCCTGCAATTCAGGAACAGGAGGGTGGAATGATCCTGCCACCGGACACGATCAAAGGGTCTTGGAAAGTATAATATCCCGAATCTTGCCGTGTTTTTCCAGTAAAAACGGGAACTTATAGATTCACAGGCCCAAAGCACGACACGAGGTCGTCTAGGGTCATTATAGGCGTATCAAGTTTTACGTCAAAGACAGTGGCGATTTGGGCACGCGTAGCAGTTGGAAGAAGCTGCGCTCCCTTTAAGGCTCGCCAGTCCATTTGAAACGCATTTCACGCTGGGAGGCAACAACCTCAAACTCGTCTACAGAGTGCATAAGAAAAGGGTTTTTCGTGCTGCGGCGCGAAAAACCCTCATCCAAAAGAGCGTGGCGGAGAGATATGGAAGACCTAGTATCCCGAGAGGTCTATGGCGTAATTGGCATACAGACGCTGTTTCCCGGATTCTACGCTCAACAGCATGATGAGACTGTTGGTTTCCTGTGGCGCCGCCACATTCTGTGGCGCTGCCACTTCGGTAGCCCATTCAGCCTCACCGCCGGCAGGGGTGATAGGCACAGAGGCAAGGTCAGGAATCTCATACAAGCCATAAATGATGCCATCAGCCCCGATAACCGGTGGATTGCCAATGTGAACATAAGAAGGATATTCGCCTGGATTGGCGGTTTTCCAACTAAAGCGGAAACCTTCAGACGTGCGCTCAATCTTGGCAAGCGTGAGCGCCACATCATTGATCGCCGTAAGTGTAGCATCCGGCGGCTGCAGCAATCCCTCAACAGCTGTGGCGATGGGGTAGGTGAGGTCAGTAGCCAACGCGCTGAGATCCACTTCTAATCTGCCATCGCGCTTATTCGCCTCAGGCTCATAGTAATTGAACTGCCCCGTGAAGTAGATGTAGTCAACCGTGAGCGTGGCTCCATCCGCAAGCGTTGCGCCCTCACACTCAACGTAAAGCAGCTGCGTCACCGGTTCAGTCTTCGTACCGCCGATATAGCCGCGCATCTGAAAACCCGGCGCCAGGCGGTGCCCTCCCGAACTGACAAAGACAGTAGCGCAATTGGTTGTGTTAGCATCAACAGAGAGCAGCGCAGGCTTATCTGGCGCCGCGGTCATGGCACTCCAGTCGTTAGTCTCATTGCGGATGGTAAGATGAATGCGTAACTTGTCATCTATAGATTCAACCCCGGTAGCAACCGCAGTCCACCCTTTCGACCCACCTGAGGTTGAATCAATTCCTTCAGGCAGAACAACGTATTTGCAGGCAAAAGAAAACATCGCACATAACAGAATCAATACTAACGCTTTCTTAGGTTTCATGCAGCATTCTCCTGGAGCGGAATTCCGTGTCATGCCAGCTATGGAAACCGTGGCACGATGGTTTTAACCAATGAAACTACCTGCCAGTAATCAGCAGGAGCATCCGTGCCGCCATCCACGCCCTTGACGGTTTTCTCCTGACCACCAAAGGTTACGGTCACATAATACCCATAGCACTGACCACAGGGCGTATGCCAGGTATCATACATCTCGTCCGTAAACCAGCCGTAGCCAACGATGCCGGCAAGCAGGGTGTCTACCTCCTCCGGCGATACACGGTGCTCAATAGTCGTTACGCCGTTATCGCCCACGATGCGCCCGTCGGAATAAATGGCATAGATTTCATCAATGCAGTTAGGTCCACCATTGCGCTCATAAGTAATCACTGCGCCATTCGCCACAAATGTACTGGCTGTATCAAGACGATAGGGCTGGAGCTGACATGCTGAACTGGAAGTCGAGGTTCCATCTATAGGTCCGCCCCCCAGTGGGGTGCGCAGAAGGCTGGTTGCGATAACGGCAATCAGGAGCAAGGCAACACTCACGCCACCCAACGCTAACAGGCGTCGCCGCCGCGTAGCAGTGGCGACAGGGCGTGCGGCTCGCGCCCCATGCCCACCCTTGCGCGCCGCCAACGCGCTCTGAACGCCAATGAAGAGCAACGTCAACATGCCGATGACGATTCGTGTCCACCAGGAACTCAAATTGCCGTTGAACTGAATCAGGGTTTGTGTAATGCCAAAGATGAGAACGCCAAAAAGCGTACCTAAAACATAGCCCTCGCCACCCGTAAGCATGGTACCGCCCATCACCACGGCGGCAATCACATCCAGTTCGGCGCCGTTAGCATAGAGTCCGTGTCCAGAAAGCACAAAAATGCTCAACGCAATGCCCGCAAGCGCAGAGCAGAAACCGTTGAGTGTATAGACCAGCACTTTGGTGGTATTGACAGGCAAACCCATCAAACGTGCGGAATTCTCATTACGTCCCTCGTTACCACCTATGGCATAAACCGTGCGACCAAAACGTGTATAGTGGCTGATATACATCATCACTGCCAGGAGCAACATCGCCACAACGACAAGGATAGAGATATAGGCTCCCGTCTGCGCCTCAGGATTGCTCAATCCGGGAATGAGAAGTTTTGTCTGACCGAGGATCGTGTAGATGCGATTATTACTGATGGCGATAGCGTCATCACTGATGAAAAAGCACATGCCACGGGCAAACCACATTCCCGCAAGCGTAGCGATAAACGGCTGCACCTTGAGGTAGGCAATAAAACTGCCCATAACAGCACCGAGAGCCATGCCCATAAGCAACATAAGGAGGATCACGAGCCAGGCATTCCAGCCTTCGCGAAGCAACGCGGCAGCAGCAACCGTCGTCAGGGCCATTACACCGCTCACGGAAAGATCAATACCACCCGTCAGAATCACAAGCGTCATGCCGATAGCGCTGATCAGAAGATAGGAGTTGTTACGAAAGATATTGAAGAACACCTGAGGGTTGCGCATTCCCGGATAGAGAATAGCACCCACAGCGTAGGCCACGAAGGCCAGCGCCGCTGTAGCCAGCACCGGAATAAACCTCTGATACCGGGAAAGTAGCGTGCTTAGTTTCTGCCCCATGCTCAAGCCTCTTTCCGCGCGCTGATTTTCTGAACGAAATTCCTGACTTGCTCCGAGTACAGGAGAACCACAAGGATTACAACCACCGCCTTGATCGCTTGCAAAGCGAATGCCGGAACCCCAACCGCGTACATGGATGTGGTAATCGCCTGGATCACCCACGCACCGACGATACTGGCAAGGAGCGAAAAGCGCCCGCCCGACATCATTGTTCCCCCGATAACAACTGCGAGGATAGCATCCAATTCCTTTGCCACGCCCAGATTAAAAGCATCGGAAGTCTTGATGTTTGAACTGGCAACCAGACCGGCGATACCGGCGCAGAAACCGCAGAAAGTGTAGGCCAACAATTTCACCCGTTTTTCATCAATGCCACTAAAGAAACTGGAACGGGCATTGGTGCCCACGGACTCAATGAACATACCGATAGCGGTTCGACGAGTCAGGAGCCACGCTAAGACAAACACAATGGCGACCAGATAGAGAGAGAAAGGCAAAATGATGATCCATCCTTGCCCAATGAAGGCATAAGGTTCATAAAAAATCTGGATTCGCACCCCATTGGTGATCAGCTGCGCAATGCCGCGACCGGCAATCATCAAGATAAGCGTAGCCACCATACACTGTATTTTCCCGTAGGCGACCAGCAACCCGTTCCACAAGCCACAAATTGTAGCCACAATCAAGGTTGCCAAAATCACAATCCAGAGCGGTTGGTAAGTAAAATTGGGATCGCTCATAAATTTCATAATGTGCGGCGGCAGCTCTGTAGCCAAGACGTAGGGATTCATCAGAATCGCGGCTACCGAGGCAGAAATCGCCATGATGGCGCCAACGGACAGATCTACACCGCCGGTGGCAATCACCAAGGTCATGCCGATTGCCAGTAAAGAAACGGTCGAAGCGTTGCGGGCGATATCAATCAGGTTGCCATACAGGTTACCTTCGCGCGTGGAAATCCTGAAGAAACCAGGGACCGCGATGAGGTCGAAGAGCAAAATCAAGCCCAGGGCAACCAGGGGAAAAAAGAGCCTGCTCTCCGTGATCTTTCGGAAATTAAAAGAGAATTTCGACTTGCTCATACTTCACTCCCCGCCATGGCTTGCATAATGCGCTGCTGATCCACTTCGCCACTGAATTCGGTGACCTTTGCCCGATCCCGCAAAACCATGATGCGGTGACTGGTGCGCAACACCTCATCCAGTTCCGAGGAGATAAAGACACAGGACTTGCCCTCCTCAGCCAGGGAGAGCACCAGTTTTTGAATCTCGGCTTTAGCACCCACATCAATGCCCCGGGTAGGCTCGTCAAGAATCAGGACTTGGGGGTTCGTCGCGAGCCAGCGTGCCAGAATGACCTTTTGCTGATTGCCGCCGCTCAAATTCTTGACCGACTGATCCGCCGAGGGGGTAGCGATGTTCAACAGCTTGATATACCGGTCGGCAAGCTCGTATTGTTGTTGGGTGCTGAGGTATCTGAACCAGCCCCGATTTGCCTGGAGAGCCAGAATGATGTTCTCCCGGACCGTCAAATCATCAATAATGCCAGCTTCTTTTCTATCTTCCGGGCAGAGGGCGACACCCCGACCGATAGAGGCCAGAGGCGAAAAATGCTCAACTACCGCTCCTGCCATCTTCAACGTCCCGCTATCGGGTTTTTCGATGCCAAAAAGGAGATGCGCGATTTCCGTGCGGCCTGACCCCAATAAGCCAGCGATGCCAAGCACCTCACCCGCATGGAGTTCGAGGTCGAAAGGCTCCATAACCCCTGTCAAGCCCAGATCTTCGGCTTGCACGAGGGCCGTATCCTTGATGTGTTTGCGGCTTTCGAGCTTAATCCCGGACATCTCGTCAAGTTCGGTAAGGCTACGACCGATCATCTTGGCAATCAGTTCTAGACGGGAGATGTCAGAAGCCTCAAAGGTCCCCACCAGTGTCCCATTGCGGAGAACGGTGATTCGGTCGGAAATTTCGTAAACCTGATCGAGAAAGTGCGTGATGAAAATGATGGCCACGCCTTCGCCCTTCAACTTGCGCATGACCTGGAAGAGCTGTGCCGTCTCGTTGACGTCGAGGCTGGAAGTAGGCTCATCCAGGATCAGTATTCTCGCGGATGAAATCTCAAGTGCGCGCGCGATGGCGACCATCTGTTGAATCGCCACGGGATAGGTCGCCAGCTTCTGAGTCACGTCAATATCAATGCTCAACCGTTGGAGCAAGAACTCCCGAGCATGAGCATTCATAGCTTTCCAATGAATGCCCCCCAAACGCTTGGGTTCACGACCAATCATGATGTTTTCGGCGACCGACAGATTGGGGCACAGGTTGATTTCCTGGTATACCGTACTGATACCCAGTTCTTGAGCATGCAAGGGGGAGCGGACCATGACAACTTTGCCATCCAGGCGAATCGTCCCCGCATCTTGCTTCTCAACCCCGGTCAGTATTTTGACAAGTGTGGACTTCCCCGCGCCATTTTCTCCAACAATGGCGTGAATCTCGCCGCGCCGCAAGGAGAAATGGACATTGGAAAGCGCCTGCACACCAGGAAAGGCCTTAGTGATGCGCTCCATCTCTACCACGTAATCAGCATCTGACATTGTGCTACCTCAGCTTTTACAAAAAGAATCGGATAGTTTGGCGGGGGAGCAGCGTTACGTGAGCGCTGCTCCCCAACTGGCCCTACAGAAACTTCTATGACACAGTCATGCAAACTCTCGGATCTTGCCCAGACATTGGGGAAGATGTTGGGAAGAAGTTCTGTTCGAAGAACGTCTAGTACTTGCGACCGTCAGCAATTTCCTGCAGGTTCGGCATATCGGCGCTGAACACACCTTCTTGCGAAGGAATCCACTTGGGCAGCGTCTCGCCATTGAGGGCTTTGAGCGCGGCTTCGTAGACTTGCGGCGCGAGAAGGGGGTTGCACTCCACGGTCACGTTCAGCTCACCGGCAAGCATCGCCTTAAAAGCGCCCGCGGTTGCATCCACCGAGAGAATCTTGACATCCACGCCGGGTTTGAGACCCGCCTCTTTGAGCGCCTCAATCGCGCCAAGAGCCATCTCATCGTTTTGCGCGAAGATGCCCTGAACGTCCTGCGTTTCCTTAAGCCAGGCTTCAGTCACCTCTTTACCTTCGGTGATACTCCAGTTGGCGGTCTGGCTCTTGGTAACCTGGATGCCGCACGCATCCATCGTCTCACGGAAACCCTGACCACGGTCCTTGGCAGCGGAGGAGCCCACATTGCCCACCAGCTCCCAAACGTTCGTGCCCGCCATGCCCTCGAGCAGCTTGCACATCTCATTGGCGGCCTTGCGCCCTTCCTCGGCAAAGTCAGAGCCGATGTAGGTGGCATACATATCCTCAGAAGCATCAATACGGCGGTCCTCCAAAACTACGACCTTGCCGGATTCTTGAGCCTCCTTCAGGACCTCTTCCCAACCGGTGGTCTCGAGCGCCGCCAGGATAATCACGTTCACATCGGGGTCCTGGTTGAACTGGTGGAAACCGGCGACCTGACGCGCGAGATCATTTTGGGAGTCGTAGAACTTGAGCGTGAGACCCAGCTGGTCTGCGGTTTCCCGGAAGGAGGCTGAGTTGGCAGCACGCCAACCACCTTCAGAACCAGTCTGCAGGAAACCAACAACCATATCCTTGTACTCACAATTCGGTGCACATGCAGGACCGGCAGATTTCTTGCCGCAGCCTACCAATCCGAAGACCAACACCATGAGCAAAACACCATACAGAATCCGCGACTTCATTTCAATCCTCCTTAGACTAGAAAAATCAACTGGAACCTGGACACAAAAGATATTGACACCTCTCGGAGCCACGCCGAAGCGTGGCGTTCCCGATACCAATGTTCGCACGGAGCAGCACAAGTTTCGAGGTTTGTGAAGAGGCCACGGATGTTGACACCTCTTGGAGTGTGGCGTTTCCACAGGGACGCGCTGTGCTTCACTGGCCATAGACGTGGGTATACCGATCATGTAATCGCGTGATACTCTCTTGATCCAGTTCTTTCACCTCCCCCATTTGGAGCGCGAGCCACACCGTCTTTGCGACATCTTCTACCATCACTGCGGCCTTGACGGCTGCGGTGGCTGTCTCCCCGAAAGTAAAAACTCCATGTTGCTTGAGCAAAACCGCACACGACGAGCCGGAATGCTCGACGACTTGTCTACCAATCTCCTCACCGCCAATCAGCGCAAAATCAGCGCAAGGAATAGGACCGCCAAACTCATCAGCAATCGCCGTGAGGCAACACGGGATCGCCCTGCCCAGAGCGGCAAAGGCTGTGGCATACGGTGAATGGGTGTGCACGATGCCGTAGACATGAGCTTTGTGGCGATAGATGTAGAGGTGGCTTGCCGTATCCGAAGATGGTTTGAGCTCTCCCTCGACGACTTCACCACCGAGTGTCACAACGACGTGATGCTCCGGACGTAGCTCCTCGTAGCGCACCCCACTTGGCTTGATGACCACCAGTCCGGTGTGCGGGTCCCTGGCGCTGACATTGCCGCCCGTCCACTTGACTAAGCCATTTTTCGGTAGTTCAAGGTGCAGTCGTGTGAGTTCTTCCTTCAGTTGCTCTAACATGCAATTTCCCTATACCCTGACCAGCATGCGCTGCCGTAAGGCTTTGAGGCGTTTCATCACGTCGTTTGCGCCGCGCCCAAAGGTGTTGTGAAGTGTCAGATATTCCGCGAAAAGCTGATCATAGACCGCTTTGTGCGCCCGACGCGGTTTATAAACCACATCCTGCAGGCGCGCCATGCTCCGTGCTGCATCAAAGATGGAAGCATAGCCACCCATGGATTTTCCAGCTGCCACTGCGGCAAACATCGCGGAACCGAAAGCTCCGGCCTGGTCCGTACCTGCAACCTTGATCTCCCGCCCCGTCACATCCGCGTAAATTTGCATCAGCAATTTATTGCGCCCGGGCAAGCCTCCGCAGGTGACAATCTCATTCACCGGTACACCGTTGTGGTCGAAAGCCTCGATAATCACCCGAGCGCCATAAGCGGTGGCTTCAATCAACGCGCGATAAATGTCTTCGGGTTTGGTGGCAAGGGTCGCGCCCAACAACAGACCGGTGAGATCCACATCCACCAATACAGAACGGTTGCCGTTCCACCAGTCCAGAGCAATCAAGCCGTGTTCCCCGGGTTGCTGTTGAGCCGCTTGCTGCTCCAGCCATTGATGTGGGTTCAGCCCACGCCGCTGAGCTTCTTCGTGATACTCCGGCGGCACACAATTCTCAACAAACCAGGCAAAGTGATCTCCTACACACGACTGCCCTGCCTCATAGCCGAAGAAACCGGGAACGATGCCATCCTCAACGACACCGCATATCCCTTCAACCAGACGCTCTTTCTCACCCAACAGCATGATGCAGGTTGAGGTGCCCATGATCGCCACCAGGCGACCCGGCTCCACCACCGTAGAAGCCGGCACAGCGACATGAGCATCCACATTGCCCACGGGCACTGCGATGCCGGCACGCAGCCCCATCAGTTCAGCCATCGCAGGTGTAAGCCCGCCAGCGCGCTGCCCCAACGGGTAGACCTGGCGCGAGAGTTTCTCATCCACCACGTGGCGCAGCCGGGGCGAAAGCGCCGCGAAGAAATCATCAGAGGGATACCCCCGCTCCTTGTTCCAGATTGCTTTATAGCCGGCGGTGCAGGCATTGCGTTTTTCCTCGCCAGTGAGCTGAAGCACGATCCAATCCGCAGCCTCAAGATAACGCCCTGACGCCTCATAAACTTCCGGGGCTTTGTTCAAGGTCTCCCAAATCTTCGGGAAGAACCATTCGGAAGAAATTTTACGGCCATAGAGATCAAGCCAGGCTTCACCGCGCTGTCGCGCAATCTCGTTGAGCCGGTTTGCCTCAGGCTGAGCGGCGTGGTGCTTCCAAATCTTGACCCAGGCATAGGGATTCATACGCCACTCGGGGAGCTGACACAGGGGCGTGCCGGATGCGGTCACCGGCAACATGGTACATGCCGTGAAATCAGTGCCGATGCCGATCACGTCGTCAGCGCTCACACGCCCCTCGCGCAGAACGACCGGAACCGTCTCTCGAAGTACCGCAATATAGTCTTGAGGGTTTTGCAGGGCGAAATCGGGTGGCAAGGGCTTATCACTGCCCGGCAAGTGCTCATCAATAACGCCATCGCCATAGGGATGTACGGCAGATGCCACCTCTTCACCGGTTGCTACATCCACCAGCACGGCACGGCCCGATTCTGTACCGAAGTCAACGCCGATGGTATATTTGCTGTTCGTCACAAGAGTCTCCTTACAGGCGGCGCGACCTAACCCTGATGATGGTACACTTCCCAACCCAGATACTTACTGAAGGCCTCTTCTACAGCAGCGGCGCACTCCGACAGGTTGATCGCCACGTGATGCTCGAAGCCATTGGCGCAGATGTAATGCAATAATTTCTGAAAGTTTGGAATCTCAATCACGCCATAGCCGCCAAAGGTCTCGACTGTATCATCGGTCAGCTGACCTTCGCCGAGGTAGGCGCGAATAACCCCGCGCTCATCATCAGTGGATACCCGACAATAGGTAAAGGGGCGATTGGCAAGCATCCGTCCAACCACGGTGCCACACGTGTTTTCCTTACCCACAGAGCCAGCAATAATATCCTGATAATCCATTTTGGGATCGCTGAAGAAGGCTTTGGGTAGGTTACTGCAATGGAAGACAATGCCCTTATTGGGGTCATCAGCAAAGTTGTTGTTCCAATCCAGAATAGCGCTGGCGCTGCCAGAAGCCAACACCATGGCAAGCATCCCAATGGCGCCAGTAATATCGGTCTCGCATGCGGAAGGCTGAAGCGTGTTGCTGAGCATGCTCATCACAGTGCACGGCACAATGCCAAAATATTCCTCGATAGCAGTCCAGCACTGCACCGCCGTTGCCGACAGATGTTGTTCAGCAATCCAATCCTCCATGACCAGACCAAACTTCGCCATTTTCAGCAACGCTACTTCAGGAATTCCACAGGTCGGCACATAAGCCTTTATCGCTGCCAGTTTAGCCCGAACCCTGGCATCATCATCGTGGTGCTTTTGCACACGTCCAAAAGCTTCTGAGAGGTCCATCGTTTCAACGCTGATGCCGGATTTTTCCAGCAGCTTCTCGCTAAAGCGCACGGTGAGAAAAGCTGCCGGTCGAGCGCCTAAGACGCCAATCCGAGCGTGATGTAACCCCCGCACAACCCGGCAGGTGGCGGCGAACTGGCGCAAATCCTGGCGGAAGTTTTCTGAAGTGGGTGAACAGGTATGCAAAGTGGTCAGAGTGTAGCGAATACCGTACTGGCGCAGGTTATTGCAAGTGGACATCTTACCGCAGAAACTATCCCGGCGGTCTGCTCCCGTCAACTTGCTCATATCATCGGGAGTGGCTTGCACCAGCACCGGCACACGCAGGTCAGCCAGGCGTACGGCATTGGCAATGCCCTGCTCCTCCCCGAAATTCGGGAGGGATATCAGAATGCCATCAATCTCAGCAGCATGCGCCTTGAAAAGCGCGGCGCACTTTATGGCATCCTCAAGGGTCACCACTGAACCAAACAACGTGTCATCGGGACCCAAAATGACAGCGTTGATACCCTCTTCCTCTAACACCTGAAGGATTTCGGCGCGTCCGGTGATACAAAGATGATCGGGGAAGAAACCACGATTACCAATAATAACGCCCAAGGTTGTTTTTCGCATGTGACACTCCTTTATTTAAGATAATCGGAAATTTCCAGTTTCAATTTCAAGAATGTATAGGTCCATCTGGGCTTAAAGCGCCATTAGATTCACAATGGTCAATGGGAGAACGCTGAACAGCTACACCCAAGTAGGCATTTGGAAATGTTCAGGTATAATGAACACGAACAACGAACAGCGCCGCGCCGGCGCACTCCTGCGCAGGTGCTACTAGTTGTCTCAGATCAAGGAGATACCCCTTACCGCCACGTGAGTCGGTATCTCCTTGGGCTTTTCAATCGCGCTACACTCCACCAGCAATTGCCGGGGATGATAAAAATATGTCAGGGTCTCTTCAGGCGCGAACTCTCCCGCACCAACAACTCCGGTTGAAGGAGAACGGTCTTCGGCGCGAGCGGTTGGTCGCTCTGATGCTCCTCAATTGCACGACCAAGTTCCCTCACGGCAAGACGACCCAATTCAATCATATCCTGCCGCACCGTTGAAAGTGAGGGACAATAATAGGTCGTATCCGGCATATCATCAAAACCCACCACCGCCAGGTCTTCAGGCACCCGCAGGGAGCGCTCGCGCGCAGTCTTCAACGCGCCAAGCGCCATGCGGTCGTTACAGGCGAAAAGGCCATCAAGCTCGGGGTGTTGTGAGAGGAGAATCGCCAGACCCTCCTCACCGCTGGATGTAGACCAGTTTCCCTCGACAACCCAACTCTCTGAAGCCGACATGCCCACGCTCTCAAGCGCATCGCGCCAACCACGTTTGCGCTCGCGCGCCTCCCACCAATCCATGGGTCCGGTAATCAAACCGATGTTCTGACACCCCTGAGTGATCAGGTGGCGTGTAACCAACAAAGCCCCACCGTAGTTATCCACGGCAACAATCACCTGGTCAGGCTGCGTTTCCATCGTCAGAAAAACCACAGGCACCGATGGTTTGAACGATTTCTCTTTGAGCCAAGCGCGGTTGTTGGCGATTTCGGGGACAGCCCAGATGATGCCATCCACATAACGGGAGCTCATTTCTTGTAGCAGCTGGGCGACATCATTGGTTTCCGGCTGACGAATGAGGTGCAGGAGGATCGTGTAACCAGTTCTACTGGCTTCCTGTTCGATGCCGGAGAGGGTGCAGGATGGACCGTAGTATTCCAAGCCATAACCTACCACCCCCAGGGTGCAGCTGCGCTTGGATTTCAGGCTACGAGCAGCGTTGCTAGGGTGATATCCTAAAGCCTCAACGGTATCCAGAATGCGCTGTCGCGTATCCTCACGGATGTGTTTGGCCTGCCCCATAAGCACGCGGCTGACGGTGGCTTGGGAAAAGCCCGAAACACGAGCGACATCGGCAATGGTTGTACGAGGCATGTCCCACCCTGTTTGAAAAGTGAGAAGTGATATCGGTTTCTGAAATCGGTTTCTGAAATCGGTTTCAGTATAGCACAAGAATGCGGGCATGTCAATACCCAATTTTGAAGGGTAGTGTATCTATTTCGGTGGAAATTAGCCTTGGGGCTGGGTCTGGTGAAACTCCTGCACCACTTGTACCATCATGGCCTTGACA
>JAFGFB010000214.1 GCA_016931315.1 Anaerolineae bacterium
GCCTGCCAGGTTTCCATGCACGTCTGCATCTCCCCACCCGCGGCACTGGAAGCACCAACACACTCATTCAAACCCGCGCACGCATCTGCTAACCCACTATGCAGCTGCACCAAACCCGACTGGCATTCCGCCAGCCCATCCTGATAACCCAACAACGCCTGCCGGAAAGTCTCGCACTGCCGGATGACTGTCTCAGGACTTTCAAAGGCTCCTGGACGCGCACAGTCCTGGTTGGGATCATAGGGCAAGGGCTCCTGCGGCTGCGCCTCAGGGGCAGGCGGAACCACACAGGGCTGCGTCGCCGGCTGTTCATCCGTCTCAAAACAGACCTCAGGGCTGGGCATGTCCGGGGCTATGGGTTGGCGCGCCACCGCCGCCCAGGCAGTTGATCCCTCGATAGCGCGTACCACGGCAGCTTGCAGGTCGCTAGTCTTTGAATAAGTCTTCCCACCAAAAACACGCCCAGTGGGTTTCTCCAACCCAAAAAACTCAGGATTCAGAATACCAGGGAAAGTATTGCACTGGGCAAAAATGTCAGTCCCCATGCAATTACAGGTACCCGCCTTCTCATCATTAGTACGCTGTAGCCATTCGTTCCAACCAAAAGCTGCGCCCGATATTGTCCGTTCAGGAGGCCAACAGGTATCCTCCGCTAGCTGCTCACCCACCCCTGCCAGTCGCACAAAGGCGCCAAAAGCCCAACGCGTTGTCGCAGCCGAGCTAATAATGCGTCCACCGGGGATAAGGTCGAGCGGCATCAACGCTCCGGCGAAAAGGAACTGCGGCACCAACACAAGAATCACCATCAGCAGTGCCACCATCTGATTGGGTGAACCGGCAGAGATTGCCAGTCCCATCAGATAGCCCGAGAGAGAACCAATGAAAAGGGTAACAAAGACCGCCAGCCATGCCCCCATAGTCAGCACGGGCGGAGCAAAGCCAACAAACAGCGCCTTGGTGAGGAGGAAGATTACAGCCTGGTACAGCGCCAACACTATACCCACCCAAAGTTTGGAAAATATGTACGGCGCAATCTTAAGCGCAATCGCCCGTTCACGTTTATAGATGTCAATTTCCTTGACAATCTCCCGGACACTCGCCATAGCGCCCACAAGAATAGAAATCAACCCCATCATAAACAACATCGTGATGATGTTGAAGGCATCTCCCAATACAGGGTCAAAGAGCTGCCGTCCCCACATGAAATCGGCCAGCCCGATGACGGGCGAAAGCGCCAGCATCAGTGCCAGGCTCGCCTTATCCTGCGTCATAATCTTGAGATTGCGCATCGAGAGAATCAGGAATTGCCGAAGCGCTGAAACACGCTTGACCGATTTCTGGCGAGTTACCGCACGCTCTACCGGTTGTACAGCCTCGGCTTGCACCTCGCGCAAACGCCCCGTCACGAAATTGTGATGGGATTGCGATTGCCGGTAGCGTTGATCCCAGTCCTCTGGCGTGCCGCGCTTCTCATCCTCAAGGATTGTGTAGATATCGTCGAATTCAATATCCTTGACGCGCCGCTCCTGATCCGTCCGGTAGTGGTCAAAATATACCAATGCATCTTCTGGCGGTCCAAAGTAAGCGATTCGCCCGCCGCGAACCAGAATAATGACCTTATCGCACATCATCACATTCTTGGTGGCGTGAGTGACCAAAACAATCGTACGGCCCTGATCCGCCAGCTTCCGCAGCAACCGCATCATATTGAATTCGGTGCCAGGATCGAGGCCCGAGGTTGGCTCATCCAGGAAAAAGAGCCGTGGCTTGGTGAGTAATTCGACACCGATAGAAACCCGCTTCAACTGCCCGCCGGAAAGTTTGTGGATAGGCAAGTCCTTGCGCTCGGTCAAATCCAGGTCTTCCATCACCTCAAGGATACGTTGGTGCCGTTCTTCGGCTGAGGTGTCCGCAGGCATTCGTAATTGTGCGGCGTAATCCAATGCCTGATAGACCGTGAGTTCCGTATGAACGATATCTTTCTGGGGAACGTAACCCATGTCGTTGCGGAACATATCGAAGTTCTGATAAAGATTGGTGCCATTTGCCAAAACTGTCCCATGGGTCGCCGGGCGGAAACCGTTGATGGCATCCATCAGGGTTGATTTGCCCGCTCCAGAAAGCCCAACCAGCGCCACGAATTCCTGTGACTGAATCGAAAGCGAGATATCCTGAAGCAGGTTCTTATTCTTGGTGACCCATTTGTTGATACGGACAACATCGAGCCGTACGCCTTCTTCAGCCAGCTGGTGAACGTGGTCTGCGGATAGCCGCAGTTTAATGCCACCGATGCGGACTTCGTCACCTTCATTGAGCCAGGCTTCGCGCTCAATACGTTGCCCATTGACGAAGACTCCGTTGGCACTTTTGAGGTCCTTAATGCGCTGACGCGTGCCCAGACGCTCAATCATCGCATGGTAACGGCTGACCTGCGGATGATCGAGCGTGATGGTATTATCCGGCGCACGACCGATGGTAATCGTCTCTTGAGCCTGCATGGATAGAACCCGTGTCGCCGAGGGAGCGGCAACACCGGGGCGCACCGGAACAGCCATACCAGGAACAGCCGCCGGCGCCGCCTGTGGCACAAAGCCAGCTTGCAACCGCACCTGCAACAGCACTTCTTGCCCAATGGCCACTGTTTCTCCATCGCGCAATGTCTGCTGCGTGATGCGCTGCCCATTATAGACGAGTCCATTGCGGCTCTGCAAATCCTGAATAATGAAGGTATCGCCACTTTGCTGCAAGCGTGCATGATGGCTGGAAACCTGTGAAGAGGGAATCACGATGTCATTTTCTGGCGCCCGTCCGATTTCCATTACCGGTTTGGTGAGAAGGACTCTCTGAATATGTCCCTGCACATTCACAATCAACGTGGGTTGGGGCGCAGATTGAAAACGTACACGTGATGCAACCGCAGCTGGAGCCGGAGCCTGCGGTGTCACCGCACGAACGCGCAGGTGAAACTCGTCCAGCTGTAACTCATCACCCGAGCGAAGGGGCACCGGACGACGCGCGAAGAGCGGTTGGCCATTATAACGTGTGCCATTGAGGGAACCCAGATCCATTGCCGTGACCTGTCCATTTGCATCTACGGAAAGACGTAAATGATGGCGCGAAACCAGCGGACCATCGAGGATGATATCGTTATCATCAGCACGTCCCAAAGTCACATCGTTGCCGGGCAAGGGATGTTCATCCTGTCCTCCGCGCGCAAGCCGCACCTGCAACACCGCCAATGCGCGCCCCCCAATGGGAGCAGCTGGTGGAACAAAGGGTGGCGGGGGCTGAGGTGGGGGAGCTGCCGGAGCCGGTGGCTGTGCCGGCATTGCCGAACGTGCCGCCGGAATGGTCGGTTGGAAAGAATCTGCAATAGATGGCGGTGTGCTCACTGCCTGAGGAGTCTGCGGGCCTGGTTGAAAGGGGGGGGCAGCCTGGAGGGCCTTCAACGTGAGGTTACATTTCCCCAGCTGCAGTGTTTCACCCGGCTGAAGCAAAGTCGGCGTCTGTGCAGCAAGTCGCCCTCCCCTGAGCCAGGTTCCGTTGCTCGAATTGAGGTCCAATATCTGCCAACCCTGTGGCGTGCGCACCAACTTTGCATGATGTCCAGAAACCAGGGCATCCGACAGCACAATATCATTGTCGGGTAAGCGTCCTAGCGTGAACTCGGCTTTAGATAAAGGGACCTGTTGTTCTCCCTGCAAAGTCTGGATAACCAAAACCGTATCGCCACCCATAAAGCACCCCCCTTTTATCACATATCTAAACAACAGATGGGTAAAAGGCCAAAATCATACGCAACCGGCATTTGATTAGGGCGTACCTGACACATCCTCTAGCTTTATTCCGCCGATTCCCAAAGCGGGACAAAAGCAAATGCTTCGACATCCACCAAACCCTGATCGGTGAGTTTGAGCTTGGGAATCACTTCCAACGCCAGGAAACCCAGCTGCATAAAAGGATCATACAACGGCGAGCCTAACACCCTCGCAGCCTCTAGCAGCCCGGCCATTTGCACTTGTACTTCCTCTACCGTGCGATCAGACATCAAGCCGCCAATCGGCAGCGGCACGCTACCCAAAACCACGCCATTCAGAACCGCCACCAACCCTCCGCCAAGGTCTTTGACCGCCTGAACTGCAACACGCATATCGGCATCGTTGACACCCGCGACGGTGATGTTGTGGGCATCATGTCCCACGCTTCCAGCAATAGCGCCCTTTTGCAACCCCATACCATGAACAAAGCCCAACCCCACATTTCCTGTGCCGCGATGGCGCTCAACCGTCGCCAGCTTCACCAAATCACGGCTTGTATCAGCCACCGCCTCACCCGCCGCCACTGTGGGAGCCATGAGCAGGTGCTCGGTCACAACCTGATCGGGTACCAATCCGACTACACGAAGGCGCGCCCCCTCACACCCCGGCGGGACAGGGATCCGGAACGAGAGCGCCGCAGCATCCACGTGCACACTGCCCCGCACCTTGCTCTCATCCACCTCGGGGAAGGCCCATCCGCCAATCAGTTTCCCGTCACGAGCAACGACCTTTCCACCAGCAAAGACCAGCCCCGCCCTGAACTCTTCCAACGAAGACGTAATCACCAAATCCGCACGCCGCCCCGGTGCGATGGCACCCCGGTCACGCAGGCCAAAGGCTTCCGCCGCATTGAGTGTCGCCATACGCAAAACCATGATAGGATCAAGCCCCGCAGCAATTGCAAGGCGGATATTATGGTCAATGCTACCCTCTTCGATAAGGTCTGCCGGATGCCGGTCATCGGTGGCAAAAGCGAAACGGCGAGAATTTTCTGGCGTTACCGCTGCGACCAATGCGCGTAGATTTTTCGCCGCTGTTGCTTCACGGATTAGAACAAACATCCCCGCACGCACTTTCTCCAGCGCTTCCTCCGCCGTCATGCTCTCGTGATCGGTCGAGGGTCCAGCTGCCACATAAGCCTGAAGCCAGGGCCCAGTCACCGAAGGTGAGTGCCCATCAATATGCCCATCGCGAAAAGCCAGCAGCTTCTCCAAAGCACCAGGCAAGCCCAACACAGCACCAGGCACGTTCATGAATTCCGCCAGGCCCAACACGCGCGGCAACCCCCGCAATGCCAGCAACGCCTCCGCGTCCAGGTCTGCCCCAGAAGTTCCCATGGAAGTCGCCGGGACACAGGAAGGCAGGTTGACAAAGATGGTCAGCGGTAAGCCCTCTGAAGCCGCGATCATATAGCGAATTCCCTCGGCCCCCGCGACATTGGCGATTTCATGCGGGTCGGAGATCACCGTGGTGATCCCATGCGGCACAACAGCGCGAGCGAACTGCTGCGGAGATACCATCGAAGATTCAACGTGAACATGCGTATCAATCAAACCGGGGACGACAAATTGCCCATGAAGCTCCACCTCTTCCACTGCCGAATAACCGGGTGCGACAGCTGCGATACGGTCGTTAGCAATGACCACATCCGTCTCCAAAACCTCGCCGGTAAAGACATTGAGCACGCGCCCATGACGAAGGATGAGGGTTGCGGGAGCATCACCCCGTGCTACAGTTAGCAGATGTAACAACGAATCACGCGTTTCCATTAGTGAGGACCTCCTTTGCGATGATCTTATGCTGTTATTGTAGCACAACAATCCCCTACAGAACAGCCCCCGCGAGTGTGCGCAAAGGTGATTTCTTACCTTTCCCCCAGACTGAAACGCTTCCGCCCTCGCGGGGCATAGTTTTCACTCTTTAGGCGAGAAATGCGTTTATAATAGAATCACCAGTGGTTCAATGGAGCGAGAAGGAAGAAATGCACCTATCCAGGGCTTTCAAAGCAGGTCGCGGACCGAAATCGCGCTACGCCTTGCATAGTGCCTCTGAGGCGCTAGCATTCACCGAATGCCGGCATTCGCCCAGGGTTGGCGAAGCCGCCAATCCGCACAACGGAGCCTACAAGGAACGCAGAAGCCCGCTGAACTGTCACGAATGCCCATCCAGGCACACCCTTCGGATTCTGGTGCTAATAGTCATACTCGCCAGCTGTAAAGCGACGCCAACCACTCCCGCCACTATTTCTGACGCTGCCATAACGCCCACCCTGACCATGCTTATTCTACCAACCGTTACCGTTGCACCCATGCCGCCAGATGGCAATTTCCAGGCCACGCCAGGCCCTGCACTACCGCCGGTCGACCTGAATGCTGCCGGCACACCGGCAGCGCCCCTTGCCACACACGCGGTGCAACCCGGTGATACGCTACTCGGCATCGCCATACAATACCAGGTTCCTATGGCAGCAATCCAGCTACAGAATCACAAAGGCGCCTCAACCACTGTGCGCACGGGTGAGCAATTGGAGATTCCCGCTCCTACAGCCTGGGTGGGGTCAACGCCGTATTGGGTCCTTTATCAAGTGAATACTGGCGATACACTCAGCGAAATCGCCAAGGCTTACGACCTTTCCATGGCCGAAATTGAAACGGCAAACGGTTTCAGCGCCTCTGACCCCATCTACACCGGGCAACTGCTGGTGCTACCCCTTAGCAATCTGGCAGTAGCACGCGCACCCGAACCCGAGCCTACACCACTTCCAGCGACGCCCACATCTGCCCCTACAGCAGCCATTGCAGAGAACACGCCAGCACCTACCCCCGTGCTCACACTTCCGCCCGCCACGACCCCACCCGCGGATATCGCTGCCTGGCCCTACGAAACTGCACGCATCATGAACGAGGTTCGCGCCAGCTACAACCTACCGCCACTCGCATACAACGAGACCCTGGCACAGGCAGCTCAAGCCCACGCCAATGACTGTGCTGAACGCGGTTGGTGCAGCCACACCGGTTCTGATGGTTCCGATATCAAACAACGGATTCTACGGGTAGGCTATAACCCTACCAGCTGGGCTGAGTGCTGGGCACAGCGCCAGACGCCTCAAGGCGCCATTGATATCTGGATGGATGAGGTTCCGCCTGACGATCCACATCGCCGTACTTTGCTCACCACCTGGTTCACCGAAGTAGGCATTGGTATAGCGAAAACTTCATGGGGCTATTACTTCATCGCGGATTTCGGCAAACCGCGCTAGGTCCCCCAAAAGCCGTGACCTGACGCCGGGTCACGGTGAGCGTAAATATTGAAGCCAAATACACAACAAAAACGCAGGGTGCGTTTCAGTTTTGGGGCAAAAGCAAGGTGACTATCATGCAAACACCTTTCCTTTGATTGATTTTTGGTGGTGGGGCAAAGCCCCACCACCAAAAATCAATTTTTCCCTGCGTCCCGTAGGGGCGCCTGAGATTTTCGCCCCCGGAATGAAACGCACCCAAAACGCACCTCGAATTGACGCAATGCAGACTTGCGCTTACAATTAAATCCAACAGTGAACTTTCCTCCAGCCTTCAACGTCTTATTAGAGAAGGCCATCCGCCAGGTCCTTTCTTGGGCTGAGTATTCGCAATCATGAGTAGTTTCGAGGGAGGTTAATCTATGAAACCCTGTATGAAAGACCCGTCACGCCTGCTATTGATCGTATTAACGCTGATATTGGTTGTGAGTGGTTGTCAGATTTTCTCGCCAACCACCCAACCATCCCCGGTCACGGAGATGCCGGCGACCCAGGCGCCCGTTACAGAAGCGCCTGCGACCCCGGAAGCCACCACGGAATCGCCCGCGACGCCGAAGCCCACCGCCGAAAAGCCTGAAACCCCACCTGCTCAGCCACGCGCGAAAGCACTCTTCGCGCCCTACTCTCCCCAACCGGTGAACGGCGTGCCCGCGCTGGTACAACCGGTAATTGCCACAGACCTGAGCAACGTCCATATCCCGATGGTGCTTTCAGATGAACAACGCGCCCGCCTCGCCCGCGATGGGGTCGTTGCCAGCCCCGGACTTCAGGAAAAAGAGTTCTTCATGCTGTATGAAAAAGCCCGCTACGCCAACGTCCCTATCTTCATCACCAGTGACTCTCTGCTGCATGTCTATCATCTCATGTTCGACAAAACACTGCGCACGGCAGAAGTGGAGTACTTCTATTCCCTGCTCAAATCGCTTAACCGTGCACTCATCGAACAAGTAGATGCACAATACCAACAATTGCGCGGCGGCCCATGGGAGGATGCTGCACTACGCACCGTCGCCTTCGTCGCAGTGGCAGGAAAAGCAGCCGATACCGACTTCCCCATTCCAACCTACGCCGCGGAACTTGCCGAAGCCGAATTGGCGCTCATCGAAGCAGCCAATGGGATTCTACTCTCACCCATCTTCCCGGGCCTGGAATATGGCGAAGACTACACCCAGTACATTCCGCGGGGGCACTATACCCGCAGTGAGGATTTGCGCGCCTACTTTAAGAGTATGATGTGGTACGGACGGATGACTTTCCGGCTGGAAACCATGAATCCAGCCGTTGGCGAAGCTGAAACGCGCTCTGCGCTGCTCCTGGTCCAGGCGCTACGCAACACACAGGTTGCGGGACGTCCAGCACTAGACGCGTGGGCTGACCTCTACGACCCTACAGCCTTCCTCGTTGGGCGCAGCGATGATCTCACGGCGTTGGATTATATCCCCGTGATTGACGCGGTCTACGGCGAGAACCCGCCGCTCGTGACCCTGGCGGATGACGCACAATTGCAAAGCTTTATCGTCGCGGCTGACGCACTCCCCTCCCCACGCATCCTTGGACTGGTCATCGCTGTCACCGATGATGAAACCCAGGCAACAAAGGGGTTGCGCTTTATGGGACAACGCTTTGTACCAGATGCCTATATTTTCCGCCAACTCATCTACCGCAACGTCGGCACCGACACCGACCGGCGGGGGCTGCCCAAAGGTCTTGATGTTTTCGCTGCGATGGGCTCCGAACGCGCCTATGAGCTTCTTGACGCCATGGGGGAAACCCACTACGCGAATTATATCGGTCAAATGGAGAAGATGCGCACCTGGACCGGCAATCTGACGACCGAGGACTGGGCTGAAACCGTCTACAACACCTGGCTCTACACCTTCTATCCCCTCCTCGAAAAGCCTGGCACAGGCACCCCCACCTTCATGCAATCCACCGCCTGGCTCGATAAGCAGTTGCATACAAGCCTGGGTAGCTGGGCCGAACTCAAACACGATACCATCCTCTATGCGAAACAGACCTACGCCGAGCTGGGAGGCGGCTGGATGCCCACCCCACCCGACCCACTGCCTGCGCGCGGCTATGTCGAACCGGTCCCAGAGTTCTATGCACGACTTGCCGCTCTGGCAGCGATGACCCGTGATGGGCTTGCCTCCCGCAGCTTGCTGGGTGAACAGGATGCCGATAGCCTGACACACATCGAAGAACTCGCGCTAGCGCTCAAGCAAATGGCGGAACAGGAGCTCACCGGTGCTCCCCTCTCCGAGGAAGAACACGAGCGCATCCGCTATTACGGCGGCGAACTAGAGCATCTGGTCATGGCTTCCGCGGATCAGCCGGAAGATGCCCCAATGGGGACCCCCTATATGGAGGAAGAACCGCAAGCCGCCATCATCGCCGATGTCGCAACCGATCCCGACCCGCAAGGTCTTGGCATCCCTGAGCCGGTGGTGCTGGAAGTCGCAGTCGGGCGCATCAACGAACTGCATGTCGTTGTCCCGCTGATCGAGGAAGATGGCAGCATCCGCCTGCAAGTCGCCAAGGGCGGTATCTTCTCCTATTACGAATTCCCCTGGCCCGCATCCGATCGCCTCACCGATGAGAAATGGCAAACAATGCTGGATACCGGGGCAGCACCGGAACCGCCCGAATGGATCAGCAGTTTCTTCACCTCGGAAGGTGAATACCACGACCTCCAGAGCGCGCTGTATAACTTCCAACGCGCCTTGGTCAGCACCATGTTCTACCTGGATACAGAATATCTTACATCAGAGTATCAACAGCTGGCACGTGGAGCGGCACTGGACGCTATCACTGCTGAGGTCAATGCGCTACAGGCTCAGAAGCGCTTCGAGGGGCGGCAATGGGTAGACACGGATTACCGCTCTTTTGACCGGCAATCCGCCAATCTGGCGGTCGTAACCGTGCGCGAGACCTGGCAAGACACCCTCTACGCCTACAATGGTGCGCAGCATCCCGCAGAAACGGGCGACGAAGGCGACATGCTGAAAACCGGAGAACGTGGTCCCTATACCTTGGATATCACCTACACGCTCGAACGGGGCACAGATGGCAGATGGGTTGTGACCCGCATCGCGATGACAGACCAGCGTCCCTCGTGGCAATAGAACGAGACGGCGATGACATTGCGCCATCAACGCGGCGGCATAGCGACTCTGGCGCTGGTGGCTATGCTAACAACAATCTGGTTGATCCACCTGCCGTCCCAAGAACGGCAGGTGGGTTTCACCTGCAACCCACAGTCATGCCACCAAACCGCTGTGCCGCAAGAAAACCCAGGCACTCCCTTCATGAAAGGCGCCATTGACCTCACCGGCGATGGCGAACCAGAGATGATTCAACTCGAAGGGCATGAGATTCGTGTCTTACAAAATGGCGCAGAAATCTGGCATAGCGACCCAGAGTGGCAGGTAGTGGATGTCGCGCTGGGCGACCCCAACGATAATGGACGCTATGAAATCCTTGCGGCACTCTGGAAGCCAAACGACGCGGGCGAACGCCTCAATCACCCGTACATCATCGCCCATCGCGGCGGAACGATGAAACTTATTTGGGGAGGTTCAGCGGTTACGCATCCCATCCACGAGCTGCTGTTGGCGGACGTAGATGGCGATGGCGTCCAGGAGCTATGTGTACTGGAATCAGCCCAACCAGGCGATAGCTCCAACACATCTCAACGCACGCTCTCGGTGTGGGACTGGCATGGTTGGGGCTTCAGCCTGCGCTGGCGCAGCGAACCGGGGCATTACCACAACCTCGGGGTAACGGAGGAAAACACCATCGTCATCACCTCGAGAGAATGAAACGAGCTCGTTCAATGGCGGCGACGGAGAGCAGCGTTATCCACCACCATGAACTCACGGCGACGGCGCACCTCTACCGGATCCAGGGTTGCCAACAGATTGAGCAAAGTGTCCAGGTCAAAGGGTTTGACCATGTAGATATCGCAATCGGAAGCCTGCGCGCGCTTGAGCGTGGTATCATCATCCTCAACCGTGGCAATGATGATGACGACATTTGAATCCCGTTCCCGAATTTGACGGGCCACTTCCAGTCCGCTCATATCCGGAAGGTTCACGTCCAGTAACGCAATCGCATAGCTCTTCTGATTGGCTAGAGCCAGAGCTTGCCTGCCGGTGCTGGCACAATCCCCCCAAAAACCACGGGTACGAATGGCAACATCAAGCAATACCCGATTACCTTCATCATCATCAAGAATCAATATACGTCGAGGTGACATCAGAGCAGATTCTCCTAGCGGGTTTCCCAAACACGCTCGCCATTGAGTAAACGTGCAATTTGTGTCGAAAAGCGATCAAAGTTGAAGGGCTTTCCAAGAAAGCCATCAAAACCCAAGGCGGCAGCATGGTCTACATCCTTTGACATCACATTAGCCGAAGCTGCTACAATCCGCGTACCGCTGAATTGAGGTTGCTCACGCAACCATGCATAAACAGAAAACCCATCCTCACCCGGCATCTGCAAATCCAACAGCACGAGATCAATCTTGGGCCATTTCCGCACTGCGTCCCGCACCTCTTCACCACTTCCGCAACATACAATCTCACCGACGCCAGCAATCAAGAGCAACTTGCGCACCAATGCGGAGTTCAACAAATCATCCTCAACCACCAACACAACAGCAGATTCCAGGTCAGGCATAGTTTCCCTCTGAGGAGTCTGGCATGCTGGCGTCAGCAACAGGAAGGGTAAAGAAGAACTGCGTTCCAACGCCCAACTGGCTCTCGAGCCACATACGCCCCCCTTGCATCTCAATCAACCGCTTGCTCAACGGAATGCCCAGGCCTGTACCCTCAACATGGTGTGCATTCCCCACCTGTTGGTATTCCGCAAAAACCTTATCAAAATCATCCTCAGCAATCCCGATTCCCGTGTCCTGGATAGAAATGCAAACTTCGGAGGCGTTCTGACAATGCGCATGTAGAGTAATGCTCCCCTCATCGGTAAACTTTGCCGCATTACCAAGCAAATTGAGCAATACCTGACGCACGCGCTTAGGATCCGCCCAAACCAACGGCAAATCCTCCTCAATATCTTGCTCCAGAGCCAAACCCTTATCACGGCTCAGCCCCACAGCCGTAGACATCACTCCTTTGAACACCCCGGTCAAGACAAGCGCCTCAGGATGAATTTCCAGCTTGCCCGCTTCAACTTTGGCAAGATCCAAGATATCATTGATTAGTCCCAGAAGGTGCTCACCGCTCAAACGGACATACTCGAGATAAGTGCGCTGTTCCTCAACCACTTCACCCGCGTATCCATCACCGACGATGCGGGTAAAATTGATGATGGCATTGAGCGGTGAACGCAACTCGTGGCTCATATTCGCCACAAACTGAGTTTTGAGGCGATTTGCCTCATCAGCCACCTGACGCGCCTCTTCCAGCGAAACATTCGTCGCCTGCAGCTGCTCATTGAGCCAATCCCGCGCCGCAAGCGCCTTGCGCAGCTCCTCACGGTTACGCCAAAGTTCCTCAGCACGCTCCTGAGAGCGCCGATAGCTTTCCATCGCCCAAGCCATTGAATCGTAAAGACTACCCGAGGTCAGCTTGGCAATTGCCGCTGCGATAGCTACCAGAAACAGCGCGCCAATATCATAATTGGAATCACGGACAATGAGGGCATAGCCCAGAATCCATATACCTCCAGCTATGGTAAGCCCAAGGGCTTGCAGGGGGGGCAGTAACAAACCCGCAAGAGAGGCAACCAACACCATCACAAAGGGGGCAATGACACGCATAGCCTGCGCACCCAAGAGCATCGCCATGACGATGGCGACAATGAAAGACACCACAAAGGTCAATGCCGCCCGGTCATAATCCTGCCTATCATCTAACAGCTTTTGCGTGATACGCGCCCCCAGAACTATGGACAGCAGGGGAACCAAACTATACAAACGTTCAATCAGGCCGTAAGAAGCATCGGAAGCTACCGACAGAGCGAACGCAACCAATGCCATCACCGGTGCGCCCAACAGGGTAGCTCGCGTCATCACCCTCAACTGATGAACGCGCTCCTCGCGAATATCGGGGCGTTTTTCTGGCGATAGAGCGCCAGGAGCTGATAACATCGTCATAACCGACAAACGTTCGTATAAGAAATGATCACAACAATCATACCGCAATTATACAAAAGGAACAAAGAAAGGCAAGCGCATAACTGTTCAGACTTCCGTCGTGGGGCGTAAATTTCGGGCTTTAGCCGCTCTTGGTTGTGACAAGTGAGATAACACTGAACAGTTACGCAAGCGCAAAAACAGGGCATAGGACAGATTATTGGGAAAAATCAAAAGTAGGCAAATACCTTCTCTTTGATTGATTTTTGGCGCTGGGGCTTTGCCCCAGCGCCAAAAATCAATTTTCTTCGAGATTTTCACCCCCGTTTTGAAACGCCCCCCAATGATGTTACAACTTTTGGGAAGTAGCCGCTTTAGGATATAATAGGCGCTATGGAATTCTCGACTGTCCAACAAGGGCTGATCCAGGCGCCACTCGACCGAAAAATCTTCGTTAGCGGCCCCGCAGGCGCCGGCAAGACCACAGCGGGAGTGGGTCGGCTACAATGGCTACTCGCTAACCGTGTGCCGGCTCAGAGCATCCTCGTGCTCACCCCGCAGCGGACGCTGGCTTTTCCCTACGACACGGCCCGCCACATGCCGCAATTGCGACCGGGCGGCACAGTAAATCTCGCTACCATAGGCGCCCTGGCACGACGAATGGCAGACCTGTTCTGGCCCCTCGCTGCCGAAGAAGCCGGATTCACCCATCCAGATACCCGCCCTATTTTCCTCACCCTGGAAACAGCTCAATACTTCATGGCCCGAATCGTCGGTCCGCTGGTGGAAGAGCAAGGCTACTTTGAATCCATCGCGATTGACCGCAATCGCCTCTATAGCCAGATCATTGATAATCTCAACAAAGCCGCCGTAGTGGGTTTCGCCATCACCGATATTGCGCCACGCCTCAAATCTGCATGGGTAGGAGAGAAAGCGCAACTTCGCATCTATGACGAAGCACAAGACTGCGCCATCCGTTTCCGGCACTATTGCCTCGAACATAATCTACTCGATTTCTCCCTGCAGCTGGAAATCTTCGTCAAACATCTGTGGACCGAGCCGTTATGCCGCAATTATCTGCTGGAACAATACCCCAACCTCATCGTGGACAATCTTGAAGAGGACACCCCTGTCGCCCACGAAATCCTGCAGGATTGGCTGCCACACACCACCTCGGCGCTGTTGATCTACGACGAGGGCGGAGGGCATCGCTCTTTCCTTGGGGCTGATCCGGTAAGCGCAGCCACATTAGCGTCACTCTGTGATGAACGGTTGCATTTCAGCGCTTCCTTTGTCGTCACAGAACCCATCAATGCCCTGGCCAAGGCACTCGAGAAAGCAATCTCCCCACAGAAGGCGACCGAAGGCCAGGGAAGAGAAAAGGCTGCCGTAACACAAGGCTCAAGCCTACGAAGCGCTTTGCACTACGACCTGCATCGCTTTCATCCAGAGATGCTAGACTGGGCTGCGGACACCATTGCCGAATTAGTACACCATAAAGGCGTGCCTCCGGCAGAAATCGCCGTGCTCTCGCCCTTTCTCTCAGATGCATTACGTTTCGCGATGTCCAACCGCCTGGAACAGCGCGACATCGCCGTGCGCTCACAACGGCCTTCACGCGCTTTGCGCGAAGAACCTGCCGCACAGGCGTTGCTTACGCTGGCAGCATTGGCGCACCCCGAGTGGGGTAGTTGCCCCTCACGCCATGATGTGGCAACTACCCTCACCTGCGTCATCGAAGCGCTAGACCTGGTTCGTGCCCAGCTGCTCACAGATATTCTCTATCGCACCAAAGGCAGTTGTCCCCGTCTGGAGCCTTTCGCCGGGCTAAAAACTGAGGTGCAACAGCGAATTACCTACCTGTTGGGGGGACGGTATGAGGCGCTGCGTTTGTGGTTGGAGCATTACAACGAGGCGCCCTCCACAGAACTGGATCATTGCCTGAGCCGATTGTTCGGCGAGATTCTCTCACAACCGGGTTATCGCTTTCACCAAGACTATCATGCAGCGCGAGTGGCTGCCAATCTTATCGAATCAGTGCAAAAATTCCGGTGGATTGCCGGTGCTCTGCCAGGGGAAAAACCGCCAGCACAAGAATACGTCGAGCTGGTGCGTGATGGTGTCATGGCGGCACAATACATTCGAGATTGGGAGGCAGACCAGGCAGATGCTGTGTTGCTGGCGCCGGCTTTTACCTTCCTGATGAGCAACCGCCCCGTAGAAGTACAATTCTGGCTCAACGTGGGCAGCGCCGGTTGGTGGGAACGCCTCTACCAACCCCTGACACACCCCCATGTCCTGAGTCGTCACTGGCAGGCAGGTAGACTGTGGCTGGATTCGGATGAGGTCGCGGCGCGCCAGGAAACGCTGGACCGCCTCACCCAAGGATTGTTGCGCCGCTGTCGCCATGCCCTGTATTTGGGCCTCAGCGAGCTGGGCGAAGATGGCTACGAACAACAAGGCGCACTGCTGATGGCCATTCAGCGCGTATTGCGTGAGAACCACGGAACATAGTGCAAATGGAATTCCAGCCCCGATCAGCACAAAAAGCCGTACTTGCCTATAGAGGCGGGAAAATTGGCGTTGCCGCGGTGCCAGGTAGCGGCAAGACATGGACACTTTCACGTCTGGCTGCCGACCTGATTGCCGAAGGCTATGTGGGCGATGACCAGGAAATACTTGTCGTTACGCTGGTAAATTCCGCAGTCTCCAACTTCGCTTCACGAGTGGGGAGTTTTGTCCAGGAAGCGGGCCTGCTGCCCAATTTGGGCTATCGCGTTCGAACCCTCCACGGTTTATGCCACGATATTGTCCGTGAACGCCCCGCGCTTGCAGGGCTGGCGAATGATTTCCAAATCATTGATGAGCGTGAAGCAGAAGAAGTCCTGCGCGATGCTGCTGAAGCCTGGCTACGAGCGCACCCTCAAGCGTTGGATGATTACCTGCTGCCAGATATGGATGAATCCAAGGCCGGCTGGATACGCCGCGAGCAGCTTCCTCCAATGGTCGTGAGTCTGGCGACGAGTTTTATCAAAAAAGCCAAGGACCTGCAGTTCACGCCTGCGGAATTGCGGTATTATCTGGACCACTTCGATATGTCGTTACCCCTGGTAGAGATGGGGGCGGAAATCTATACAGATTATCAGCGCGCACTGAGCTATCGCGGCAAAGTTGACTTCGACGATCTCATCCGCCTGGCGCTGCAAGCCCTGCAGCTCGACCCCGAATTTTTACTGCGATTACGGCGGCGCTGGCCCTTTATCCTCGAGGATGAGGCCCAAGACAGCAGCCGCCTGCAAGAAAGCATTCTGCGCTTATTGTGTGGGGCAGAAGGGAATTGGGTACGCGTTGGAGACCCCAATCAAGCCATCTATGAAACCTTCACGACTGCAAACCCGCGTTATCTGCATGATTTTATAGAAGAGAAAGATGTTACCGGTATGAATCTGCCGGACTCTGGACGCTCGACACGAAGCATCATTGACCTGGCAAACCAGCTCAGTGATTGGACGCAAACCTCCCATCCCGTTACGCGTGTGCGCGGCGCGCTCTCGTTACCCAAAATCAGAGCAGTGCCTGCCAACGACCCACAGCCTAACCCACAGGACGCGCCTGAGCGGATACTCCTCAGCCTGAAGCGTTTTACACCGCAAGAAGAGATAGAAGCCGTGATTACATCGGTCTCGCGCTGGGTTGCAACACAAGCCGAATGTACTGATGTGAGTGAGCGCGAAACTTGCGCCATCCTCGTGCCCCGCAATCAACGTGGCTTTGAAATCGTAGAAGCCCTCAAACAACAAGAGATTCCGTATATTGAATTACTCCGAAGCACCCGCTCCACGCGCGAGACCGCCGGCGCGCTGGGCAATATCATCGCCTATCTCGCAGACCCAACATCAACCACAAAACTCGCGACCACGTACCGGGTATGGCGACGTCAGGACCGGCAAAATGGGGAACTTAAGGCACAACTCGAGTGGGTCAACCGTCAACTACATAAATGCCGGCAGGTGGAGGATTTCCTATGGCCCCGTGCCGGGCGTGATTGGCTCGAGACACTCGATCTGGAAACAGAACACCCCCAGATACATACACAGCTATTGGAATTCCGTGCCCAAGTGCAACGCTGGCAAGCTGCCGCCAACCTTCCCATTGACCAACTCATCCTTACCCTGGCGCAAGACCTGTGCACTGAGCCTGCGGACCTGGCAATTGCGCACAAATTGGCGCTGGTCGTCCGCCGCGCCGCCAATCAACATCCCGAGTGGCGTCTACCTGAGCTCACGCAGGAGCTTGCCGTCATCGCCAGAAATGAGCGGAAATTCCTCGGGCTGAGCGAAGATGATACGGGCTTCGAACCACAGAAATATCGCGGGCAAGTGGTCGTCTCCACCGTCCACAAAGCCAAAGGTCTGGAATGGGATCGCGTCTATCTGATGTCGGTAAGTACGTACGACTATCCTTCGGCGCTGGCAGGCGATAGTTTCATATCCGAGAAATGGTATGTCCGGGACAAACTCAACCTGGAAGCAGAAGCATTGGCACAATTGCAAGCCTTACGCGATGATCCGACGCTCTTCTTCTACGATGAGGGGCAGCCCACCCAAGGGGCGCGCTATGACTACGCGGCAGAACGCGTGCGCCTCTTTTACGTCGGCATCACGCGGGCGAAAAAGGCGCTTGTGGTGACCTGGAACACCGGAAAACGAGGGGACCAACATCCGGCGGCGCCCCTGATTGCGTTAGAAACATGGTGGCAAGAACATCTTCAAAGCCAGGAAGCCACGTCGCTGGACGCATGATAAGCTATGAGGAGTTAGTGTGATTCGCAATAACACGACCCAACTTGCACCCAATTTCCAATTCAGCCAATCGAGCCTGCAAGATTACGTCGAGTGTAAGCGACGCTTTCAGCTGCGGTATATTGAACGGGTCGCGTGGCCGGCAGTGCAAGCACAACCCATTCTCGAACATGAAGCACGGTTAGCCAATGGCCAGGCCTTTCACCGGTTGGTACAGCAGCAGTTACTCGGCATCCCCGAAACCCGGCTGACGCCCGTTGATGACGATTTGCGCCGTTGGTGGCAAGCCTATTTGGAAACACGCCCGGCAGACATCGAGGGACGCCGCTACATCGAAATCGCTCTAGCAGCCACGATTGCGGACCAACGTCTTGTCGCGCAGTATGACCTGGTAGTCATCACCCCGCAGTCAGCACAAATCTTCGATTGGAAAACTTCCACCCACCCGGAAAAGCCCGAAACAACACGCCGGCTCTTCGAACGAATGCAAACGCGTGTATATCGCTATCTGCTCGTCCGTGCTGGCGCTGACCTGAACGACGGACAATCTATTGCCCCAGAACAGGTCACCATGACCTATTGGTTTGCAGAAACACCCGAAGAGCCGGTGCATTTCGCCTATAATGCCGATCAATTTGCAGCCGACGAACGGGTTCTGACGTCTCTCATCACCGAAATCCAGATGCAGGAACTGAATAGCCCCTGGGAACTCACAACCCAGGAGAGAACATGCGCGTTCTGCCCTTATCGCTCTTTGTGTGAACGTGGCGTCGAAGCTGGCGAAACGCAAGCAGGGGACGAGGTCGAGATCGAGTTATCAACACCAGGTATTCTGGATCTGGACCTCGATCAGATTGCAGAAATCCCCTTCTGACAAGGTTGGAGATTTTGATTCAGTCACAAATCGTATATAATCCAGGTACCAAGAAGTTTAGTCATTCACAAACAGCATATTCCAGGAGGTTGACCACAATGTACAAAGTCGTATTGCTACGTCATGGCGAAAGTGTTTGGAACCAGGAAAACCTTTTCACCGGCTGGACGGATGTAGACCTCTCCGAAAAAGGTGTCAAAGAGGCGCACACTGCCGGAAAAACCCTACGCGCTGAAGGCTACACCTTCGACGTCGCTTTCACCTCGGTGCTCAAACGCGCTATCCGCACCCTCTGGATCACCCTGGATGAAATGGATCTGATGTGGATTCCCGTTCACCGGCATTGGCGGCTAAATGAACGGCACTACGGCGCGCTTCAGGGGCTGAACAAAGCCGAGACTGCCGCGAAATATGGCGACGAGCAGGTCCTTATCTGGCGACGCAGTTACGATATCCGTCCCCCGGCGCTGGACCCCGCCGATGAACGCTGGCCCGGGCATGATCGCCGCTACGCGGACCTCAAGCCCGAAGAATTGCCGGTTCACGAATGCCTCAAAGACACCGTGGAGCGCTTCCTCCCCTACTGGCTCGATACCATTGCCCCCGTGGTTAAGTCTGACAAGCGCGTCGTCATCGCCGCACACGGCAATAGTCTCCGTGCACTTGTAAAATATCTCGATGACATCTCCGATGAGACCATTCTCAAACTCAACATCCCTACCGGCGTCCCCCTCGTCTATGAGCTGGATGAGCATCTCAAGCCCATCACCCATTACTACCTCGGCGATCCTGAGGCTATCGCTGCAGCTCAGCAAGCCGTAGCTAATCAAGGAAAGGCAAAATAACACTCCATACCCTCGCATAAAACGTGAACTGCTCCTTGCAGCTCACGTTTTATGCTTTGGAAATGTGATACTCCCGTGTACGAATGGCTAGCCCCTAAACCAATTACGGTTCCCCCAGCGTTGCGCGCCTTTGTCGGTGGGCATCCTCTGATTGCGGAGACCCTGGCGCGACGCGGTATCACCACGGCAGAAGCGGCTCAAGCCTTCATGGATCCGCGAGCAGTTTCGCCTGCCTCAGCGCTAGATTTTCCTGACATGGAACGTGCCGTAACGCGAATCGAAGAGGCAATTCGCAAGGGAGAACGCATCTGCGTCTGGGGTGACTTTGATGTGGATGGGCAAACCGCGACCACCTTGCTTGTAACAACGCTTCGTGAACTTGGCGCAGATGTTATACATCACATCCCCGTGCGCGAAATTGAATCTCATGGCGTGAACGTGCCGCAATTGACGCGCGTCATAGACCTGGGCGCACAATTACTGCTCACCTGTGATACCGGCATTGATGCTTACGAATCGATAGCGTATGCGAATGATCGCGGAGTGTCATTCATCATCACCGATCATCATGAACTACCGGAAGGCGCTCTCCCCCCCGCATACGCTATCATCAATCCACACTTACTGCCGAATACACACACACTCGCTACCCTGCCCGGTGTAGGTGTGGCCTATAAACTTGCCGAGGCACTCTATGCACGGGCTGGACGCCCTGAAGCGGCGCACCAGTACCTCGATCTGGTCGCCCTGGGCATCGTTGCGGATGTGGCGCAGATAACGGGAGATACGCGCTATCTGTTGCAGCTTGGCTTATCCGCGTTGCGGGAAACATCACGGTTGGGCCTTCAGGAAATGTTCAAACTGGCTCAGGTGCTTCCGGCGCAAATCAATGAGGAGACCATCGGCTTTGTCATCGGACCCCGACTCAATGCACTGGGGCGTCTGGATGATGCCAATATCATTGTGGATTTTCTGAGCACCAGCGACCAGGCACAGGCTCGCATTCTCGCCGAGCAATTGGAAAAACTCAATAACGATCGCCGACGTCTCTGCGCTGATGTTGAAACTGCCGCAGAGGCAGAGATAGCGCATAATCCCTCACTATTGGAATATGAAGCGCTCGTATTGGCGCACAGCCAATGGCCCACCGGCGTTGTGGGCATAGTGGCTAGCCGCCTGGCAGAACGTTACAACCGCCCCACAGTTCTGCTCTCAGCGCCAGCAAACGAGGTTGCGCGTGGTTCAGCGCGTTCTGTGCCAGGGTGCAATATTACAGAAGCCATCGCTACCCAACGCACACTGCTAGAACGCTTTGGTGGACATGCACAGGCCGCAGGAGTGGCATTAGCGCAGGATAATATCCCGACCTTCCGGCGCGGATTATCGCGGGCGGTCAAAGAACAACGCGGCACAGCTTCATCAGAGCAACCCTTACAGATTGATGGCATTGTACCATTCGCCGATCTTTCCCTGGCATTGGTGGATGATCTGGAAAGGCTAGCGCCATTTGGTGCGGGAAATCCGCCATTGACGCTGGCAACACGCAATGTGCGTGCACAGAGTGTCAATCAGATTGGACGTAACGGCGACCACCTGGCAATCACCATCGAGGATGGTAGCGGAACTCCGCAACGGGTCATCTGGTGGCGCGCCCAACAAGAAGACGTACCGGCAGAGACATTTGACCTGGCTTATACCGTACGAGCCAATACCTTTAGGGGTGAAAGACGGTTGCAGATCGAATGGCTCGATGCACGCCTGGTACAAGCACCTCTGCCCGCGGCTCTACAACCCACCGAGATTCCACATCGTGTGATTGAAGACTATCGCCGCGAGCCACATCCTCAGGTATTGCTCACACCCTGGCTGACAAGGGAAGGTACACAAATCTGGGCGGAAGGTAATACGTACGATGGCGCAAAGACGCGCTCGCAATTAGAGTCCGGTTCGGTGCTTATCCTCTGGAGCATCCCTCCAGGCCCAGAGGAATTAGCAACAGCGCTTGCAATAGTCAGCCCGCATGAAGTAGCAGTATTCAGCAACGACCCCGACCTCGATACACAAAACAAGTTCATCAAGCGGTTAGCCGGCCTGATCAACTACGCATTGAATCACAAAGAGGGGAAGATTTCTGTGGCAGCACTAGCGGCAGCGATGGCACATCGCAAAAAAACTGTACGACTTGGGCTGGCCTGGATGGCAGCCTACGGCGCACTGACGATAGTCCACGATGCTGGGAATATCATCACCGTAACGCACAATGGTACCCAAGACCCTTCAGCATTGGCACAGTTGACAGTAGAATTGCAGGCGATGTTAGAAGAAACAGCGGCCTACCGCCGTCATTTTGCGCGTACTGGTGTAGAGATTCTGTTATAGGCAATCCCGTATAAACCCGGAATTCATGATTGCTGCAGCTCGCTTGCTCGCTTAACAGCGTCAGAGCCAAAACGCTCTCGCACCGCGTCGAGCGCCTCCTGAAGTTTGCGATGCTTATCCGAGGGCAGCCCCCATAATCCCAACTGCTGTGCCGGTTCGCACAAACCGCTTACCCCAACCCCGATAAGGCGCACAGGCCGTCCGTCAATCCAGGTTTTATCGAAGAGCATTATGGCGGCTACTACAATTTCGGCATCAAGATCGGTTGGCTCCTCAAGTGTGACCTGACGTGTGATAGTGGTGAAATCTGCCCAACGCAACTTCAAACGCACCGTGTTCCCGCGCACCCCAGCCTGTCGCAGCCGGCGCCCCACCCCCTCCACAAGATGGCGCAATGTCCGGCGCAACAATTCCCCGTCGCTAACATCATGCTCAAAAGTGGTCTCATGGCTTACAGATTTGATCTCATGTTCAATGCTGACAGGACGCTCATCCTCGCCGCGGGCACGCTGGGCTAAATCACGGCCATGCTCTCCAAAGCGCCGAATTAAGTCGTCGGGAGACCAGCGCGCAAGATCGCCAATCGTAGCGAGTCCCAGGGCGGTAAGCTGTAGTGCAGTCTTAGGACCCACCCCCCAGAGCTCCGCAACAGGCAAAGGCGCGAGGAAAGCAGCCTCCTCTCCAGGAGGCACAACCGTAATCGCCATCGGCGCCCCAGTTCCTCTCGCACGGCTTTTGCCCACATTATTGGCAATTTTGGCAACCAGTTTATTCGTTGCCACGCCTATTGAGCACGGTAGATTCAAATCATCCCAAATGGCAGATTGGAGCTCGCGCGCCAGAGTCTCAGCAGTCGCCCGCAAATCGCTAACATCGAGAAAGGCTTCATCAATCGAGATTTGCTCGACGAGGTCAGACAGGTTCCCACAATGCGCCATCACCCTGTCAGAAAAAGCAGCATACGCACTGTGGCGCCCATGGACAACAATGAGATTTGGGCATAGCCGTAACGCCTGCCCCATGGGCATAGCCGAGCGAATGCCAAGCCGCCGGGCAGCATAAGAGCATGAGGCGACAACACCGCGCTGCTCAGGCAAGCCCCCCACAGCGAAGGGCGTGCCTTTTAGCGTGGGATCACGCAATTCCTCGACAGAACAAAAGAAAGCGTCGAGGTCCAAATGCAAAATCTTCCGAGGCATTGACGTTATGCTCATCGAATGTAACGGCTAAGCATACCCCTTACCAGAGCGCAATAACGGCATAAGATAACGGATATACTCATCCAGGCATTCAGGATCACCATTCAGTGGTTGAAACAGAACGGAATCCACACCTGCGGCAACCAGGCGCTCAATGGAAGCCCCGACCTGTTCCGGCGTTCCAGAAGCGGTAAAAGTATCCAACCAGGTATCGGGCATAGCACGTGCAAGGTCTTCTCCAGAGTGTGTGTCCAGGTAAGCGGCGACTTCAGCGCCAATACCTGACTCGGCAACCTGCACATCTGCCCACGGTAGCCGCGCCGCGAGCGCCCGTCGTGCGGCATCCCGCGCTATTTTCCCATCAAGACTCACTTTCACATCCAGATAGGCAACAACCCGGTGTTGGCTGCGCCCGCTTTCTGACATGCCGGCACGAATATGTTCCCGCGCCCATCGCGTGTAGGCAGGCGAAGACATGCCGGTCAAAATAGTACCATCGCCAATGCGACCCGCCAGCCTGAGCGTCCTCTCACGCATGGCGCCGACATACAAAGGCGGAACAACCTCTGGCACTACCTGCATCTGCACCTGATCCAAATTCACCTGCTCGCCCTGGAGGGTAACAGAATCACCCCGCAACAAACGCCGCACAACAGTGATGGTCTCAGCTACAGCTTTCAAGGATGATTTAGGCGCCGCGCCAATTTGTGCCATCCAGGAACCAACGCCATGCCCAAAGCCGGGCAGAATCCGCCCTGGAAAGGCGCGCGCCAACGTCGTCAGTTCCATCGCCGCGAACAAGGGGTTATAAGCTGTGGCAGGCAGCAGCCCAATGCCCACCTTGATTTGCCGGGTTGCAGAGAGCGCCAGCGCAGCAGAAGTGAGGGCGCCGGGAAGGAAACAATCATCCCACAACCACAGTTCATCAAAACCGGCAGCCTCCGCGCGGCGCGAGAAATCCGCCAGCTGCTCTGAAGGGAAGCGGGGGTGAAAAATCACGCCGAAAGCTGGAGAAGATGATGGGGGAGTTAGCATATTCACTGTCGAACCTCCAACCACAAAAAAATGCCGTTCAAAAGGTCGCCTTGGCGGCTCAATGCCAAGCCTTCGAACAATCAGCCGATGTCGCCGCAATAGTTGCCGGATAGGTTCTTTGCCAGGGGAGCTAGAGCCATGCGTATTCTGGAGCACGTTGCGCGCCCCAGAATACGCATGGAAGATTCTCTTGCGAGAGAGACAAGAGCCACCAACACGCCAGAGGTGAATACCCCCCTCCGGCGCACAAGCAACATCAGCGCTATTACTGTTGCAGCAATCCCGAAAGCCCGCGGATCACCGAACCTTCATCCGAGCCTTTTCCGCCCTGCGAAGGCGCCGACGCCAGGATACGATCCGCCAGGCGCGAGAAGGGCAACGATTGCAGCCACACGCGCCCCGTCCCTTGCAACGTAGCGAGGAACAACCCCTCACCACCGAAAAGCATGGACTTGAGATTCCCCGCGCGTTGAATATCATAGCTGATGCCGGTCTCGAAAGCCACAATACAGCCGGTATCTACGAGCAATTTCTGCCCCTGAAGTCGCTTTTCAATGATCGTACCACCAGCGTGGATGAAAACCATACCATCGCCGCGCAACCGCTGCAGGATAAAGCCTTCGCCGCCGAAAAACCCCGCGCCGAGCTTCTTGTTAAGAGTAATGCTGATCTCAGTGCCCAATGCCGCGGCTAGAAAAGCATCTTTCTGACAGATCAGCTCCCCATGCGCCTCATCCAGGTCAATGGCAATAATCTTACCCGGGTACGGAGCAGCAAACGCCAGGCGTCGCTTGAATTCCGACGCATTGGTAAAATGGGTCATAAAAAGTGATTCCCCGGTCAGCATCCGTTTGCCAACGCTGAGGACTTTGTCCATCATGCCCTGCGGACGGGAGCCATCACCCATTCGTGTTTCAAAGATAATCCCCTCATCCATGTACATCATAACGCCGGCTTCAGCAATGACCGTCTCACGGGGATCAAGCTCCACCTCAACGAATTGCATATCATCGCCATACACCTGATAATCAACCTCGTGACTGTGCATCGGTCTTCCTCCTCATGAAATTTGCTGTCAAGAGATGCAAATCCCTGACATTCATTATACGTCTAAATCCCCACAGCGTTGCATTGCAGGACGGTGGGGGTGCGTTTCAAAACGGGGGTGAAAATCTCAGGCGATTTTTCGCGGCGTAGCTTTGTCCCGCCGCGAAAAATCACTCAAAGAAAGGCATTTGCATGATAATGAACTCGCTTTTTCCCAAAAACTGAAACACACTCATTGTGGAAGGGTATAGGATAGATTGTCGGGAAAACTGGAAGAGGTCGTGCAAACAGACGAAGAGGATCCTTTTTATGTTTTGGACGCGGCGCCGAGTACGGCGCCGCGTCCAAAATCACTTTTTCCTCAAACAGGCATGCCATGCCTGATATGAACTGTTATGCGGTCAATAATCTGTCGTATACCCATTGTAGAACGGTAGGTGAATTTCATGCCGAGGACGACAATCTCAGACGCTCCCACGGGGCGCACAAGAAAATGAATTCTTTGCAGCGGGGCAATCTTTGTTTTTATCCCCAGGTCGAAATGCACCCGGCGGCAAAGGGGTGTGACGAACGTCATTGTAGAAATACTGTACCCAGGATATGCTGTAGATATAGAACTTCCGAAGGAGGGCGCCATGTTAGCAATGATGCTCTTGGCTCATTTGATAGGTGACTATATACTGCAATTCAATGCGCTGGTTCGATGGAAGACACGTTCACTTTTGGGCGTTCTCGCGCATGGAGCTATTGTCACCGTGGTAACAGTGCTCGCAGCACTGACGGTTAAACCTGCGTGGTGGCCCTATGCACTGCTCATTGGGGCAAGCCATACCCTGATAGATATCGTGCGTGCCAGGCTGATAGTCGCCCAAAATCCAGGGCTTGACCTGCTCTACTTTCTGCTCGATCAGGCTGCACATCTTGGCATCATCGTTGCTGTGACCTTCTGGAGCGAGGCGCCGACACCCTCCCCCGCCTGGTTCAGCCCTCAGGCGATTGCCCTCGCCGCAGGATTGCTTTTTTTGCTGCAACCAGCATGGGTATTGTTGCGGTTCCTCGTTCGCGGCGTGTGGGGCGAATCCGCCGCGCCTCCGCTGGGTGCAGGCGAAAAGTACTTCCCGATGTTAGAGCGCCTTGCGATCGCACTGCTGGCGCTCACCGGAATGGGATACCTGATTCCGCTAGCGTTGCTGCCGGGGCGAATTGAACGCCTGCAAGGGCAAGAACATAACATCATGATTTTGATACGCAGCGGGGACTCCTGGATTGAAAGCGCCTTGAGCATTCTCTGTGCCCTCGGCGTAGGGCTGGGGTTGCGATATCTGGGATTGGCTGCTTTCTAGTGTGGGTGTTTTTGATTTGGCGCAGGAGGGTTGAAAATGGGCACAATAGGGCTACAATGGAATCTGCTTCCGGGCGCGGTACCCACAAGCACGAGGACTTGTCGGGATAACACGATGGGGACTACAGACACAGTCGAATTGCTGTCATTGCTGCATCCGCTGCCACTCTTCCGCGGCTTGAGTGCGCAGGAGATGCGAATTTTGCTGGCTGAGGCACGCCATCGCATCTTCCAGGTTGAGCAGCTTATCTTCGCACAAGACGAAGCCGGGGAAACCTGCCACATCATTATACAAGGACGCGTGCGCATTTTTGTCATCGGCGAAGATGGTCGAGAACTCTCCATGCGAATTCTAGGTCCTGGCGAAATCATTGGCGAGATGGCGCTTTTCGAGAACCTGCCACGCTCCGCAAGCGTGGTCTCCCTGGATGAAACGCATACCCTCGAACTTGACCAGGAAGCGTTGATGCGTTGCCTGCGCCGCTGCCCCGCGTTAGCCCTGAGCCTGTTGCAGGCTTTGAGCGCCCGCCTGCGCCACACAACCGAGGAGGCTGAAGGGTTAGCATCACAGCCTGTACCAGAGCGCCTGCTAAGGCGCCTGCAACAGCTGGCAAATAGCTCCGGCGTTCGCGTCCATGATGGACTTCGCATCGCTTTGCCGATGACCCAGCAAGAGCTCGCTACGCTAATCGGCACAAGCCGCGAGAGCGTCAATCGCGCCCTCGTGCGCCTGAAACAACAAGGTGCTATTCGCGTAGAAGGCGGGTGGATTATTCTTCTCGATTGATCACAGGTTCGCCACACCGGGAGCAGAAACGACTGTTAGGCCGTAGTTCGGCTCCACAACGACGGCAGTAATGCACCGGTGCTTTGAAATCCAGAGGCGAACCACAAGCCGCACAAAAACGCGCGCCCGGTCGCGCCCGCGCCCCGCACACCGGGCAGACTGGGGTCGCAACCGGCTTCACCGCAGATGGGGGTTGTGGGCCTTCAGGCGGCTTAGGCACCGAACCAACTCGCTCCGTCGCCGGCAACTCGAGCGATGCCGGAGGTAAGGGCTGCGGTGCGGGCCGAACAGGGGGCGTCCGGGGCGGCATAGCTGGGCTTGCGGGCCCCGGTCGTGCAGCCCCTGGGCTTGCAGGCGGCGGATAGGACGGACGCAACGGTTGATAGGGCATGGCACGCTGGGCGGGGGTCCGCCCACTGCGTACCACAATGACCACGGCAGCCAACAAGAAACCCGCTCCGGTACACCCCAAACCACCTATGAACAAACCCCAGAGTACCGTCCCGGCGTTGGAAGAACCTTCTTCCAACGGGCTTTCTTCAGGTATCTCTAGCGTGACAAATGCCACAGCTGTAGCAGTGGCGGTGGGCGGGAGAGGCGTTGTAGCAACAGGATCGGATACCGCTTCTGCAGTAGGGGTGGGTGGCAATACCAGGCCCGGTACGGCTGCAGGCAATTGTAGGCGACCATGTCCAAAACCTGTATCTGGACCTGTTGGGCCAAAATCCAACGCATTGACCAGCAAGTAATCTTTCACCTGTTCGCGAGTAAAACCCGGGTTTGCCTCCCAAACCAGCGCTGCTGCTCCCGCAACATGTGGGGTGGAAGCCGAAGTCCCATCAAACCCAGACTCCCCATAGGTCGCGCCAGAAACCCCCGCAGGTGCGGACATATCGGGCTTCAGCCGTCCATCCGTCGTAGGTCCCTGAGAACTATAACTTGCCAGGCGATCGTTCCACCAGTTTGTAGCCCCCACAGTGAGCGCGTTCGCAGCATCGCCGGGCGAGCTGACACTATATGCGGATGAGGACTGCCCCACTTCTGCATTTGACCCATGAACAAAGATATCCAAAGTCACGGGCTGAGTGACATTGAATGCCTGCACAGCGGCGTAGACGGTGTCACCATCTGTGCGCACCCACGCCACCTCAGCCGGTCTCTGCCCCAGCGTGCCGTCCTGCGGTTCTTCCGAAGTTGCCAGCACAGTCCCCTGATCATCCACAATCACCAATTCCAAATCTTGCACGGGTCGCTGCCAGTCATCCTCCCATACCAGATAGACTTCGACTTCATCGAGGCTATAAACAGGTAAAACCTCATCACCAACGGAGAATTCGTGATAACCATCCCCATCTTCATCGGCGAAAATTCCACGATGATGTGTGAGAGCCTCATTGCCAGCAGAGTTTACCCAGAGAATGCCCTCGGCAGCGGTCTCGTCCACCAGATGCGTCCCCCACCCGGTTCCATCTCTGGGACTAACCACAGCGCCAACCGAGTGGGAAATGATATTGACCTGTTGCGTACGCAACCATTCCACCGCTTCGCCGAGCGCAGCGTCCGAGCCATCATACCAGGCGAAAAAAAGAGTCGCCTCTGGGGCGACCTCATGAATGATTTCAGCGCAGGCGGCGCCATGGACTTCTGCGGCATCATACCAACCAAAGGTCTGCAACGTCACATTCGCAGGCAATTCGGTGCCGAGCAGCGCTTCGTAGCCCGCGAACCCCAAATCCAGCACGCCGATGCGCAGGCCAGCCCCCGTAAAACCCGCAGCGTGCCACGCATCTGCACCTACCAGACTCACACCCTCACCGAGAATGTCACCTTGAGGATTCAGACTCTCCGGCTTGCGAGTCTCAGGCAAACGCACAGCGATGACATGCTCTAATTGCGTGAGTTGTTGAAAAACCGAGGCAGTATCCTCGCCGGCTTCCTGTGAGAGAAACTGTTCCTCAATGAGCGCCAATGGAACAGAGACATTGACCCGGTCACGGTAGGCACTGACAACATCAATGCCAGCCGCGCGCAATTCCTCAGTCAGAGCGGTATTGTCCTCGGTGTCCAACACCAGGGTTACCCGCAGATTAAGCCCATCGGGTGTGAACAACCCACGCTCCTGCGCAAGCGCCGCCGCCGCCTCGCGACCTCCCGTCTGATAGGCAACCAAAAATTCCTTGTAGACCGCATCCAGTTGCGCATCATTCAGCAGCGGTGCAATCTGAGGATACTTTTCTGCCAGTTCTGTCAATGATGGCAACGGGGTCAGGTCAGTCAAATCAGGGACTTCTGACAAGGATATCTGAGGCAACAGAACATTCGGCCTAAGAAAGAAAAACAAGGCTATAGCCGTACCCAGAAGGATAACGCCACCCCCTAGCAGCAATACGAGCATTGATTTCTTTTTCATGAACCTGATCACCTGCCATCAAAAAGCTATACCAATAACGATTTCCGATGATGTGCGCCGGTCAAGGTAGGGTGAACTCTCTTGTACTTCGAAAGTAACACCCGCCCACACACGAGCGATACCCACACGCCTGCCTTCAAGTCGAAACACCACCGTCTGTTCAGCGCCAGGCTCTAGCAACCCCGCTTGTTCAATGACCAGTGGTCCCACAGCTTCTGAAGCAACCAGCAGATCATCCCAAGACCCCTCTAGCGAATAGCGCATTCGCCCCAGGGCCACTTCACCAGTATTGACCAACGTCACCGTAAACAACACCGGTTCACCAATGCGCACCGCCTGTGCTGAAGCGGTCAACACCACCCTGGCATCCGAAAGGCCAGAAGGTGTGATAGGAACAGTTGCCGTTAAGGTAGGTGTTGGCAGGGATAATGTCTGCGTGAGCGTAGCTATGGGTAAGGGCGCATCCAGTGTGGATGTGGGCAATAATACGGGAGGCAAAGCAGGTGGAGTTATCGTAGGGTTGGGCAAAGCGGTTTGTAGTGGAGCATCAGGAGTGTCCATTGCCGCCGGTGTGATTGTGGCTTGTTCAGCCCCCCCCACAAAGGGCAAGCGACCCTGGCGTAACCACGTTGCCATCGTCACTAACGCAAGAACGACACACCCTAAGAATATCAGCCCCCCCAATACAATCCACAGCGTTTGCGGTGTGCGAGTCGCTGGCGCAGGCACCGGCATCAAGCCATAATCCGGCACGACTGCAGGCTCTGAGCGCAACGCCGCATTTCCTGCCGCTTCAACTGAAGCGCGCTCGGCTGGAGACGATGGTGGCGAGGCGACTTTGGGCGTTGAAGCATCAAGGGCAGCCCCACACCGGGGACAAAAGCGCCCCCCCGCTTTCACAGTTGCGCCACAAGCGGGGCAGACTACCGAAGGCGGCGTCCCATCCGGTGCTGGGGGGGCACTCGCTGGAGTCACCGCAAGCGGATAACCACACTTGCGACAGAAGCGCACCTCTGGGCGATTTTCAGTGCCGCAATTTGAACACCGCATCGCAATCCCTCCTATGTCACCTGCTACTCACGTTGTGCCAGATAGAGTCGCAACGATGTCTCATCGCTGGCAACCGCCACCACTTCAAGCCCTTTCGAACCGACGCGTCCCACTAACTCTGTGTTCACAATATCATTCATTTCGTCCATAACACTACCTGGAACCAGGCGCAGCAGCGAGAGCCGCCCCATCTTCACATGCAACAATTGCACAGCCATACCGCCAGCCCCATCAGCGCGAAAAGCCACAGCGCCACGCGCCACGGGCTTGAAAGGGCCGGCTGCCAGCTGTACACCAAAGGTCGCTGCACCACCAGGCTGCATGTCCACATTCCCGGCAGTCAACGCATTGCTGGATTCCAGCATTACGCGATTGATATACGTCTCCTCAATGATAACTTCCATATCATAGGCTGGCAACGGAGGTAAAGGCCCCACCGTAGATTCTTTGTCCAAAACTCTAACCAGGAGCCAGCCCCCCACAACACCGGCTACCAGGCCCAGAAACACGCCCCCCAGCAACAACAACCCTGATTTCAGCTGTGTGTTCATGCCTGTACTCCAGGTTATAATCGCGCTTTGAGGATGATGTGCTCTTCATCCGTTGTAATATCCAACAACCGCGAACCCTCACCAAGTTCGTTTTCCAGTTGTTCGCGCAAGGCACGGGTGAAATTTTTACCTAACGTGACCTCATCCATATTCAGGAATTGCATAAGGTCGCTCCCGCCGGCGACAATGTCTTCGATACTCACCACGATTTCACCATCCACAACAGAGAGCCGCGCCATGATTTTGAGCTCCAGGGAAACAAAAACCAGGTCGAAGTTCGCTGTAGTCATAAGAAGATTGTTGGGTTGAACATCCAGAGATGCGTCCTTCAAACCCTTCTCGGGCAGAATTGCAACAAGGTTCTCGTTCAGATAAGCTTCGCGTACCAGGATGGTAATATCGTGTCCATTCGGATCGCCAAGGATCGCAGCAGGAGGTGTATCGTTCAGCCCCGGTAGCAACCCCAATGCCAACACACCACAACAGCTCAGACAAAACATCAATCCCAGAGCCACCAACGCTAACCACCATCCCACAATACTGCGCTCTGCACGCTTAGCATTTGCAGGCTTTGATAGCCCAGAGCCAACCAGTTTCACAGGAGGGCGTATTGCATCGCGATCTGCAGAAACGGGAACGGGCGCTGCTGGTTGAACAGGTTGGTGCTCCTGCGGTGACGCTGACCCCGGGCGTGGTGTACACTCATGACCACAACGCGCACAGAAGCGTGCACCCGGCTTTAGCGCCGCGCCACATACAGGACAAGTCAATATTACAGGAGGCGATGCACCCTGCAATACATGTCCACAACGCTTGCAGAAACGCGCATCCTCACGGTTTTCGAAACCGCACTGCGGGCATTGCATCGGACGCCCCCTTTCTATAGAAAACCTCAATCCGAAATCGTCCAGTCCAGGTCTGACTGGAAATCCACCTCGAACTCCGAAACCAGATCATTACCCTCACAATCTTGCGTTAGCAAATCGTACGTTCCCGGAGTGAAAAAGAATACCCGCTGCCCCCCTCCGGAATCAATAGACTCACTCTCGCCAAGCCAATCATCACCCCAAGAATCCGCCGTAGTCGAGGAAATGTAAACATAGCAGATTTCATCGCTGGAATCATTGATCAGATGCAGCGAAACTAATCCCATGCCGCCCACATCCAACGTAGTATCCTGGCTAATCTTCCAGGCAGTAGCAAGCACCACATCATCGCAATCGCTAAGCTTGACATCATAGGTACCCGCCGGAACATCAAATACCCGCGAATCACCTGAATAGATCAGATCTTCCTCGCCAAGCCAGTCTTCACCCCAGCTGTCACTATCAGAAGCGGAGATTTGAACATAGCAGACGTCATAATCGCTGTAATTAGCAACGGTGAGCTGGAAAGCCCCGGCAGAGGGAACAGTGGTGAGTTCCGGTTCCGTGGGAGCCACAGTCGGAGAAGGCGCGCGCGACGTAGGCGTCTGCAATTCCGGCAGTGGAGTCGGATTCACACGAGTAACGGCAGTAGCGGTAGGCATCTCAGTCGGGCTAGCGAAAAAGCCACTTCCGCGAATCAGGAACAGCGCACCGCAAACGACACTTGCGCCAAGAATGAGCACGCCAAGTCCTCCAATAATCCAAACCCAGGGGGAGAGTCGTTTTTTGGGTGGGGCATCCCGGCCCCCAGGCATAGCAGCAGCCGAATTATTGCCCACTGACAATGGAGAATGGCCCGACACCCCTGGCGCCGGAGGGGGAGTGCTGACCGGTTGATAAACCGGGCTAACTGCAGCCGGAATAGTAGCCGGAAAAGGTTGCGCCACGCGCTGACTCACCAGAGCATCCGTCATCGCAGCCGCCGTGGGGAAACGGCGATCCAATTGAAGTTCCATCGCCCGCGAAATAATCGCTTCCAGAGAGGGCGAAATCTGCCCATTAATAGCGCGTGGCGTCTTAAAAGCGCCTGGCATTGCCATGCGCTGCGTGGCTGTTGCCGGCGCCTGCCCGGTAAGCGCATGATAGAGTGTCGCCCCAAGGCTATAGAGGTCACTGCGGGCATCCGTATGGCTACTATGGGTATCATACTGCTCCGGCGGCGCATATTCCGGCGTACCCATACCGCGCATAATCGTCTGCGTACGTGGATCATTCGGATTCCACAGCTTCACCAAACCAAAATCCACCAACACCGCTTTACCGGTCGCATGAATGATCACATTCTGAGGTTTGATATCGCGATGAATGATGCCTTCCGCATGACAGTATGCCAGAGCATCCAGCAACTGCCTGCCCCACGCAACAACTTGCGCTTCGGATTGTGCCCCTTCGCGCAGCAGTTTATCCGCCAGGCTCTCGCCCAGCACAAAATCCATCACCAGATAGGCATTGCTACCCTCTTCAAAGAAATCGGTCACCCGTACCAGATTGGGATGATTGAGTCGCGCAAGAATCGTCGCTTCCTGACGGAATTGGTCGCGTAAACCGGCGAGCGTAGCCTGATCCAAACCGGGTTGGGGGCGCATTTCCTTAAGCGCAACCGCGACATTCAAACGCGTATCCCAGGCGCGATAAACCGCTCCCATACCGCCCTCACCCAACAGGGCCACAATGCGATAACGTTCCTGCAATAATTGTCCAGGCTCAAGTGCCATAAAAAAAGCCTCCAGGTAGTATTTCAGCGCGAGAATCAGGACTAAAAGCCCGTAAATCTATAAGTTCCCGTTTTTACTGGAAAAACACACCGAATTCGGGAAGTTTTACTTTTCGGAACCCTGGTTTGGTTTTTCACCAAACATCTCAAAAACCGGTGTGCTTTTTGAGATGGCCCCTCAATCATAAAACACGCCAAGCTCGTCCAGGTAAATCGCACCACGACTGGCTGAACCATCGGGAACACCATCAAGCACAAAAGCGAAAAATTGCGCCGGGAAATCTAGCTGACCATTGTTCGTCCCAGCAATGGGACCATTGGGCCAACCAGCGCTATCGTCAAAACGCGCCGTCATCTGGCGCCAACCTTGATGTGACACCCGCCCAAACGTGTATTGGCGTATTTCACCAGCGCTATCCTTCACCCAGGCATTCAGGAAATGGCTTGAGCCATCACCATAAACCCAGGCCGTTAACCCTTTTGGCTGTCCACCCAATGAGATAGATGGATTGGCGCGAAAAACCACATAGTTCCGTTCTACTGCAGGGAAATCATACTCCAGTTTGCCAGATGAACCAGAACGCACCTGCTCACCGGAGCGAGTCAACGTGCCAAAAGGCTCATCCCCGCGGCGCCAATCAATATCGCGGTCAAAATCCAGAAGCACGCCAGGGCGCGCGGGTGCAGAAGTGGCCGTAGGAGGGGCGACAGTAGCAGTTGCCGGGCGTGGTGTGGCGGTAGGTGCAAGCGTTGGCGCCGGCGTATCGGTGGGCGAGGGAGTCGAAGTGGGGGCAGATGTTGAAGTTGCAGCTGAGACCAAGGTTGGCGCTGCTGTGACATTAACCGGCGCCGGCGTCGCCGTAAATGTCAATGGAACCGAAGTTGCAGTTGCTGTTGCCTCGGCAATGAGGGTCATCTCAGAAGTCGGAGAACCCGGGAGCGTCCCACCGAAGAATTGGGCCAGAGGACCCACCCCCTCTGTTCCCGCATACACCAATCCCAAGCCTGCAATCAACAGCAGAATCAACCCCATAAGCGCCAAGTACAGGCCCGTTTTGCGATGTGCGGAGGCGACAGGAGCCCCTGCAGGAGCAGCAGGGGCAATACCTGCAGGTCCAACCCCATAAGGATAGCCATTCTGTCCCTGGGATAGGGGTTTCTGCGGCGGAATACCTTGAGATGGCGCCGTTGGTGGCGGATAGTGCGTCAGACCATACGCAGGCGGTGGCGTTGCGACCGGTTGAGGATAAGGCGTCGTTGCCGGCGGCGTCGTTGCCGGCGGCTTCGGCATCGGCGGCGCCGTTGCCGGTGAGGGGGGACGTGCAACCGCGCGTCCTTTGCTGCGCAGCGCCTGGGCCATCGCCGCCGCCGATGGGAAACGGTATTCCACTGTCAATTCCAACGCCTGCAAGATGGCAGCATCCGTGGTAGCAGACAATTGCTGATTGAGAAGACGCGGGGGCTGGAAAGCAGCCCGCCGGGCAATGCGTTGCGTTGCTGTCGGCGGAGCCTGTCCGGTCAAGGCGTGATAGAGTGTCGCGCCGAGACTGTAAATATCGCTACGCGGATCGGTATGGCCGGATTGCGTATCATATTGTTCCGGAGGGGCATATTCAGGTGTACCCAGCCCGCGCATGACGGTCTGAGTACGAGGATCAGTGGGGTTCCATAACTTCACCAGGCCAAAATCCACCAGAATAGCACGACCATCAGGCCGAATGATCACGTTCTGCGGTTTGATATCGCGGTGAATGATACCCTGCTCATGACAATACTCGAGCGCATCAAGCAATTGCTCAGCCCAGGTAAGCACCTGCACTTCGGGAAGTGCCCCCTGATGCTTGATAATGCCATCGAGGCTCTCTCCCTGAACAAAATCCATCACCAGATAGGCATTCGGGCCTTCAAGGAAAAAGTCGGTCACACGCACCAAATAGGGATGGCTAAGCCGGGCCAGGACAGTCGCTTCCTGATAGAATTGCTCACGCAAGCGCTCCAGTAAAGCGGGCTCAGTTCCCGGTTGCGCCAGCATCTCTTTGAGCGCGATCGCGACATTCAACCGCGTATCCCAGGCGCGATAGACCGCCCCCATCCCACCCTGCCCCAAGAGTGCAATCACGCGATAACGATTCTGTAATAGCTGCCCTGGTTGAAGCATATACCCCTTCCTTTCAACACGCGCTTGCAAAACCCCAAATCAGGCGCCTTTTCCCCGCCACACAAGCCATGCGAAAAGTTCCATGGCTACCGCCCCCACCACCGAAGCTCCCAACAGCGCCATAAAGACCGCACCGCCCCCCGTGCTCGCACGGAGAGCTGCCCCGCCAACAGAGGTCACCAGAATATGCGCGGCGCCAGCGCGCCAGGGTTTACGCCCCATCGCTGCCCATGCCAGAGGCGCTGCAAACGCATAAGAGGGAAGGTGATTCCACAGGAAAGGCATCTTTGCAACAATGGGACCTAATACCCAGGCAGCCCCGGCTGCCACCACCACTAGCCCCACCAATAGCCCAATCTGTTGCGCGGGAGTGAGTTTTCGCATTAACTTGCGTGTGGAAATCACCAGGCGCTGAGTGGGTCGCGCCCCGCCTGACGGAGGCGCAACAGCGGCAGCCGCCCCCGTTTTGGGAAGCGTGAGAGCCTGAAAGATTGTGTCACCCACAAACCAACCTATAGCGGCAAGCAACAAAGCCCCGATGGTGAGTCCAATGATTTGTACCAGGTCGGTGGACCTGGAGAAAAGCAAGAGTTGTACCGCCAACATACCCATTACCGCCATAACTAAAGCGGTTGCCAACTCCCAACGCCACTGTGAGGGTCGCGTCGGACGTGTTGCAGCGCCGCCGGTTTCCCTATCCTGCCGGCGCGGTTCCGGCTCCACCTGCGGTACTGCGCCGCCTAGCGCCATGCGCATCGCCTGAACGTGCGGGAAGCGACGGTTGGGGTCAAGCGCCAGCGCCTGCAACAATGCAGTCTCCGTCTTCGATTGCAAACGCAACCCCAGGGTCCGGGGCGGGGCAAGCGTATCACCATCAGTGAAGCGGGCCATAGCCGAAGGCGGTTCCTGTCTCGTAAGTGCATGGTAGAGCGTGGCGCCCAGGCTGTAGATATCACTGCGTGGCTCGGTATGCCACCCACGCATACCGAAATGCTCAGGAGATGCATATTCACGCGTACCCATACCCGCGATGATACGCTGCGTTTGGGGGTTATGAGGATCCCATAGCTTCACCAATCCAAAATCCACCAACACTGCCCGTCCATCCGCACAGATGATAATATTTTGCGGTTTAATGTCACGGTGCAGAATGCGACGTTGATGACAAGCCTCCAAAGCATCCAACAGCTGCATCGCCCAACGCAATACCTGTGCCTCAGGGAGCGCCCCGTGGCGATCAATCAAGGTCGCTAAATTCTCCCCCTCAATAAAATCCATCACCAGATAATCGCGCCCGCCCCATTCAAAGAAATCCGTCACACGGGGGAGATTGGGGTGCACTATACCCGCAAGCACCAGCGCTTCCTGTTGAAACTGTTCCCGAAATTGCGCCAGCTCCTGCGGTACAGTCGAAGGGTCGGGGACCATTTCTTTCAGCGCCACAGGGATGTTCAACGTGAGATCCCATGCACGGTAGACCGCCCCCATCCCTCCTTGACCGAGCAATCGCGCCACGCGATAACGGTTATTCACAATCTGCCCTGTATTGAGTCGCATAGGTCACCTTCCCCGAAATATGCAATCAAGTATCAGCATCCAGGCCTGGATCAAGCGCCAGAGCGCGTTGCCGGGAGGTTTCCGCCTTAGCAGAATCCCCTAGAGCCTGCCAGCACGTGCTCAAACCCAGATGTGCTGCGGGTAGGCCCGGGTTGAGCGCAATGCTCCTCTCATACGCCTCAAGCGCCTCACGCCAACGGCCCCAATCCGCATAGAGTTCACCCACAAAGAACTCTGCCAGCGCATGTCGCGAATCCAAACGAAGCGTATCGTGGAAATTCCGCATCGCCCAACGCTGACTGCCTTTCTTGTAATTGAGCACCCCTTTAAGAAATTCCAACTCTGCCGTAGGCAAACTCTCCTGCTGAAGCAGGTCTTGCACCAAAGGCTCAGCCTCAGACAGTTTTCCTCCCAATAGATAGCAGACAGCCAAACGACCACGGAAAATCGGGTCCTGCGAACGGGTTCGAAGCAAATGCTCGAAATTCGCCGCAGCATCACTGTAGCGTCCCAAACTAAAGGCCGTATCTGCGGCCAATGTTGCCAGGTCAACATCACCAGGTTGCAATCCCAAAGCTTGCTCCAGATGTTCCAATGCCGCTGCAGGGCGCTTCATAGTGAGCGCCGTCTTACCCAAAGCGACGTGAAGCTCGGGTGACTGCGGATACTTTTCAAGCCCCTTTTCTAATGCCGCAAGAGCAGCATCGAGGTCTTGAGACTGTGTATGGGCTTTCCCTAGGGCCACGTAGATCTCAACTGACTGCGCTTCAACCTGCAATGCAGATTCAAATGCAGCCACAGCTTCCTTGAAACGCCCGGCTTGAAAATGCTGCAAGCCTTCTGCAGCAAAATCCGGTGGCGCAGGTGGAGTTACAGCAACCTCCTCAACAGCGATTGGAGCTGACACAGGAGCTGCTGGAACAGATGATGCCTGGAGCTCGGAATCCGGGGGTCCAGTGATGGGCAAAGATGCTCCGCACTTAGCACAGAAACGTGCGCCAGAGCGATACGGGGTGGCGCAGTTAGGGCAACGATGACTGGTATCCATAGTCTTGCCGCATTGAGGACAAAAACGTGCCCCTAACCGCACCAACGCACCACATTGTGGGCAAGTTACCCCAGGTGAGGAGCTGCCGCCAACCGTGGAAGAGCGTTGCGGCGTAACTGCCGTGGGTGGTTTGCTACTTTCACTACGCGAGGGCGGAGGTGGTGTGTGTTGCGAGGCTATGGGTGCAATCAATGGTCGCCGTATTACCGCAACGCTGGAGCGTCGCGTGACCGGGCGCCCCGCAACCGTTTGGAGAGCAGCTAACATCTCGCCCGCATCGCGGAAACGCTGGGCAACGTTCACCGACATTGCCTGCAATACCACCTTCTCAAGAACAGAGTTCACCTTCGAGTTCAACTGTGAAGGCGGAGTGAGCGCTGCTCCACGCATCAAACGCTCGAAACTATCAGCGGGTGGCGTAAGCGTAAGGACACAATAAAGCGTGGCGCCAAGGGCGTATACATCCGAGCGTGTATCCGTGCCCCCTCCCAGACCATATTGCTCTGGTGGAGAGAAACCTTGCGATACCGCTTTTGCCATCACCTGCGTCTTAGCTTTGGGATCAATCTTGGCAATGCCGAAATCCACCAGCACGGCACGATCCTTCTGGGTGAGGCGAACATTATTCGGTTTGATATCACGATGAATGATAGGAGGTTGCTGTTGATGCAAGTACCCTACCGCATCACAAACCTGAATCATCCAATCTATCGCCTTATCTATCGGGAAATGGCGACGTTGTTTCTCTGCATCTATCACCAAGTCGAGCAAATCCCGTCCGGCAATGTAATCCATCACAAGATAATAACTACGCCCCTCACCGAAGAAATCCGAAACACGCACCAGACCGGGATGGTCGAGCGCCGCAAGCACTTGTGCTTCCTGTTTGAAGAGTTGCTGAGCCGACTCTGAAGGGTCACTGAGTTCTTTCACTGCGACCTGGCGCCCGCGCAAACGCAGGTCTTCCGCCAGGTAAACGGAACCATAACCGCCAGAACCCAGCTTCTTGACGATCTGATACCGCCCCTGCAGAGCATGCCCTAATGGTAGAGTTGGCAATCCATGTTGCATCATGCGCAGTACCCGTTTAAGAACTCAGCTCAGAGTGAAATTTGGCCAGAGCCGTATCAACTCCCGGAAGATCGCCCTCAATCAGGGCAATGCGGGCGCCATCAAGCACCCGATAGGCACGCATCTCTTCCGGCGTTCCTCGAAAGTTACCAAACAACTGCTCATAAGCAGTAGTAACCGCATCCACCGCTTCTACCAGAGTTTCGGGCTCGAAAGTAACTTCGGCATGATGCTCTGCCAGGCTCGCCTTCCAATCAGATTCCAATGCCGGCAATGATTTGCCATAAACACCACTATAATCACCGGTAGGATAGAGTTGCGCGAATTTCTCAGGCCCATACACATCCAGCAAATATTGGACAAAACATCCCGCAGCATAGTAATTCTCTAAATCTCGAATGTGCCCCTGAAAACTCAGGTTTGCTGAAACACGCGGCAGCACTCCAGCAAGATCATAGGCCGCACAGAAGACCCGGAGAGGTAAATGCCCCTCCCCAGCTACAGCACTCATACCTGTGGAAACTGCAGCGCCTTCACTCAACATCGCCGAAACTGGTCGCCCAAAGACGTTCCAGGCATATAAATGCGTAAGTTCATGGGTGGCGATATATTGTTGATCAGCCGGGCTACCGGTGCCATCATGAAGGAAAAAATAGCGTCGAGATGCAGAGACACTGAATCCACGCAGAGCTTGATTGGGAGCAGCGAAAATCGAGCCTGCCACATAGACATCAAAAGACCCGACCAAAGGCTGCGCAAAAGTTTGTTCAATATACCCCAATCCCCGCGTCACCATAGCCGCTGTGGCAGCAGCATTCTGCGCCGGGTAGGTTCCTGGAGCAAAATGCAAGGTAAAACGTTCCATTGCCATGGTCTCTGGATATTCTGCAGCAAGATCCCCTTCAATGGCTGAGGGCACCCACACTTCAACCGTGGATGGTGTTGACAGTGGAGTATCCGTTACGGTAGACACTGGCGGTGACGTCGGTGTTGAGACGATCACACCAGCCAAAGGGATAGTAAGCACTTGTCCAGGCCAGATTGTCTCACCGATAATGTTACTTGCCATTGAAAGCGCTTCGACACTCACCTCGAAACGCGTGGAGAGCTCCCAAAGAGTATCGTCAGGCTGCACAGTATAAGTGAGAATCTTTGCAGGCTCAAGAGTTGGCTCAGATTCCAGTCTGACCGTCGTCGGGGCAACTTCCGGTGATAACATCGGCGTGGGCGTGACGGTCTCCTCGATTACGGGCACAACAGCCTCCGTAACCACCAACGTGGCAGAAGGTGGTAGTGATGTTGCGATAGGCGCGGCGCCAGAACGGCCCAGGACAAACACAAGCGCCAATATCACAAGGCCAAGCCCCAATGCCGCACCCAGCCCGATTAAAACATCCCGTTTGGAAATTGTCTGCAAATTCAAGATCGATATTCCTTCATTTTGACCAACTCGGCGCCCAATGTTGATCACTTTCAAGAAGTGTACGTCGTCGCCCACCGTTATTGTCCACAACCTCGATGCCATTATCCGAATTGAAGGCAATCCAACCTTCAGAGGACCATGTTGGACGTCCTGCATGAAAGCCGGTCACAATCTGTACTGGCGCGCCGCCATAGGTCGAGAGCCGCCAGATAGTATCAGCGGTAACACTGCCAGGAGCGGTTGTGGAGTGATAGATGAGATATTCCCCATCGGGTGACCAGGCGGGCCAGCGGCAATTCACGGCAGACTGCGTCATTTGGGTGGTTCGATCACTCTGGAAATCATAGATGTAAATCTGCCAGTTCCCACTGCGCTGCGACATGAAAGCCAGCTGCGCCCCGCTTGGTGAGAAAACCGGCGCACGGCCCTGCCCCGCAACGCTGTATGCGCCACCGCCATCCACCCGCATCACCTGCAACGCGCCATCAGCATTGCGATCTCCATCAGTTGGATTGACGCGGTAGGCGATATGTTCACCAAGCGGCGACCAATCCGGCTCGCGCTCATCGGTAAGAGCATCCGTGGTCAAGCGTACTGGTGTCCCACCCGTGACACTCACCTTCCAGATATCATAGGAGCCTTCGCAATTGGATTGATAGACGATCCAATTGCCATCTGGAGACCAGGCTGGCTCAGCCTCATCGCAAGTACGACAAGCCACACACAACGCATTGCGCCCATCGGCATCAGCGACGTAAATATCCGTATTGCCAACATTGCCCTTTACGTATGTCAATCGCAGCGGAAGGGACACAGGGACAGCCTGCGTGGCAGTCTCCGTGGGTGATAATGCCGTTTCGCGGGGCGGAGATGTTAGCGTTGGGGGGCGGGGAGTGACTACAATCGGCTGTTCCAAAGCTGGTGTGTTAACCACTGGCAATGGTGTGTCCAAAACCGCCGGAGCTGTAGGTAGTTCTGGCGAAAGCTGCAATGCTAAAGAGCCATTCGACCCTCGAAGCAGCCTAATCCCCAGAATCACTCCGCCGATCAGCACCAGAATCAGGAAACCCAAACCCAAACCAATCCAAATACCGGACCGCGAGGCCGGGATCGCAGCCACTTTGGCAGAACTGGCATTTTGCATCAATGCCGTTCGCATAGGAGGACTTTGGGCCGGCACACGTGCAGTAAACAAGTCCCCGCAAAACTCCCGCACACTACCATAGCGGAGATGTGGCTGCAATTGTAGCGCGCGCCCCAGAGCCTCAATCAGATGGGGTGGCAAATTCGCCTGCAAGGAGCTCGGATCAGGCAGCGGGAAAGGTGTAACAGCACTGACAGGATTGTACCCCGTCACCAGCTGATGTAATAACACACCCAGGCTGTAAATATCAGAACGCGGGTCGGTTTGCCCCATCCCACCGTATTGTTCCGGTGCGGCATATCCTGGTGTACCCAGATTTACGGTATCCTGTGTGCGTCCGCTCTTGAAGAAGCGTGCAACGCCGAAATCAATCAGTTTGACCTGTCCCTTCTCATCGAGCATGACATTGCCGGGCTTGAGATCACGAAAAACAACCGGTGGTTGTTGACCGTGCAGGTAATCAAGCACCTCACAAAGCTGGCGCGTAATGCGCAACGCTTCATCAAGCGGGAAACGTGCGCCTGGAACACGCCCTAGACGCGATTCGAGTGTCTCACCCTGAATGTACTCCATCACAAGATACCAATTTCCCCCCTCAGGAAAGAAATCCGTGACGTTGGTAAGCCCTGGATGATGCAGATTTGCCAGCATCTGCGCCTCCTGGCGAAACGCCTGAATGGCCCAATTACGATCACCAGGAGCCAATTGCGCAGGAGACATTTCTTTGATCGCGCACTGACGCCCCGCCAAACGGGTGTCGTCCGCCAGGTAGACGGTTCCCATCCCCCCACCGCCAATCCGGCGTTGGACGCGATAACGATTTTGTAGGATTACGCCCGTCTCAAGCATCGCCATTCACTCAAGAGACTAATAATAGCATAGGAATACAAAGAACCATTATCCATTCTATGACCGTGGAATTCATCGCTCCGGGCACGGTGGCATCTTGAGAACATTCCCAGGGTGGATGACATAACCCTTTATGGCATCATTCCAGGCAAGATTGTTAAGCGTCGCCACCTGCTCAGAATATTGCCTGAGAGCATCATCAAGAGTCACTAAAGCCCAATTCTGCGGGCAATAACGACGGCAAACGGCGTATAGACTCTCACCCGATTGAACAATGATCTGCTGCTGCGGCGCCAGAGTTGAGGTTGGCGGCAAAATATCCGGGGGTGCCGACGTCGGGGTTTCTGGCATCGGAGTAGCTGTAATTGGTGACTGTGGCAGCGGAGTAACCGCAGCTTCTCCGCCCAGCCAATCTGCAAGAGCATGAGCACCCCACCCCAAAAGCAAACCCAACACTGCCAATCCCACCAATGCCCCGATTAATAGAAACTGTGATTTTGACCTAAACATTCTTGATTTTCTCCGCACAGAATCATTCCATCTCCACCACAATTACCGAGATATTGTCCTCACCACCCGCCGCATTCGCAGCCGCTATCAGAGCGTCACAGGCTTGCTGTGGGCTACGCGCCGTTTCAACAAGGTGTTGAATCTCAGTATCCAGCACCATCTCCCACAGACCATCGCAGCACAGAATCAATCGGTCCCCACGCAATAATACCATCGTGAAGGTATCTACTTCCACTTCCTCTTGTTGCCCCAGGGAGCGGAAAATTTGATTGCGTTGGGGGTGGCTGCGCACTTGCTCCTGTGTAATCACGTGCGCCTGCACCAACCGTGCAACCAGGGAATGATCCTGGGTAATCTGTCGTAATTGCCCTTCTCGCAGCAAGTAAGTGCGGCTGTCACCCACGTTGGCAATCGTAGCGATATTCCCAATGACTAGCGCCGCAGTGACTGTAGACCCCATATTGCTCTGCTGAGCACTGGCATGGCGGGCAAGGACTTTGTTCGCCGCCTGAACCGCTTCCTTGAGCAAATTCCCAGGTATATTCTCAGTGGTCAGTTTTCGAGTCTCTTTGCGCAAATCAGGGAGCACCTTGCTCTTGAGAATCCACTCGGTTACAACCTGGTAAACCATACGACTGGCGACATCACCAGCATCGTGCCCCCCCATCCCATCCGCCACCATATAGAAACCGATGGGTACAGCTCCTCCCTGTTGGGCTTTATCAAAAGTAAAGGTAACCACCGAATCTTCGTTGCGCGCATGTTTGCGTCCCGGATCGGTTGCCTGCCCATGAATAGGTTTGAGTGGACGTCCCATCGCAGGGGCCGGCGCCATCGAAAGGCCCGCCAACATTGCCGCCACTGTCGGAAATTGCCCCTGCAAGGCAGCCTCGATGATCCCGCGGTGCTCTTCGGGTACGGCCTCCAACGCACCCGCAATGGGTGGTGCGCCTGTCGTGAGATAGCCGAGAGTCTGCCCTAAAAATGCGATATCGCGGGCCACCTGTGCCCGACCACCATCGTGTGCCGAAAGCGGAACACAAGCGCTGATATCTGCTACTTTCACGGACCCATCGCCGCCAAAGGTCACCAGACGCTCCAGATTTTCCAACAATGAGGCTGTTGCCGGGGTGAAAGCAAGGCCTTGCTGATGCAAGTAGATCAGTACACGCCCTATCGGTCCCAGCATCATGAGCGCGTCCTCTGGCGAACGTGTGCGCCGCCCACGCACCAGCACCCCCCACCGCCCTGGATGCTCCACAATAGTATACACTGCCTGCTGAAAAGCAAGACTATCACGGTGAAAGAGAATATCAGGGTGACCAGCACGTCCCAGGGCAAGGGCTGCGGTTCCGACCGCGGTTCCGACCGCCGCATCAGGCGGCACATTCGCCTCACCAGAGACACGGCGTTCATGAATCAGGACAGTATTCAGAGGCGTCGAGCAGTGGGTACACAATCCGTTAGCAGGAAACTGTGGGTGGAGGGTGTGGCATGCAGCATTCGGACAGAGCAGGTCAATCGCATCGTAATATATCGAGTAACTCAACTCCCGCGTCGTGAGAATATGGTAGCGCTGTGCAAAAATCGCCCCTGGAGTGAAGGGCTTGATGCCCCCACCGGGCACACCCCCACCCGGGGCGCCTGCAGGTGTGGTAATGATTCGATCCGGGAACGCGGATGACGATGCTCCCGGCGATGCAGGTTGCGGCGTGGCAGGTGGTACAGATTGCAGCGCAGATGGCCCCGCGGGCAAGGGTCTTGGCGGCGGCGGCGCAGTCGGCACGGTAGTTATGCGAGGAGCTGAGGCCGGTGAAGCCGGCGCGGGAACCTCCGGCGCTGATGCAGGCTGCTGAGCAGCTTGCTCGACCAAAACACTAGTGCGCGGCTGTCTGCGTGCAGGTGGAGCGGATTCAGCCGGCACACGCTTAGGTCTGCCCAAAATACCGCGAAATTCCTGCAGCACCCGCCCTAAAATCGCGTCACCACCAGAAGAGGCGCTTGGGGCTCCAGATTTTCCAGAGCAGCGCCTGCCATCTTCTGCAATATCCAACCTGGCGCCGCATTGGCTACAAAACCAACGTTCACCCGGTGCCGGAGGACTTGCCTCGACATTTTCCGCGCCGCATCGTGGACACACTTTCTTATAGGGCATTAGCGTTTACTCCACTTTCCGTCTGCAAACAACAGATAAATCGTGCCTGTATCCATCCGCAGAATTGCGCCACGTTCAAAGTCCTGCAACGTGGCATCAAAACCACGTTCGAGATCCATCGCCGAACCAAGCCCATCGCGCACGGCAGCATTAGAGCACCAAACCTTGCCAAAACCCCGCAGCGGCGTGGGCGGCGTCGTCTCAGTTCCACAAGTGTAAATGGAATCCCCATCACGCCAGGTATTGGCAAATCCCTGCCATGGTCCTCCCTGATACACAGCATAAATGCGATCACTGTCCTCGCGCCAGAGCATCAAACCCTTCTCAAAATCCTCTATGGCCAACCAACTGGAATGTGCGTCATTTGTGGCGCAACCCAAGCCAGCCTGTTCCGAGCGCCAGATATCTGCAAAGGGACCGGTAACCTCAGGACAAGCGGGAGTAGGCGTTGCAGCCGACGTTGCAGTCGCAGCCGACGTTGCGGTCGCAGCTGGCGCTGTGGTCGGAGTTGGCAGCGGGGTTTCGGCGGGAAATGGCGTGGGAACCGTTGTTGCGGCCGCAACCGTTGTAGCCGTGGGAGGTTCAATGAGCGGTGGTACCTCAGTTACTTGCGCTACGGTAGGTGCTGCCGCTATTTCAGTTACCACGACCTCCGTTGGAGTAATGCCCCCTACCAACATTGGCGTTCCGCGTTCACGCTCAAGCAGATTAGCCAACGTAAGCCCAGCCAACACTAACACAACCAGTACCGCGAGTACCGCCACCAGGCCCTTCCAGGGAAAGACGCGCGCTGACGGCGCCGATACAGCAGCTGCATATGGAGGACTGGCATGGGGTGTGCCCCCCGGTCCCATAACGGCGGTATTGGCAAATACCCCGGGAGGCGAATGAACCAGACTTCCCCATTGTTGCAACGCCATCCGGACCTCTGTCGCGGTCTGAAAACGCGCCTCAGGGCGCAATTCCAACATTCGCAGCAGAATGGCTTCAAGATATGAACTTACCTGCGGATTGAGGTGTCTCACAGGCACCAATGTCGCCGGGTTGACAATTCGCATCGTTGCCGTAGGCGGAGTCTGCCCGGTAAGCGCATGATATAGGGTCGCGCCAAGGCTGTAGATGTCACTACGCGCATCCGTAAAACCTGCCTGAGAATCATACTGCTCAGGAGGAGCATACTCTGGCGTTCCCATCGAGCGAATCACCGTGCGCGTCCGTGGATCGCCGGAATTCCAAAGTTTGACCAGCCCAAAGTCCACCAAAATCACATAACCATCGGGGCGCACAATCACATTCTGCGGCTTAATATCGCGGTGAATAATGCCCTTCTCATGACAATACGTTAAAGCGTCAAGCAACTGATCCGCCCAGGCAAGCACCTGAGATTCTGGCAGACAGCCCTCCCTCGCTATGCGGGCAGCGAGACTCTCACCCTCAATGAAATCCATCACCAGATAAGCGTTTCCGTCTTCCTCAAAGAAATCGGTCACCCGAACCAGATGCGGATGGCTGAGATTCGCCAGCACTGCCGCCTCTTGCTGAAACTGCTGCTGTAATTGCGCCAGAATCTGCCCATTGATATCGGATTGCGGTATCATCTCCTTCACGGCGCGCGGCGCATTCAGCCGCATGTCCCAAACACGATAAACGGCCCCCATTCCACCCTGTCCGAGCAGGCGAGCCACGCGATAGCGCCCTTGGAGTACATCACCGATGTTCAGACTCATCGCAGCCTCCCGGTGACAGAGAAGACATAGCAGAACTTAAGAAAAATGGTCAACTGGACTACGCTCCTCCTCACCCCGGCGGGACCAGTCCCACCACATGCTCGATCTGTGTCAGCTGGTTAAGAATCGCACCAGGGCGGCTCGCCTGCGCCCGCAGCAGAGTCAACGGCACGGCAATTTCGATGCGATTACCGGAAGTGCTGAGCACTTTCACACCCATCTCTTGCAGCCGGGCAACAACCGGCGCCGTGTCCTCCGTATCCAGCGCTAAGGCAGCCCTCATCTCCCCCGCGTCAGTCAGAATACCATGCTGACGGGCATAGTTGAGCACACTCTGTTGCCCTCCCTGTTGGTAGATCACCAGCAAATCTTTGTACACTGGTTGTACTTCAGGGTTATCTAGCAACAGCGCAATCTCAGGATACTGCGCCCGAAGCTGCTCAATCGAAGGCGTTGCCGTAGGGCGCGGTGTGCTCGTCGGCGTCGGGGTTGAAGTTGATTTGGGGGTAGAAGTAGGTAATACGACCAGCGTTGTGGGTGTTGGAGAGGGCGGCAAAGTGGCAGTAGGGGCCAACGTCGGCGTCACGGTAGGAATATCCGGCAACACCGGCGTCGCGGAAGAGGTGCAACCGACCAACACTATCAGCACCAGCCCCAATCCTCCCAGTCGATACCTAACATAAGCTCGCTTGTTTCTGTTACCTATCATCCTTCCACCCTTGCCTTATCTCCAATCAGCGTACATCCTGGCGCCGTAACACCCACGCCGTTCCCAGGCCGAATACCAGACTGAAAATCGCCAGAATTCCCCAGACGCGCAGCAGATGTGCCGTCGTGCGCGCATAACTGATGCCGAAGGTCACTCCGCCGATAATATCCACCGGCTCGGCTTCGATGGTGACGGATTCACGCACTGTCTCAGTGACGGTGCGCAACTCATGCACCATCACCTCCGGCACAGAGATGGGGATGGTCTGCGTGATTCCTGGCTGCACTTGTACTTCCAACAACCGTGTGGCGGTAATCACCGTTACCGGTTCCCAATCCGCCGCAGGTTTCTCCACGTCAAAGGCGACCTCAGCCGTCATCGGATCAAGATGTACTCGCGTGCGGCTCAGATCACTGAGACGATCCATATCCACCGACCCGCCCAGCCCTTCCAGCGTCCAGCGCGTCAGCGTCAGCGCCGAGAGCTCCTTGGTGGCGCCCGGCAATTCAAAAAGCGTGCCAGTGAAGATCAGCTGGAAGAAGAGCAGCATGAATAGAATATAGATCACGGTATTGGTGTTGGGGACCAGCACTGAGATAAACAACCCTATGTGAATCGCCGCAAGCGTGGCGAGGAACAGGGTGATGAACATCTCTACCGGCGCGGGGAGAAACACCCCCATAGCAGGAAGGCGGACTTTGAGCGCGATGACCAACAACAACAGCCCGCATTGCAACAGCGCAAAGGTCCCGATGACCAGAACCTTCGAGAGCAGATACGGCCCGATGCGCACTGTCACCATGCGCTCCCGTCGGTAGATGGAGCGTTCTTTCACGATCTCGTAGCCCGACGCAAAGAGTCCCAACAACACACCAGCAAATGCCAACAGAAAAAGCAGATTCAGGCTGTTCGTTACGATGCTATAGGTGGCACTCGAAGCTCCCGTTGCCAGCTCCGCCGCCAGCTGCCGTTCGATCTCGCCCAGGGTGTCCCCCTGCAACCACTGCGGCCCCGCCACCAGCAGAATCAAACCGCCGACCAGGGGCATCACCGCCAAGAGCACTGCCAGTAGCACACGATCACGCAACACTAGGTTGAGATAACGCCGGGTCAGCACACCCAACTGGCGCAGGGGATTGACCTTCGACCCCCTTGTCTGCGCCTCCCCGTCCGAGGCGCCTTCCGCCGGGGTTGCCACACGCTGCTGGCGCTGTACGATATAGCGCCGGTAGGTATCCGACTCTCGATAGCGTTTTTCCCAATCCACAGCTTTCTGGTGGGCGCGCTGTGGATCCGCATCATCCAGCCGGTCATAGACATCGGAAAAATCACCGGTAGCGACCTCGAAGAAGGTGAAAGCCTCCTCCGGAGGTCCAAAGTAGGCCAGGCGGCCGTGAGCGAGAAAGCAAACATGATCACATTGGCTGATGTTCGCCGTGGCGTGCGTCACCAGCACCACCGTCCGTCCTCCATCGGCGAGATGGCGCAGTGTGTACATCATCTTCTTCTCCAGGCCCGGATCGAGGCCCGATGTCGGCTCATCGAGAAAGAAAAGCCGTGGCTCCGCCAAGAGCTCCACGGCGATGCTCACCCGCTTGCGTTGCCCGCCGCTGAGGCTGCTCACAACTTGCTCGCTCTGGCCCCCCATACCAACATCTTGCAAGACCTGCTCGACGCGCTGCGCCAGCTCCGCCGCGGTGGTATCGGGGGGCAGGCGGAGCTGCGCGGCATAACGCAACACATCCAGCACCGTCAAGTCTTTGTGGATAATATCATCCTGCGGCACATAGCCAATCATGGTGCGATAGAGGTCGAACTGCTGATAGAGATCATCGCCATTGACGAGCACCTGTCCATGTTGCGCACGGACCACACCACTGAGAGCCTTCATCAACGTGCTCTTGCCCGCACCGCTAGTGCCTACCAGGGCCACAAACTCCCGTGGATGAATGGTAAGACTGATGTCATCGAGAATGCGCTTCGTGCGCTCACCCTTCCCCACCTCGCGCACTAACTGCACGCCATCGAGGCGAACTCCACCCGCAGCGACATACTGCTGGAGCTTACCTGCGCTGTAGACGAGACTAAAGGGACCAATCTGAACCACATCCCGTTCTCGCAACAGATAGGGACGTTCGATCCGCTGTCCGTTAACAAAAGTACCGTTAGTACTGTTGAGATCAGTCAACACCGAGCCCTGCGGCCCGGCCGTAATACTAGCGTGGCGCCATGAAACAAGCGGCGCCTGCAAAGGAATACCTGATTGCGGATCTCGCCCTAGTGTCAACGCCCCTTCCGGCGCAAGGACCAGCGAACCCATCCTTTGCGGACCTTGCAGCGCAGTCGATGCGCCCAGCATGAAAGTGAGGCTGGCGGAATTGCCCTGGAGATCACCGATGCGCAGAATATCACCGTGGTTCAGAACGGCACTCTGAACACGACGCCCGTTGAGAAAAGTACCGTTGGTACTGCCGAGATCCACATACTGCCATTGAGTACCCTGGCCCTCCAGTCGCCCGTGGTACCCCGAAACATAGGGAGATGGTAGCACCAGACCATTGGAAGGAGCGCGTCCGATAGTGACCGTTGTTTCCGTGAGGGTTAACTCATAGGGAGGCTGCCCCAACAAGCGAATGATGAGACGAGGCATCGTCACAGGCACGGCTTCTGCTGGCGCAGCGCTGCGGAGCGTCGGGGTGGCTTCCACGCCATCCGGCATAGGACCCGTGACGCGCTCCTGCCCACACACCGGGCAGAAACGCGCCTTGGGGTTACGCAACTCACCGCCGCAGAAACGACAAAATTGGGGCATGTTAGCGGCTCCTCTTTACGAAAATCCGTATTTGCAAGACTGATATTGCGAGTTTTGCCCCGACAAGCAACCAGGGCAACTCTGTAAAAACGGCTGCAGCAGCATCTGCATCTATGGCAGTTGCCTCTCCTTCTCTCTAATAGTAGGAGTCTGCCAAATGATGTCAGAGGCAACATTGCCATCCCCATTACGTAACATGGTATAATTAATCGTCACGGTGTAAGAATTGAAAGCTTCACCGTAGGCCGTACAATCCGCATCCTGACAAACCCACATCCACCAGGCATAGGTACGCCCAGAGGGCCATCCAGGAGGTAAGCTGGTAATAAGAATCTGACTGACATAGCCAAGATCATTAGTGTATGCCCCGTTATCCGTCACGCTATCATAGAAGAAAACTCGATAATGGTCGGAAGCAAAGCCACGCGCACCCCACTGGAAAGTTGCCGGCAACGTAACAGTAGCTCCATTAGCCGGCGACTGCAGCGTAACATCCTTGATATCGAAATTGCCGCCCAACACCGAGGTCGTCCCTGTGTAAGAAGTTATATCGGCTCCATACCAGCCCCACAAACGACCATTCGCTGTGCCACTAGGATTATCATAAAGCACATAATAGCGTTGGCCAGAGCTGAGTGCGGGGATACCAGTGAAATTATACTTGCCAGCCGCGTCAGTGGTTACGGTAGCTCGCGTGGACCAGGAACTGCCATTGAAATACCGCAACTGCAAAGATACGCCGCTCACCGGTACCCCACCCAAGTTAACCTGTCCGTAGATTCCAGGAACCACACCGGGCTGGTAATTGCGAACCACCAGTGGTAGATAGACCGCTGCCGCCCCGCGTACCAGGGTAAACTCCCATGCCCCCCGCCCGTTCGTGCCAGCAAACGCCTTGACCGGTGACGAAGCCACTACAGCCATAGAGCGAATGCGACGTTCTTGCAGACCGGAATTGATCCACTTCCAATTTGTACTGCCAGAAGGGGTGTAATAAGCACCCTGAGTATACAATCCTGCAAAGACTTCACCGCTTCCCGGCGCAATTGCCAGCGCCCTTACATAATCATTTGCCAGCCCCGTATTCATGGCAGTCCAACTGGCGCCATAATTTGTGCTGCGATAGGCTTGATACGCGCCGGCATAAGCCAATCCAGCAGTGTTGGGGGAACAAGCCACAGCATAGGTATAATTGGCATACGGTCCCGTCATGCCACTGGCGCGAGTTACCCAGGAAACACCCCCATTGCTATAATACAATCCACCGCCATAAGTTGCAGCAAGCAACTGCCCCGTATTCATGAACTCGCATAAACGCAGGACAATCCCGTCCGTCAAACCCGTTGCCGTATTCCAGGTTAGGCCACCGTCATTGCTGTATTGGATTCCGTTATAGGTCGCAGCAACCAGTTTGTTGGTATCTCCCTGGATAGACTCGATATCAAAGGAGATGTAGCTGGGGTAACTTCGACTCACCTCGTACCAGGAATTGCCCTGATCCCAGCTTTTGAGCACGCCCCAGTCGCTGTAAAACGTACCGGCATAGAGAATCGTCCCCGTTGGTCCCTGCGTCGCCTCAAGAGAATACACATAGGGAACACCGTAAATGGCGTGCCACGTCGCCCCCTGATCATAGCTGCGAAACATTCCGGCGCCCCAAGTTGCAGCGTAGAGGGTGCTGGCGTTATTGACATCTTGTGTGATATCCAGCACGAAGGTACCCTCCATACCAGTGCCTTTCAGCGCAAAGGCGCTGGCAGCGCTCGCACGTTTATAAACGCCACCATAGGGAAAGCGGTTCGCGCCAACCCACACCTGATCTGCTGAGGTCGGATGAACCGCCAAACCCTCCACATAATAGGTGGGAAAAGTGTCATCGGCATTGGCCCAGGTAATGCCGCCATCGGCGCTGCGGTAGACCCACGTATACCCTCCAGCATAGACAATGTTGGGGTTACTCTTAGAGAAAGCCACCGAGAAAACAGCGGTATCCGAGACGCCGGTATTGACCGGGGACCAATTTGCGCCGCCATCAGAAGTGCGGAAAAGCCCGCCGCCGGAGGTTCCAACCACCACAATGTTGGCGTTAGTGGGATGAATTGCCACAGCAATCACAGTGTTGTTGATAGTTCCTACACCGACCTCGCTCCAAGAGCTGCCACCGTTAGTAGTGCGATAGTAGCCTCCGCTAGTTGTCCAATCGCCAAAGGAGGCATAACGCACATTGTTGTTGGAAGGCGCAAAGGTGTAGGTCCGCGCACTGCCAGTCCCCAGTGTGATCTTGGTCCACGAAGTACCGCCGTTAGTGCTACGATAAAGCCCGTTCCCATCATCCACACAAGCATAAATATCGTTGCGATTTGAAGGATTGATGGTCACCCGGCGCACCGCGGTGCGCGCCCACGTGATGGGGGCAGCAATCTCGTTACGCAAGGTCGCATCTGGATGAAAGAGATTGCTCGGACCTCCAGCGATTACCTCGGGAGGGGGTAATACACCATCACTGTCCGCCTTCAGTTGCGTGGGTCGCAGGGGATCTGCAAGTCGAGTCCAAGTCGCGCCGCTATCGCTAGATTTGAGCAAACCGTATCCCCAGGTCCCAATAATCAGAACTTTGGGGTCCACAGGGTCAATGGCAAGTCCACTTATCACCAGGTCGCCATACCCGCCCAGACCGCCATTAGCGGCCGACCACGTCTCGCCACCATCAACACTGCGGTAAACACCCTGATTTGTCCCAGCATAAACCACATTGGGGTTGGTTGAATCAACCACAATTTGTGTCACCATGGGAGCCTCAGTGGCTTCCAGATTATACCGGGGACCCCGCCAGGTCCAGAAATCAATACCTTGAATGCTAATCGGGTTAGCTAAGGGCGTCGAATCAGATGTCAAGCACTGCGTTTCTGGGGGGGGAAGTTTCTCCGCTCGCACTGCTGCTGGCAACACAAGCAAAACGCACAGAAAGATTAAAGAAATCACCGTGACACGCTTCAACACAGACATGATCTCCCTCCTTAGAAGACTGCCTTGCCAACTGCGCCCCCGCGAGAGTGCCTGCAAGCACTCAGCCGAAAGGGCGTATTTGTAACCTTATTAAAGAATCGGCAGAAGTCGCCGCAATATCATAACGGCGGCGGAGGGGGTGGCGGTGTTGTCGGCTCAGGCGTCGGCTCTTGAGTCGGCGGTTGTGTCGGTTCTTGGGTCGGCGGTTGGGTGGGCTCCTGCGTCGGTGGTTGAGTTGGCTCCTGCGTCGGCGGTTGAGTAGGTTCCTGCGTCGGCTGCTGTGTAGGGGCTTGCGTTGGAGGTGGAGTCGTTGGTGCGGCTGTTGGGCGGGGTGTCGTCGTGGCAGATGGGCGCTCAACCACCCGGAAAGACCGTGAGCTACTTTCGGCTACAACATTCCATGTACCGCCAGCCTGCCGTTCTACCGCCACCAGCCATGTGTAGGTTCCTAGTGCGAGGCTCCGCTCTGCAGCGGTGAAACGATAAACCAATGCGGCCTCGGGATTGTTGAACTGCTGCCGCAGCACTTCCTGACCAGCAGAATTCTCCACAATCACAACAAAGCGCTGATCAAACGCCAAACGCTGCGACCACTGCCAGGTCAATTCAATAGCAGAAGTCGGATAATAGCCCTGGTTATCCGGTGGCCCTGTAAGTTCCGGTGGCGGAAGAAGCGCTTCCGTTGCCGTGGGAAGCGGTGTGATAGTAGGTGTAGGTTGAGCAGTCGGGCTTGCCGTGGCAGTAGCCGTTGCCCGCGCAGTTGCCGTGGCAGTCGGGCTTAGGTAGAGGGTTGGTGTTGCTGTAGGCGTTGCCTTTTCCCTACCCCATAGTCCCAAACGGGCTGCACGAACTGCACCCCCAGCAATAAACAATACCAGGACCAACGCAGCCAACACCCAAATCCATTTCGGGAATCCGCCTGCTTTAGGCATCGCCTCCCGCGGAACAACGGGCGCTGCCGCACGCGGTGACGCAGGTACTACCGCGGCCTGCCGCGGCACAACCTGCGGTTGCCCTGGTCCTATAGCAGCACCCGCAGCAGCACGGGGATCCATTTGGGCTGTACCCCCAGGCTCTTTGCTCGCAGGACGAGGCCCCGTATCGGTCTGCGGAGTCCAGGCACGCACCGAAACCCCCAATCCCGCGGCCATCTCCACAGCACTCTGCCAGCGTTGGGCGCGCGAGAGCTCTAAAGATCGAAAAATCGCCGCTTGTGTGCGCTGGCTCACCCCTTTCACCTGACCCCACACGCGGAGGAACTGCTCGGGGTCTGCCATGCGCAGCGTTGCTGTGGGTGGTGCATGTCCAGTGAGGGCGTGATACAACGTAGCTCCTGTGCTGTAAACATCACTACGGCCATCTGTGTGCCCGGCGCCCGCATCGTATTGCTCCGGTGGTGAGTATTCCGGGGTTCCCATCCCGCGCATGATAGTCTTGGTGCTCGGGTCAGCCGGATTCCAAAGTTTCACCAAACCGAAATCTACTAACACGGCGTGTCCATCGGGACGAATGATAACGTTCTGCGGTTTTACATCCCGATGGATGATGCCACGACTATGACAATAAGCCAGCGCATCCAACAACTCAGCCGCCCAGGCAAGCGCTTGGTTCTCTGGAATCGCCCCCCAGCTCTCGATGTACTGCGCCAGACTATGTCCACTGACAAAGTCCATCACCAGATAGGCATTGCCATTCTCCTCGAAGAAATCAGTGACGCGCACCAGATTGGGGTGCTGGAGCCGGGCAAGCACCAACGCCTCTTGCTGAAATTGCTGACGCAGCTGCGCCAGAGTCGAGGCATCCAGGTCGGGTTGGGGGAACATCTCTTTGAGAGCGACCAACACATTGAGGCGCGTATCCACCGCGCGGTAAACCGCGCCCATACCACCTTGTCCCAAGGGCAATTCCACCCGGTAACGCCCCTGCAAAAAATCATCAGGTTTCAAAACCATAAAAGGCTCCTTCGACTGGCAGGAAAAGGCAATCCAAGATGCGGAACAAGTTATGTCACACAGATTGTGCCACAAATCACTATAGATGCACTGGTCGAGCAGCTAACCTGCTTCGATTCCGTGATGTTTATTGCGCCTGAACCGGCGACGCTTTAGATTTGGAAAGTCGTTTTGATACGCCCGAACCTTACCTCGTCACCACTGGCCAGAGCTTGGGGTTGCCGTGGTACAAGCTTTTGTTGGTTGACGAAGGTGAAATTGGTGCTGTTGAGGTCCTCGATGAAGAAACGCTCACCCTGAACTAAAATCCGGGCATGCTGCCGGGAAACACCGCCCTCATCCCCGCCATAATCAGTGAGATCAATATCGGGGAATACACCACTGACCGGGTCTTCCCTCCCAATAATGACCTCGTTTTTTCCAACCGGGAAAGGCAACGCTGTATTTGAACCTGAGATAAGCAAACGCCCACGCACTGCTACTGGCGGAGCGATATAAGGTGCAGGCTGCGGCGCAACGGGCTGAGGAAAGCCTGCTCCCCCAGGCTCAGGCGCCGGGTAAACGGCTTGACCTGGCTGCGCAATCATGGTGGGCGCATACTCGCCAGGCACGGCCGGCGCGCCAGCAACTGGCGGCGCATAAGCCGCCGGCAGGGGAGGCGGAACCGCAGCAGCGCCCACGGCCGTAGCAGGAACTGCCTGTACAGGCGCCCCGCACATATCGCAAAAAGCACTATCAGGCTCAAGAGCCGCGCCACAATTTGGACACGTTCGCCCACCCGCTGCCGCAGCAGCGAGCGGAAGTCCGCTATCCGGCGTGGCAAAACTACCTGGCATAGCCGGAAGACTGCCGACCGCAGAGCCACAGCTATTGCAAAACTGCTCACCTGGCGCTATCTGAGCGCCACATACAGGACACAGAGAGGCAGCTACTGTAGGAATCCCCCCTGGAATCCCCCCCGCAGCAGGATTAGCCATTCCAGCTACTGGCGGTCCACTCAGCGCCGCACCACATTCATCACAGAATGCAGCACCGTCCGGTTGCTGCGAGCCACAATTTGAGCAAATGACCATCGCCCCCTCCTTCAACTTAAAACAACGAGATCCTTACCCGGCCAGTTTGGGCTAATCGTCGAGTTTCTGTGTCAATTTCCGCGTCTCATAGCGCAGTTTCTTAGTGCCATGTGCGGAAAGGCCCTGCCCCTGCTCCAATCGGTCAGCCTCCCGACGAGCAACATCAGCCAGTTCTGGCTCACCCAGATCGAGCAACCGGGTTGCGGCAGCCCGCAGCTTCTGTGTCGCCCCCGCAATATTGCCGGCTGCAGCCTCGTCCAGCGCCCGTGTTTGCAGTTTGTGCGCCGTGACCTTTTCCACAACGTTCAAGACAGCGGCATGGCTGGCAGCGGTTTCCATTGAATCTCCAGAAAACGCCAGGACCACATCAGTTTTAACCTTCTCATGAGTTAATCCTAACGACGCCACATCATAGGCAATCTCCGCTTGTGCCAATCGGTACTTTCCAGCAGGCAGCGGAGGGATCAATAATTCAACAAGGACACTTTGCCCTTTCCCGCATTCCATATCCCCTAACGTAACCTGCACATCCCGCGCCGAAACTGCGCGCTGCCCAAGCAGACTAATCATTGGCGTTACACGCCACACTGCACGCGGAGTCACACCTTCTGCTAAACGCAACAGCAGTAGCGCATTCTGAACCACACTGCGCTGTGCGCTACGCACTTGCCGCTGAAATGTGCTTAAAATGGCTTCTGGTTGCCCCTCGGGAATGAAATCGGATACCCCGCCACTGTTTTGTGCAAGCGCATCCAGCAGCGTCTCATTCCACCCCTCACCCAATCCCAACGCAGAGATGGCTATGTTGCGCTGCGCAGCCTCGGCTGCAAGCGACAGACATTCCCGCTCATCACCGTAAGTCTCGCCATCGGTGAGCAATAGCATACGACTGACACGATCTGCACCCACACCCTTGATAAGCTCATCCAATCCAGCGCGTATTCCGCGCGCAATCTTTGTGCCGCCTTCAGCACGGATTTTGTCAATACGCGCTTTGAGGACAGCCGAATCGTTGACCAGTTGACTGGGCAACACTACTTGTACCGAATCATCAAAAACCACAACGGAAACAAGGTCGTGTTCCGTCATCTCATCAATGGCAAGGCGCGCTGCAGCCTTAAGGTTCTCAATCTTGGTTCCACTCATGGAACCACTATGATCCAGCACAAGGCAGAAATTGAGGGGCATTTGTATGGATGCCAGCACATCAGCGGGCATAACCGTCATCAGCACATAGACTAATTGTTGCCCGTCGGTGACGGGAAACACCGTCTTATTCGTCTGCACCATCAGGGAAATCTCGTCAGACATTCCAACCTCCCCAGTAACGTTGCAACAACGTCAGAAATGATGGAATTGCTGCCGCAGGAGCAGTTTCAGATGCAGGCGAATACATCCCCCAGCCAATGACGAGCATGGCAGCGAAAATCACAAACGCGATGACGAGCAGCGCAATCAATAGTGCCCGTCTGCGAGATGGCTCCAGTTGGGCAAGGTCCTCTCGCAGGGCGGCAACGTAACCCGGCATCGAGGCAGGTCGCAGTTTTACAGGCGCAGTCGCTGCTGCGCCACCCACACGCGCCAGAACTACTGAAATGTTATCATAACCGCCCTGAACATTAGCCATCTCGATCAAGCGCTCTACTGCGCGGCGTGGAACACTGCCCGACACCGTCCGAACGATCTCAGCCTCGGGCACCATATCATAGAGGCCATCAGAACATAAGACGACCATATCGCCCGGCGCCAGCGACACTGGGCGGAACACATCGACCATCACTGAAACAGCAGCTCCAAGGGCGCGTGTCAGCACGCTGGCATCAGGGTCATTCGCCACCTCTGCTTGTGCAATCGCGCCCCGCTCGGCTTTTTGCTGCGCCAGGGTATGGTCACGACTTTGTTGATACAACACACCATCGCGGAGGAGATACGCGCGGCTATCACCCACATTCGCAAGGTACAATTGCCCTTCATGTACGATGGCAGCCACCATGGTGCTCCCTGCCTGCGTGGCTCCGATCTCTTTTAGATAGCGATGCAATGCAACATTGGTTTGCTCAATCGCCTCGCGTAAGTCACCAGTGAGGTCTTGTCCGGGTAGCGCATAATAACGCTCAGCAACAAGACGGATGGCCCATTGACTTGCTGCGCTGCCAACCTGTTCGCCACCAATGCCATCGGCAACTAACAGCAACTGCCCCTTGCGTGCCAGTAGATCGGCAGAGGGGCTGTAAAAACGCTTGCCGTCCATCGGATCCGGGTAAATGGCATCCTCGTTGACGGCACGTTCGCGTCCCACATCAGTTGCGCCACATACGTCCAGGCCCAACAGCTGAGGATTTGAACGGCGTGAGTCGAGCACGCTGCCCGGTTGCCCACTAGATGGCGCCGCCAATCCGGCGGCTTCAGCAGATACCATCGTCATTCACCCTTTCCAACAAGAAGACATCAACCATAACCTCAATACAGTCCTCAGCCATTCACCCGCGTGCCTGCCATTGGCCCAGCCGGTTGGCTTGGTCTACAGGCCCGGCCTACAGGCCCGGCTTCCAGGGATTCGGTGGTCTCCCAGACGCAGGTAAATCGTCCGCCCGAACGGTTGGGCCATAACCAGGCGGCGATCCACCCGGAGGGCCTTCCATTTGCGGAATGTCAGCAGACACGTCATCCGCAGACACCGTCGGCCCATAGGGGGATGAGCCTGCAGCCGCTTGAGTTGGAGGAACCGATCCGGCGGAGTAAGCGTTGCCTGAGGGCGCCTGCCCTTCGATACTGACCCGCCGCGTCTCGCCTCCCAGGCGTTTGAACTGAAGTTGTGTATTCCCCACTTTGATGATGGCATCCGGTTGCAAAGGCACCGGTTGTGAGGGACGCAACTGTAACCCGTTAAGGAAAGTTCCATTCGTGCTGCCCTCGTCCACAATGAAGACCTGGTTTTGCTCTTGCCGAATGGAGAAATGCGGATTGGAGATAAATTGATCAAAGAGTGGGAAATCACAGTTCTGGGCATCACGACCGACCTTGACCTGTGGCGATGCTAAGCGGTACTCCTGCCCCACAGATGAACCGTGAACGACCACCAGCTTACCGTAAGCAGGTCCCGCTGCACTCAGGCGCTGAGTCATCTTGCTGATAGCACCCGCCGCAGGTGCAACGACTTTGCGCGCAATCTCACCACGTGTCTTGATCAGGAGAATCAGCAATATTAACAGCCCCAACAACAAAAATCCCAGGACCACGATAATCCACCAGTTTTGCTTGACCGTCTCTTTGGTCTCCTCGACCACGGTGACTTCTTCCGCTTCCCAGGTAACCCGCACATTGACCGGTTGACTTGCCATCTCGACATCGAGATAAGGATCTGTGGCCCGGGCCAGGAAGGTGATGTCACGGGATTGAATCTCGCGCGTGGGAGTCACGAGATTGCTCACCTGCCACTCAAATGGATAATCTGGCGCGCTGCTGGAGGCGCCGATGAGCGCACCATTCGCATAATAGGACACCGTATCCGGATTGCGGGTCTCGGCATCAGGAAATTCCATTGCCACACTAAGAGTCACGCCACGTTCAAGAAAGCCGTCTATCGTTTTGGAGAAGGGCACGGTAATAGACGTCTCAGGCGGTGTGTTTAGGCTGAGGCGTGGTGTCCGCAGCTTCGAAGCAACCGTTGTCTCTGTAAAGGCATCGCCTATGACTGTCCCTTGCACCTGCACCCGCACTTTGTAATCACCCTGAGGCTTGATAACTGGGAAACGCAACCTGTAAGCGCCACGTAGTGTTACTAAGTCATCAAAGAGGCTCAGTGTAGCTTCGCTGTTGCTCGGCTCGTGCGCAGCATAGCGACCATGAGTCTGCGTCGCCATTGCCTGAAGGTTATCCTCGTCGGTCGCCCCACCCCCCATACGCACGGCGTACAACAAAATTCCAGATTGCAGGCATTTGTTGATGATTACCGTTTCATAAGCTTCACTGCTAAACTGGCGATCAATGCCGTCGGAAAACACGACAATGACAGCCCTACGGCTATTGAGCTGCGCCTGTACCTGCGCGTTGGGATTCTGAGTCAACCACTCGATAGCACGATCAATGCCATCATACATTGGCGTGACCTCGGGAACCACTTCTGCACGCAGGGCATCAAATTCGTTACGTATCGAGTTAGGATCCCGATCCGTGAAAGGAATCAACGGTGTCAAGCCACCCGCATCACGACCACGGATACCCACCAACGCGACCATATCGGCATTGGGCGATCCATCCACAACCAACCGATCAAGCAATGCCCCCGACAGGTCCATTGCCTGACCGATGCGTGGGTCGTTCTTGCGCGCGATGCCGCCGCGATCGACGACCAACACAACGGCAACGCCGCCAGTCTCAGAGGTGACGCCGGTCAGCGGAATAGCTTCACCCGAAAGCTGCAACGCGAAATTATCAGCCGTGAGATCGGGCAGGCTACGACCCACATTCGGGTCTAAAACCGAAACCAGTATCTCTGCATTAGGTCCCGGTGATGGTTCCCCCAGAACACGGAGCACCGGCCCCTGACCCTGAGCGCCAATTTCAAGAGCCAGCAATAGTAGCATAAACAGATAGAAGACTACCTTTATGGGACGTAGCCTCTTCATGACACTTCCTCCTCTAATAAATCACTTAACAAAGAACGCCAATGATCAACCGCCGAGCCTAAGTGAGACCAGCTTCGTAACACTCGAGAATTTCTCAAGCGCCCATCTGCACAATGAGCACGGTGATATTGTCCTCTCCGCCAGCCTCATTCGCTGCCTTGACTAATAAGTCACAAGCCTCTTGAGGAGAGGCTGCTGCGTGCCAGATCTGCCAGATATCTTTGTCGGATATCATGCCACTCAAACCATCAGAACACAAAAGCAAGGCTGCACCAGAATCCAGCAGCTGCTCAAAGAGATCCACCTCGACCTTGGAGCGATCTCCGATGACGCGATAAATCACATTGCGTTGTGGATGATGAGCCGCTTCATCGCGAGTGATCTGCCCCGTAGCGACCAATCGCTCCACTAACGAATGGTCAACCGAGACCTGGCGAATACCATCAGCATCCAGAAAATAACAGCGGCTATCCCCAACATTGGCAATCAACGCCCGTCCGCCGCGCACCAGGGCTGCCACCAAGGTGTTCCCCATATCATTGCCAGCAGCGGTTCGTTGCTCGTAGACTGCCTGATTGGCAGCCTGCACCGCCCCGGTCAGCCAATTGCGCCATTCGGGAAACGGTTTTGCCGTCGCCAGGAGCGGTAGCAGGTCCACACTGGCACGCTGGGCTAAAACACGCGCCGTCAGCTCGCTGGCAACGTCACCCGCCTCGTGCCCGCCCATACCATCTGCAACCACGAATAATCCAACCGGTTCACTAACCGACTTAAATACGGAAGCAAATTCCAGGGTCAGCAGACTATCCTCGTTTAACGACCGCACACGTCCCACATCGGAACGCCGCCCCACCACCAGCGTCGCACTGGTGGGATGGCGCAATTCATCCAGGCAAGCTTCCAGTTCCGCAGTAAATGTCTCCGCCATCAGAACCTGCGGCGTATTAATTCCCTGATACAACAATGTTTTCAGGCGTGACGAGAACGCCATGTCCGTAGTGAGTTGCTTCTGCCCAGTCATCAAGTACAACAATACTGTCGCCAATCCTTGAACATCTCGGGAGAGAATCTCGTTAAGCGCCTCACCCGTCGAGCGCTGCGCCGGTGGAATGATTTGCGCGCGGTTCAGATTGGTCCACAATGGGAGCTTGCCATCAAAAACGATGTGGTTAGGACTGATAGTCTGTAACGTGATCTGATGCCGATGCAGGTAGGTCAGCGCCTGACCCAGAGCAATGCCCCATGTCAAAACCGTGTTGACCTCCTGTGGTATTTGCAAGACAGCTGCTGAAGGCAATGGGAACTCAGGCGCCACGCGGTATTGACGCGGCGATCCATAAGGCGCCTCATTGAAAATCGCGATGGAGAGCCGAAGACCGGGGTGCTGCAAACGCAGCGCTAACAGCTGCGCTTCTTGTGCGAAGGCCTGGGGGTCAGCACTCTCATGAAGACGATAGCGCAAATTAAGTGGGGCGGTGTTAGTGCGCTCTGCACCGCAGCTCTCGCAGTAACGCTCTTCAGCGGACTCAGAAGCAACCCCGCAATGCTCACAAACCCAAACTGGCACACGATCCACTACCAGGTATTCGTTGATCTGCGCACTGGTGGATTGTACGGCCAAAACCGCATAGCGGTCCTGAAACAACAGCGCCCCTTCAGGCAATGGCGCAAAAGCCGCACTGAGGTTGGGCAAGGGAACCGTTACGGATTCATTCGTTGCCGGTTCATGGGTCACGGAGGGTGATGAATCATCTTGCGGAACTGTATCTGGCACCATTGGCGCTGTCTGTGGTCCGGAATTCATAGCGGCGGGAGCAGATTCTTCAGACCCAAGGTCGTTGCCACATTGAAGGCAAAACCGCGCACCAGCACGATTCTCAAAACCGCATTGTGGACACTTCATGACTCAGCCCCCCTTTCCCGCACGGAAGGTGAAGATGACAGCGCCGAGAGCCAACTTCCAACCATCATGCAACAGATTACGTCCGGTGCGCTGCGCATTGACATAGATACCATTCGCAGAATTCAAATCTGTTACAATCCAATCTTCCCCTTTTCGAGAAATACGCGCATGATGCTGAGACACAGTCTCCCAGTTGGGGAAAGTGGGACCAATGACCAAGCCGTTATCCGTCGCACGCCCAATAGTGACACCTTCAGGATTCAGCTCGTAGGTCCGCACCTGCCCCTCGGTATCTGTATAAGTCAGGCTGGCAGGGGCTGGCGCTGTTGGCGGGGCGGATGGTTTCAGTGGTGTAATAGGACGGGTCCCCGTACGCTTGGGTCGGCGGCGCTTTCGTCTGAAAAACCACACAAGGAGCAAGCCTAAAAATAGCAACCCCAAGAATCCAACCATAATCCCGGCAAAAAGCACAGGATGCTGTAAAAACCAATCCCCCAAGCCACCGGGCTCAGGCGTTGGAGATGCAATTGGAGGCTTGGGCTCCGAGGCATCTGTGGGCGCCGGCGCTTTGGTAGGCGTGACCTGAGATGTCGGTGTTGGCGTGGGTGTAACCGTCGAAGTTGCTGTTGGAGTCAGCGTAGAAGTAGCTGTCAAAAAGGACTCAGAAATTGGAGTGGTAACTGTCATTGTCGGCGTCAAAGTAATAGAGGGTGTGGTAGTTATCTGTGCCGATTGCGCAATGGGTAATGCAACTGGCGGCGCCAATGGTGCGGCCCAAGCCCCAAGTGGTAACATCAGAATTCCTGGCAATAACAGGGATAGGCCAACCGTGATAAGGTAAACCCCAATTTGTTTGCGTTTCATAGCACTCACCTTTGAGGAAGAAGGAACTTTACATTCTAACTATACAGCAGTTAAGCCCTTTATGCAAGCGAAAGAAGTTTTGGGGGTGCGTTTCAAAACGGGGGCGACGATCTCAAACGCCCCTACAGTGCGTAGAATAAAATCGATTTTTGGCGGCGAGACAAAGCCCCGCCGCCAAAAATCAATCAAATTTCGTCTGTAGGCTCAGCCTCTTCAAGTTTTCCCCAAAAATCTATTCTATGCCCACATGCAGTTGATATTAAGAGCAAATATGTTAATATTCTTTCCATGAACACTCGAGTTCAACGGTTTTTCACTCTGATATTGCTATTGCTTGTGGCTTTTGGCCTGCGCATGTATGCAATTGACCGGCAGGATATCTGGGGTGACGAAGCTTATAGCATTTGGTTTAGCCGTCAACCATGGGCGCAAGTCATTGCAAGTGATACAGATCCACACCCACCTGGACATCCTGTGGTACTTGCTTTATGGCTACGCGCGACAGGTATTACTCCACTAGCCGTACGCACGCTCTCAGCGCTTCAGAACTTCCTTATCATCCCGATCGTCTATATACTGGGGAAACGGTCTTTTGGAAACCAGACAGCATTTCTTGCCGCAACTTTTGCGGCAATATCACCGGGACTGCTTTATCACGCCCAAGAAACACGGATGTATAGCCAGGTAGCTCTGTTTATGGGCCTCGCGTGCTACTTTTTCCTGCGGTTACTAGAACCTCGCCCTCCACGAGCTGGTTGGTGGGGTTATGTTATCACCGCACTGGCTGCTGGATATACCCACTACTACGCCTTCTTTGTCATCGTAGCGCAGAATCTGATCATGGGATTGCATCTCTATCGTAACCTTCACGTTGCACGGCAAAAGCACTGGAAGACATTCTGGCGGTGGTGTGGCACACAGTTGATACTGATTGCTGCATATGTACCATGGGTTCTGGTACAGCAAGACTTCCTAAGCGGCAAAGCCAGCTACCGCATCACGGAATGGACGCTGGCAACGCTGACAAAGATCACACAAGAAACCTTTACTGGTATTGGCGCAGGGCTTGCCCTCACACCCACTACAGCACAAGCCGTGATGCTGCCTATGGCAGTAACCGGAGCTATCGGCATGCTTAGCCTGCTGCAGGCAAAGATGCCCGCTCGCGCAATAGCGGCATTCCTATGGATTCCAGTAGGCATTGCCTGGATCGTAAATCCGCTGATGCCTTTCTTCTTTCCCCGCTATCTGTTGGTCGTTGCCCCCGCATTTTATCTATTGCTTGCGGCAGGAGTTACCTTGCTAACTCGACTATGGCGTCCATTGGGTTTAATCAGCATCGCGGCACTGCTATTAGGCAGTAGCATAGGCACACACGCCTATTATGTAGACAAACTACATATACGAGGACGTTACGGACAAATGATGAACTACATTGCGGAGCATGCGCAAGAAGGCGACGCACTGCTATGGACAAACTCATTGCAGGTCCGCATTCTTGAATACTACCAACCGCGAGGTTTAGCGTCCTATTTCATCACGGCTAGTAATCCACCTACGGCTCCACAAACTGGAGAGACGCTGGAAACTATCGTGGCAAAACATCCGCGATTATGGCTGGTCCGTTTCGGGAATCAAGCCGAGTATGATCCAATTGACATTATAAATACCTGGCTCGCCACCCATACTAGCAAAGCACACTTCAGCACTTGGGATGGTTCAGATCTGGCACTCTACATCTCGCACAGCAACACAACTACACTTGTTAACCCGATTCAATTCACACTGGGTGAAACAATTTCTCTCAGCGATTATAGCGTAAGCGCTAATTCACTTGCACCAGGGGACACACTGATCCTTACACTTTACTGGAGCACCCACAGTCCTATCACATCGCGCTATACAGTCTTTACCCATCTGCTCGATTCCACCGGAACTCTGTGGGCACAAATGGATAGTGAACCGCTAGGAGGAAGTCTGCCTACAGACCGTTGGCCCATTGATAGCCGCATTCAAGACAATTATGCCCTGATGGTTCCCGCAAGTACCCCACCGGGAACCTATACACTTCAAGTGGGAATGTATGTATTGGAAACTGGGATCCGGCTACCAGTACAGGAAACCGGTCAGGATCATATCATCCTGCAAACGATTGAAGTACAATCTAACACATATTGATCCAAACCTGCGCCACAGTAATGAAAGTAGCAAATAGGCATGTAAGTGGGCGCCCCAAAGCGCACGCTGTGCTCAGCGCTAACACTTCTAACATAAACGGAGTAAGCCACAGACACTGCGTTTAGGGTTACCGGATCCTGAGGGCTGATTTAATACCGCTGGTCCAGTGGAGAGGGTCGCCGCACCTCAGATAGGGATACTTCTCCCTCACCACTTAGCAGGCGCTCCAGGTAGCTGCGTCGGCGCGCCCACCAACGTGCAAGCAACAACCTCCAGAACAAGCCTCTCCAGGCATGCAACGCTTCCTGATGCTCTGCTGATCCCAGGGGCGAGGTAGTATACCATTCTCGCACATACAGCGTGATCAATGAGCGCAGCTGTTCAATCGCTGCCGGCAACATCCAGGTTGCCGCTTTTTTGCCCTCAGCCAACTCGGTCAGCCGAAGCTCCATGCGCTCCAAGAACTGATATGGGGTATCGCCTGAGAGCTCCCCGATTCCGAGTTTACTGGCGCGCCTTCGCAGGCGATGGTACAACGCCGTCACCGCATTTGCAGGTAACTGCAAGCGCAACACGAGGTATTCAACCTGGCTGGCAATAATGACACCCAGAACAGCCCCGACCAAGAGCAACGGAATCCCCCAATACCACTGGGCGAGTGCCCGTTGCAACGGGGAGGGAGGAGGTCGCAGGGACTCTTCCAAAGCAGGCCATTCACTCGGCTCAGGCTGCGCTGAACGTTGCAGCGAAGAGCGTCCACTGGTTGGCTCAAATGGGATCCATCCGTAACCCGTAAAGTAAACCTCGACCCAGGCGTGGGCATCCGCTTCGGTGACAAAATAAGCCGCCTGAAACGAATCGTAAGTACCAGAGGCATAGCCCACAGCCAGGCGAGCGGGTAAACCGGCCGCGCGCGCCAGCACCACCATAGAAGAGGCAAAGTAATCACAATAGCCGCGCTTTGCCACAAACAGAAAATAGTCTACCACATCCGCACCCGCCGCCGGCAAGGGCACATTCAAAGTATAGGGATATGTGGAGCGCAGGTAGGTTTCAATGGCAACCGCCCGATCATAAGGCGTTGGAGCAGTCGCGGTAAGATCCCGCGCCAGTCCCAAGACCCGATCCGGAACGGAATCAGGTAATGTAAGGTAACGCTCTGTAATCCATGGGGGGTAGGAAGGATACACCTCACGGAGTTGCTCGGCACTCACCATGGGCACGAGAGAATCCGCGCGATAGGTCTCGCCCATAGTTGTCGCCGCAAAAGGGTCACCGGAAACACGCCAGGCAACCTGATAGGCTTGATCCACGGCAACCATCTGCCCGGCAGTATGAACCAGGCTGCCTACCTCACGAAGCACGCGCACATGCTGTCGCAACACACGATGGTAAGGCAGTTCAATATACGATGTTACACCAGGCTCATAATCTACCACCGCATACGCCGAAGTATTCCATCCCTGACCGTTGTAGACATCGTAAGTGATACTACGCCAATAATACGGTATTGGAGTCACACCAGGAGGCAATGTCTGCATCTGCGGCAGTTCAAAGGTACGGATTTCCATCACCAGGTTCTCGCGCAGTTCCGGTCCGGTCCCCAGTAAATGCCGCCTGGGCAACCCGCCTGCACTCGCGCGCGCTAACTCTGGCGCGCGATTGGGGCGTGGACGCTGCTCCACTCCCAACGACTCAGCCACAGCCCCAGTCTCCTCACTCTGCTTCTGCGTGAGCTCACGCACCTGTTCTACAATCTTCTCAATGGAAATACTTGGTACGATGAACGCCAGAAGCACTAGAGCGACTGTGATCAAGGCTGCCACACCGAGCACTTCGGCGCGAATATCGCGTGAAAAGTCAATATCGACCAGTTGCCAATGACTTTCGCGATTACGATGCGCCGTTACTGCCATCAAAATCAGCGCCCACCCCATAAGAAACACCAACGAGGCAATCTGACCCCAGGCATACGAAAGTACAGTTGCCAGCAATACCCCTAATGGAGCTATCGCAGCGAGCGCCTGCTGGCGACGGCGCAACACCCACCCCGCCCACAATGCTGCCAACCATAGCAACACACCCCAGATAAGTGTCGCTGCCACAGGGTCATAAGTCGGTTCACCCCGGAAAAACGCCCCTAACCATTGAGCCGCCCGAGTGAACAATGTGACCGTTGCCGCGCTCAAATCCCCGGCACTCTGCGCCAACAGCCCGGGGTCGGGTGCGGGGCGCCCCACCGGCGTTAGCCCCAACCAGGCTGGCGCTCGCAGGGTGAAGTTCGACCACAATGCACGCGCACTATCCACAAGGTAGGGACCTAAACGTTGAAGTAAAGCCCAGAACAACAAATCCAGGCGCCCCACGCGCACAAACACGAGAAAAATGCCAGAAAACACGGCTATGATCCCGGAAAGCCACGGTCTGAGCTTGACAGCGCCCAGGAACCAACCAAAGAACAGCGCCAGAATCCCAACTAACCAAAGCAGAGGGAATTCCAGTCCACGCACCACACCGGCAATTCCGCTGGCAACACTTCCCAAAATTGCCAATGCCAGGGCCAAAACGGCCAGGTTCCACAGACCAATCCTCTGCATCAGAGGCTGGAACAACCGTATCAACAGCGAGGGTTTATCCCGCTCCTGATCGCGCGATGGCGTCACCTTACCATAGCTACTCATGATAACGCTCTCCAGGGACTATCGGAGGTGGAACGTTGCACAGGCACCGCTTTGCCCGTCCCCAACACCTTCCATTCCCACTGCCCTTGGGTGCCCGGATGCGCTTTGGGGTGATCCAAAAGATCCTGGCTGATTATGGCATTGGCAACCCCGAGCTGATTCAGTGTCGCGCGCGCCGCTGCCGTGTCGCCCGCTCCCCCAAAGGAAACTGGATCCATCAACAACACTGTGGGCACAACATTGTGTCGCAGCAATGGGATAAGTGTTTCAAGCCACAAGCCCTCAACAGCCGCCGTGATGATGATCAAGGTCGTACGTTGCCCCAGAGATGGTCGCACACGCTGCAGCAGTTCCGCCAGAGACCGTCTGCCACGGTTGACCAATGCCAGGGTGCGCAGAATTTCCCAGCGCTGTCCTTCGCCGCTCCGAGGCGGAAGCCACACCAGATCTTCCCCATGTGCCAACAATCCAACCGCCCGACGAGCGCGCAGACCGCGATCCGCTAATGAAGCTGCCAGGATAACCCCAAGTTCATCTGTGGAATCCTCGCCCTCGCCCACCTGAACACGGGCATCCATGTCAAGGAGAATCCACCAATCTCCAGCTGGCATACCATCGAACAGACGGACAAAGAGTTCGTCGCGACGCGCGGAGAGCTTCCAGTGAATCCAACGCCGGCTATCGCCAGGATAGTATGGCCGCGCGCTGGAAGCACTAACTATACGATCCTGAGCGTCTGCCCGTGGGCGGCCCTCGCCGGAGCGCCCACCCGGCGCCACTTCGATCGTCGGCAAAGGCACGATAGGGGGTAACACCAATAGCGGCAACGAGGCGGGGTAATGCAAGGTGACGGTGTATACGCCAAAGGGATCCCCGGTAAGGACCTCGGTGGGGCCCAGATAGAACAAACCGCGCCGCGAACACAAAGATTCGCGGTGCCAGCGAATGGAACTGCGACTGGCAACACCCGTACCACGGCTCGCTCGATAGCCCGGCAACGTTGAAAGATCGCGCACTTCTATCCAGAGAGCGGGCAAAGAGGCATCGTTGACCAAGTTGAAACGCTCAATCAAGCGATCTCCAACTTGCGCCCAACCAAAACGCATTTCGCGCGTAAGTGAGAGTTTTTTGCGCAGCGAATAAGCCCAGTAAGCGCTGATCGCCCACAATCCGCCTAACCCCACCAGCAGCGCCATCCAGCCCTTATAAGGGGTGAAGATTTGCATCAGGATTAAGATACTGACCAACACTGGCAATAGCCAGTTATTCAGCTTGAGGATTGGCTTTTCAGGTTTCATCGCAGGTCACAATTTGCCGAACAGGTCCGGATTACTCCGGCGTCAATTACCGATGCGAAGAAGCGCTCTCCGGAACTGGCACTTCTTCCAGCAACTGAGTGACAATAGTTTCAGCCTTTAGTTCGCGCAAGCGCGCCCCTGGAGCAAGAATCAAGCGGTGCGCCAGCGCCGGAAGCGCCAAAGCTTTGACATCATCAGGCAAAACATAGTCCCGACCCTGCAGCGCCGCCCGCGCCTGCCCGCCACGGAAGAGCGCCAGGCTTCCCCGCGGGCTGGCCCCCAGATAGACATCGGCATGATCGCGAGTGCGTCGCACCAGGCGAACGATATACTCGCGCAAGGATTGGCTCACATGCACGCTCTTGATAGCTTCTTGTGCAGCAAGCAATGCCTCTACCGTAACCACAGGCGAGAGCGATTCCACTGGATGCTGGAACTGCTGTTGGCTCAGGATTTCCATCTCGTCCCATAGCGCGGGGTAGCCCAAACTGATACGGAAGAAAAAGCGATCCAGTTGAGCCTCTGGCAATGGAAAAGTACCTTCATACTCAATGGGGTTCTGGGTGGCTAAAACCATGAAAGGCTCAGGCAAGATATGCGTAACGCCATCTACCGTCACCTGACGCTCCTCCATTGCTTCCAACAATGCAGATTGGGTTTTGGGAGTAGCCCGGTTGATTTCATCCACCAACAGGATTTGTGACATGATTGCACCTGGTTGGTACTCAAATTGACGCGTCGCCTGATTGAAGACAGAAACCCCCGTCACATCGCTAGGCAACATATCAGGCGTGAACTGAATTCGTCCAAAAGCGCAATCCGTTGATAGTGCCAATGATCGAGCCAACATGGTCTTTCCGACACCAGGTACGTCTTCAATCAACAAATGTCCCTGGCTCAATAAGCCAATCACCACCAGCTCCACTGTCGCCTGCTTACCAATAATCACATGATTGATATTGGCTACGACTTGCTTCGCCAGATTTTGCACTGCAGCGAGATCGCCTGGAGAATTCACCTGTGCCATCATACCCTCCCTGATTGCATTGTTGTTTCACGCAAAGCAACACCAACCATCCGCCAACCTGTTAGCAGTAATGAATTTTCAGAAAATCAATAAGAGAGCTTGAAAGTTCATGATCACTAACCACTTTCATAAAGAAAACCTGTCTAGACACAAAAAGGTTCACTCTTTTACCCTCAATCTCGCCCGGCGCTCCCGGCGATAACCAGACCACCCAGAATCAACCCTCCACCCACCAGCACAATCCATGTGGGAGCTTCAGCCAAAATTACCCAGGCCAGGATAGCAGAGCCTATCGGCTCCATTAAAACAGCCAAAGAGACATAAGTGGCGGATAAATGCCCCAACGACCAATTCAGCGATGAATGACCAATGATTTGAGGGAAAAGCGCCAGCAACACCAACCAGAGCCAGGTGATCGGCTTGAAGCCACTCAGGGGCACACCCAACAGCAACGCTGTTGCCATCAGCACTATTGCCGCAGTGGCATAAACAGGAAACACATAACCCAAAAGCGATAAGCGCTCCCGAAGTTTGCGTCCGATGAGAAAATATCCCGCCACAGCCACTGCACCTGAAAGAGCCAGGAAATCACCCCCTAACTGGTGCGTCCCTCTGCCGAAATCCCCTGCTGTAATAATCACTGAGCCGGCAGTTGCCAACCCTAATCCCAGGAGCATCAAACGTGACAATTTCTCCCGAAGGAATAAGCGCCCCAGCACCCCGACAAAAAGCGGCGCAGTCGCAACCAGAACCACAGACACTGCCACTGAAGTCAATGCGAGAGAAAGAATCCAGGTAGCAAAGTGCACAGCCAACAACACACCCGACGCCAGTGCCAGGCGTGTTTCACGCTTACTAAAGGAGCCTAATTCCGCCCGGCGCATTGAGAGTGCAAACGGGGCGAGAATTACGGAAGCTAACGTCAGTCGCCAGGCTGCTACCGCGAGGGAATGCATCTCTACCTGCGCCAAGCGCACGAGCGTGCTGGATGTGGAGGTAGCCAGTACACCGAAGACTAATACCAGGCGCGGTGATATAAAAGGGCGAGTATTGCGACCCTCAGAGGGCTCATGATTCATCATAGTTCAAACCCTCCATAAAGCATTCTGCGCGCCGTGGGTGCGGCGCGCAAAACACATCTGCAAGCGAGAGAAGCTTAGCCGCTCTTAGTAGGCAAGAACCGAGCCAACTTTGCGGCGAGATTAGACAGCGGCATGGTCTGTAGCCACACCCGTCCAGGTCCTGTCAAAGTTGCCAGGAACAAACCCTCACCGGAGAACAACACATTTGCCACGCCCTTGACGGTAGCAATATCGTAGCTAATCGTAGGCTCAAATGCGGCAATATGCCCCGGGTCAACTTTGAGCATCTGCCCCGGTTGAAGATTGTATTCACGTATTTCACCGGGGATTTCAAAGAAAACCTTCCCAGGACCGGTGACCTTCTGCAAAATGAAACCTTCACCACCGAAGAAACCGGCGCCCAGTTTGCGCTTGAAATGCATCTCCAGACTCACCGAAGCCTCAGCAAACATGAAAGCGTCTTTCTCCGCGATAATCACCTGCCCCGCCTGCAACTCCAGCGGCAGCACCTTGCCGGGTGATTCTGGCGTGAAAACAATCAAGCCCTGATCCCCCTGGCAGGTATAGGTCGTCATAAAGAAAGATTCGCCGGCGAGCTTGCGCCCCAAACCTGCCAGCACCCCACCCTTAGTGTCGGTCTTCATCTCAATGGGACCCGCCATCCAGGCCATCCCACCAGATTCAGTATAGATTGATTCACCACGGGTCAGATAAACATCCACTGACTGCATGACCGTACCATGAATCTCGTAACGCATCGTCTTCCCCCTTTCACGAAAACAAGATCAGTACCAACAGCTTCTTCTACCGATTGCTACGAGCTGTGCAATACAGCAATCGCGGCAACATCCGCATCACAAGTGGGGGTGGGAACGCCATCGAAGAGCGCCCACTCCTCCACATACTCGACTTCAGCGCCCGGAGCTAACACAGCCAGAGGACCCAGCGTCTCAATCTCCAACATTCGAGTATTGGTGAAACATTCTACAACGCTTCCCGAATCCGGATAGCGAGCCCCTGGTTGCTGAGTGACATAGGTAACAAAAAGATGCCCATTGCGCACATAGGCAATCCAACCCTTATGCGCCCCCGTTCCAATCTTGAGGGGCGTAATTGCTTGTGGGTCCTGACGCAACAAGGCATATTCCGTGCCCCAGGTCCAACGAGGGTCTGCCAGATCGGTATAAGGCCAAAGCGTCAAAGTCCCGGCAGGCAAAAGATTGCCATCATGGCTGCCCCTTAACGGCAACGGAATAATCGCCGTCCCGCCCGCCGCCATCACGGAAAGCGCCCAAGGGGACAATTCAACGCCCCACAGGTTTGTGTTACGCAAACGATGCACCACCCGAACACGAGCTCCTACAGCGGGCGCGAAGATATCCATCTCTTTCTGAATACCGGTGCTAGCCTCCGTTGGCTGAATAAAACGCACAAAACCGTCATGTGCCTCAACCGTGATAGGACCATTATCGGGAGCATAAGTGCGCACAGGATGCTCTGGCGCATGCCAGAGACGATGCCCGCCATAATTGCGCCACTTATCCCCTCCAGTAACACCTAAGAAATCTTCATCGAATTCATTTTGGCCGCCGATAAAACCGAAGCGAATGACCCGAGGACCCACGTCAGCCGTAATGACCAGCTCAATAAGATCGTTTGACAAGCGAATGCAGTTATTCCATCCCTGGTAGGCAATTTTCTCCATAGGTGATCTCCTGAGAATTTGTTTTCGATGCACGCTCATGTGTGTTAAGTGAAGGTAAAATGGGTTTGTGAACATGCAAGCAAATCACATGACCTTATTCATTGTAGCACAAACCCATATAGACGGCAAACCTGAAAAGGGATTTTACGCGCCACAGCAAAACCACGGCACACAAAACCCACAAGAGAGAGGCTATCAACACCACTCATCGAGCAACCA
>JAFGFB010000215.1 GCA_016931315.1 Anaerolineae bacterium
GGTTGAGTTTTGGTTGTGCTAACTTAAGATTACCACGGAGATGAAACTTTTTCCAGCCTTTCTCGATTTGTGGGTAATCACCAATGAGATGAGGCTTTTGGCGTTGACTTGTTTGGCGCCGTGTGCGATGCGAATATTCGATTTGAAGGTTTTTGCCAGGTTGACTAATTCTTTAGCCGGTCGAGCGTGCAGGCCAGTGCGGTTTTGTATGATAATCTCGAATGTCTGCATATTTTCAAACCTCCCGGAGAAAACGATTCGTGGCGGTTGGTATTAACCGTCATTCATTCATCCGAGGGTGCGGATGACGACTTGCTCGAAGAAAGAGGACACCAACGCCAGGTCACCCACGCCGGTTCCGGGCAAGCTGGCAGCAGTGGTACCGGAAGCGATGCCCCAGCGTAGTGCTTCCGGCAGCGGTAGGCCCCGGCTTAAACCCCACATCAGCCCGGCGACCGCACAATCGCCTGCCCCGATAGGATTGCGTTCCTTGATGGTGGGGGCAGCGCCAAACCAGCAGGTGCGCCCATCGGAGATCAGCGCTCCAGCTTTGCCGAAGGACATATAGACGGTTTCTACACCCAGGGCATGGATGGCAGCAACCGCGGCGCCGGCATCTTCTGGCGTAGTGACCGGAATGCCGGTGAGCTCGGTGGCTTCGAAGGCGTTGGGCTTTGCAATGAAGGGACGCGCAGCGCAAGCGTGCTTGAGAGGGGCACCGCTGGTATCCAGCATGGCGCGCCCACCGACGCGTTGTACCCTTTCGATGATCTGGGCATAGAATTCCGGGACGATGCCTTTGGGCAGGCTGCCGGAGAGTACCCACCAATCACCTTCACGCGCGAGCGTCTCGACCTGCAACAACATCGCCGTTTGTTCCTCTGGGGTGATGGTGGGACCTGCCTCGTTGACTTTGATATGGTGCGTCGCGGTTTCACTCACGATACTGATGTTAGTGCGTGTCTCACCGCTGATCGCGATGAAGTCTGTGGCGATGCCCAGTTCGGCCAACCCGCGCGCGATTCTGGCTCCGGTCTCGCCGCCAACGAATCCGAGAGCGATGGTCTCGGCGCCGAGCGCGTGCAGGGCGCGGGACACGTTGAAGCCCTTACCGCCGGAATCATTGCGCACCACGGTGGCGCGCAGCACATCATTGAAACGAATCTCCGGCACGGTCAGTTCACGGTCGAGAGCCGGGTTGAGCGTCACGGTGTAAATCATCTCAGCCCTGCCAGAAGGTCTCAATGAGCAGGCGCTCGGCCTCTACGGTCCAGATTTTCTCGGGACCCATGGCCGCGCCGATTTCGGGATATTTCTCCGCCAGTTCTTCAAGCCCCATCAGTGGGAGATTGGTGAGCTGCGGGAAGATGACGATCTTGCCGGCATAGCGTCCTTCCATCATGGCTTGTGCGCCCTCGGCGGCGACTTCGATGCCACCCACGGCAGCAACAGAGCGGTTGGGGGAAAGTTTCCCGGTTAGTGCTTTGTTAATCACCAGCTGCTGGTCGCCAAGTGTGGAGCCGGAGGTGCCCGTGAACTGCGCATTGTGCAGGTAGGTGAAGCTCATGTTGAGCGGGGCATAGGTGCCGTTGGGGACGCCAGCGAAGAAATTGAGCATACCATCCGGTTTCATCAGTGTGGCGGCATCCGCCATCACAGCAGCTACCGGCACGCTGACAACCACGTCATCCGCGCCCTGGTTCCCAGTGAGTGAATGGACGAGTTCGAGTAAGGTCAATTCGGAGGCATTGGGGTTGAAGACCACGAGTTTCTTGCCATTGTTGTCGGCGAGCGGGGTGAATTGCTCCTTGAGCACGGCGAGCCTTTCGGAGTTGACGTCCGTCGCGACTACAATGGAAGGTCCTTCCGGTAATTCAATCGCGCGTTGCACGTGCATCTGTCCCATAGGCCCGCCCGCGCCGACGAAGACTGCGACGCCGCCCTTGCGAAGCTCGCAGCGGTTGCGCGCTTCTCCGTAGGAAGCTGCGATGTCGGGACCGGGGTTGCCCAGGTAAGCCGTATAATCATAGTGCATGCGTCCAACGTCAATCTGGCAGAGCGTATCCAGCGGCTCTTGTCCCACCATATTGAAAGTACCCCGTCGGGCGATAAGTTGAGCGGCGGCGCTCACCACTGCAGCGGAGTGCGGAGCGAGCATAATGGTATCATCGAAGCCTGCGCCATGGGTCAGCTCGCGCAGCTCGCCCATGGTTTCAGGGGTGATGCCATTGCGCTCGATGACCTGGACATCGCGAGTTCGCGCTTGCGCCTCGACCAGCACTTTGATTGCCGGTGGAACATCGCTCAGCACAATCAACGCGGGTTTCTCAAGCCCAGCAGAGAAAGTGTAGGGGGTGGGATCATCCGCGTGTCCCAGAATCCACATCGTTCCGCCCTTGAGAATTTCCAGGCGCCGGCGCTGCGTGTAGGCGGCTTCGACACATGCCCAAGGTTCGGTAAGTGCAGCGGCAGCGTAGCCCAGGTCGCCTTCTATGGTGAGCACATAGGAGGTCTGTTGATCTAGACCTGCGGCGAGCACTTCTGGACCGATGAGATGAAACTGGATCAGCCCGCCAGGGATGGTATAGCCATAGGCGGTGCTGCGGCCCAGAGCGTCATAGATATCGGGCTGGAGCGCGAGACGCTGCCCCGGAGTGAACTTATCCCGCAGGGCATTGCCAACCTGAACCACGGTTAGCGACGCCTCGTGCCCCAGACGTGTCGGTTCTTTTTCGAGGTCGCGGTTGTAGAGTTTGGGGTGGTTGCGACCCTGCTTGATCAGTTTGACATCGGAGAAACACATTCCAACTGCATCCACCCGAACCAACAATTGATTGGGTCCCGGTGTTAGCACGGTTTCTAGTTCAGGTTTTCCGCCCCGACCAATATTCTCGACGCCAGCACCAACCATATTCCACGCCCATGTCTTCTCGGGCACGGGCGCCTGCAGCGAACGGTAACGTTCAAAGTTTGCCATAATGGCACCTCCCACCTTTCACGCTAATTGTGTAACTGGTTACACTGTAACTGGTTACACTGTAACTGTTACACCTCTTCTTCTACTGGACGGTCCAGGCGCTCAATAATCACCTGTGGATTCACTGTCTGCACCAGCACCGCCACGTTTTCTTCCTCCTCGACGACCTCTGCGAGATTGGATAGGACGGTGATGTGCTCATCGGCTTTGGCGGCGATGCCGATGACGAGATAGGCGCGCTCCTCATCCTCCCACACCACACCTGCTGGAATCTGGACCACAGAGATGCCGGTCTCAAAGATATCCTCGCGATTCTCGAATTCACCGTGGGGAATGGCGACACCATTGCCCATGTAGGTAGACATCGTGCGCTCGCGCGCCAACATTCCCTCAACGTACGCAGGCGCAACGCGACCGGCTTGTACCAGCAGGTCACCCGCCATCTGAATCGCTGCCTCTTTCGATTCAGCAACAGCATTGATACGCACTAAAGCCTCCGTGATGATGGCCATGGCTTTAGTCCTCGACGATATCTTCGCCAGCCTTGAGCGCGTTGACGATTTTATCGTAGGCGGGAATGTTCATGAAGTTCTTAAACGAAAAGCATACGGCCCAGGGCGCCTTAGACCGCGCCATATCGGCAAGTCCCTCATGGGAGAGCACGATTTGGGCATCTTCGGTGAGCGCCCGCACCGGACTGTGCGTAACCTTGATATCCTGAAGTCCGGCCTTCTTGAGCATTTGTTTGAGTTTATTGGCTGCCATCAAGCTGGAGCCCATACCTGCTGAATCTGTTTCAGGATGACAGGTTCCTCGGCTGTGAGCATCTTGAGCGCCAGGAGTTGCATGCGTTGATTGGCAGTGAGGGCCAGATTGAAACCCGACGCCCCTTGCAATTCCGTAAGGAGCGCGCGACGTTCGGCGGGCGTGCAGATGACGGTGTAGCCGACGCCGGGCCTCGAATCCATTCGAACGTGGTGTTGCTCGAGCCAGGCTTTGATCCCGGTTAGCCGGTAAACAACCTGACGCGCAGTGAGATTTGCTGCTGTTCCGAGATCTGCCAGTGTGGCGGGCGTCTCCTGACGTAGCAGGGTTTGGAGAATATCGCGTTGCTGGACGGTCATTGAAGAAACCATTGGTTATTCTCAAGCCTCTCACACAATACGGGAAGGTCACTCTACCAGCAAAGAAAACACAAAGCTAATTTTAGTAGGGCCTTGTGCTAGTTA
>JAFGFB010000216.1 GCA_016931315.1 Anaerolineae bacterium
CAAGAAACCCCTTAAATTTTTCGGACTTTAGTCCGCATCTGCCAAAATCCACGTGGTAAAACACGTCAAATGCGTAAGCCCTATTCCGTAGGTTGGAAAACCCCATAAGTGTGGTATCATCTGCAATCGTGACCCCAATAGACAAAGGAGTTAACACATGAAACATATCGCCGTGATTGGCGTCGGCTATGTGGGATTGGTCAGTGGCGCCTGTTTTGCTGACCTTGGCAATCGCGTCATCTGCCTGGACATCAATACAGAACGCATTGCAAACCTCAAACAAAACATCATGCCGATCTATGAACCGGGGCTCGAAGAACTGGTGGAACGCAACGTCAAAGCAGGACGGCTAACCTTCACTACCTCCTACGAGGAAGCGCTCAGGGATGTTGAATTTGCCTTCATTGCCGTAGGCACCCCTTCGGATGTTGATGGACAGGCTGACCTGCGCTATGTACGCATGGCAGCCGAATCCATCGCTGATGTAATGGATCACCCGTTGATTGTAATCAACAAATCTACCGTACCCGTGGGCACTGGAGATTGGGTTGCTGAGATCATCCGCAACCGTCGTCCCGATGCACCCGACTTCGCCGTGGTTTCTTGCCCGGAATTTTTGAAAGAAGGATCCGCAATCAGCGATTTCATGAGTCCTGATCGCACCGTGCTCGGCTCCACAAGCAAAGAAGCCGCTGCCAAAGTAGCCCAGCTGCATCTACCGCTCCGCTCTACCATCATGATCACGGACCTGCGCACTGCAGAGATGATCAAGTACGCCTCCAATGCCTTCCTGGCGACCAAAATCTCCTTCATTAACGAAATTGCGAATATCTGCGAGGCCCTGGGGGCTGATGTCAAGGAAGTGGCTGCTGGCATGGGCTTGGATAAGCGCATTGGGCGCTACTTTCTGGATGCCGGTATCGGTTGGGGCGGCTCTTGTTTCCCCAAAGACGTCAAAGCCTTGGCTTACATGGCTGAAACCGAAGGGCGTCATCCCCACCTGCTTCACGCCGTGATGGATATCAATGCCGATCAACGCCAGGCGCCACTTCGCAAGCTGCGTGAGGCCCTGGGTGAAGACCTCAAGGGAAAGGTCATTGGCTTGTTAGGACTTGCCTTCAAACCCAATACGGATGACATGCGCGACGCGCCATCCGTGGAGATTGCCCGCGCCCTGTCGCGCGCCGGAGCCAAAGTCCGCGCCTATGACCCTGTCGCCATGAACGTAGCGAAGGATATCCTCCCCGAAGTGGAGATGTTGCCCGACGCCTATACTGTTGCGGAAGACGCAGATGCGCTCGTTCTTGTCACGGAATGGAACGAGTTCAAACACCTCGATCTGAACCGGGTCAAGACCGCACTACGCTCCCCAATATTGGTAGATGGACGCAATATCTATGACCCGCAGACCATGCTAGACCTGGGCTTCAATTATCTAGGCATCGGGCGCGGCTACAACGGACAGGGTATCTCCGAGAAGACCTGCTAAATGAGTCCAATCGCGGCAAGCAAATCACGCCTGCCAGCAACAGGAGGCATCTGTGAACTTACTCAAAACGACGCTTGAAAACGGCTTGACGGTAGTCTTACGCGAAACACACAGTGCTCCTGTAACGAGTGTCTGGGTGTGGTACCGCGTTGGAAGCCGCAACGAACATTTGGGCATCACTGGGATCTCGCATTGGGTGGAACACATGATGTTCAAAGGCACCGAACGCTGGCCCCGGCAGAAACTCGACCAATCCATTGCGCGAGAGGGCGGTTATCTTAATGCGATGACGTGGTACGATTTCACCGCTTATTTCGAGACACTGCCCTCTGCAAAAGCCTATATGGCGCTGGATATTGAGTCTGATCGCATGACTAACGCGCTCTTTGACCCAGATGAAGTTGCAGCCGAACGGACGGTGATCATCAGCGAGCGACAGGGAAACGAAAACGATCCCACCTTTCTGCTAGATGAGGAATTGTCCGGCGCCGCTTTTCGCGTTCACCCTTACGGGCACGATACAATTGGGCATCTCTGCGATCTACAAACCATGACCCGTGAGGATCTCTACACGCACTACCGCAGTTACTACGGACCCAACAACGCCATTCTCGCCGCAGCAGGTGATTTCAACGCCGGTGAGATGTTGCGCATGATCGAGAGCACTTTTGGGAGAATTGCCCCCCGCAATACCTTGCCACAAGTCATGGCGCAGGAACCGCCCCAAAAGGGAGAACGTCGGGTTACCGTCGAGGGTGATGCGGGCGTCGATTATCTCGCGATGGCCTTCCACACCCCTGAAGCCACGCATCCAGATATTCACGCCCTTACCGTGTTGAGCACGGTGCTGGCAGGTGGATCCGGCTCTCTGGTGGGGCGGGGAAGTCTCACCAACTACACCAGCCGGCTCTATCGTGCGGTGGTCCAAAGCCAGCTTGCAGCTGATGTGAGCGCCAGCCTGATTCCCACTGTGGATCCCAATCTCTATCGCATTAGCGCCACCGTTCTGCCGGAACATAGCCCTGCAGAGGTTGAGAATGCCATCCGCACCGAAATAGACGAGATACGCCGCAACCCCATCACAGCAGAGGAACTTGCCAAAGCCAAGCGCCAGGCGCGCGCGCTCTTTGCGTTCTCCAGTGAAAGCATTACAAATCAAGCCTTCTGGCTCGGTTTCAGCGAAATTTTCGCGGATACCAGCTGGTTTCTACGCTATCTGGAGAAATTGGAAGCCGTGACCGCTGAAGATGTATTGCGTGTCGCCAACACTTACATGCGCCCACAAAATCTCACTGTGGGGCATTATCTTTCAAATTACAGCGAAGAGTGAACTAAAACGACGCAGAATCTGAAACGCCGCATCCTCACCGTCGCAAATGCGGCGTGGGATAATTCTTCCCGAAGGAGATAGTATGGGCAGGAACAAGGTTGCATTGCCCGGACCTGGAGATGTTTTACGCCAGATGCTTCCCAATGGAATCACCGTACTGGCGCGCGAGAACTTTATCAGCCCCTCGGTGGTTATAGATGGCTATCTCATTAGTGGATCAGAAGATGATCCCGCAGAGCGTGAGGGCTTAGCCAGTTTCACAGTGGACGTCATGGAACGCGGAACACACCAGCGCCCCTTTGAGCAGCTCTATGAAGAAGTAGAATCCGTAGGAGCGGCTTTTGGCTTTTCAACGGGTGTCCATATTACGTCGTTTGGGGCAAAAGGCCTGGCAGAACAGCTCCCATTGCTGCTAGAAATCTGCAATGATGTCATGCGCAATCCTGCATTTGCACCGGAGCAAATCGAACATGCCCGCGCCGAATTACTCAGCACATTGCGCGAACAGGAATTCGACACCCGCACTCGCGCGGCACACGCCTTTCATGAACTGACCTATCCCATTGGGCATCCCTACCGACGCAGGGTCACGGGAACGCCAGATACCATTGCCCAACTGAAGGAAGCTGACCTACGCGCCTTTCATGAACGCAACATTACGCCGCGCGGAATGGTTATTGCCATCGTTGGCGCCGTCAAGGCACAGGCTGCCCTCGAAACAGTGCAAAACATCTTCAGGGATTGGGAAGGCGACCGCCCTGCCCGTCCTGCATTGCCGGAGGTACCAGCACTCACTGAACGCCGGGAGCAATATGTCCCTCTGCCCGAAAAAACTCAGACCGATCTGGTGCTCGGCTGGCCCGGACCCTCGCGCCGCTCACCGGATTTCCTTGCCTGCCAGCTTGCGAACACTATCCTGGGAGTTTTCGGCATGATGGGACGGTTGGGCGAGCAGGTTCGCTCGCAGAATGGCCTGGCCTATTATGTCTATAGCAGCCTCGAAGGCGGTGCCGGTCCCGGTCCCTGGCAGGCCATTGCTGGAGTTCACCCTTTGCAAGTGGAAAAAACCGTAGCACTCATTCTAGATGAAATCCGCCGCCTCCGCGACGAAGCCGTACCGGCTATGGAGTTGGAAGATAGCAAATCGTATCTCACCGGGAGCTTGCCACTGCGCCTTGAAACGAACGAAGGTGTAGCCGGCACCCTCACCCACATTGAGCGCTATGATCTAGGGCTGGATTACCTGCAGCGGTATCAGGAGCGCATTCGCGCAATCAGCGCCTTGGACGTGCAAACTGCCGCCCGACGCTGGCTAAATCCTGAAGCCTTCGCCCTGGGCATTTCCGGTCCGCCCCAAAAACTGAATCCGTGAGACGAAGCCATCATGCTCGCAACCGGTATTGACGTCATCGAAATCGCGCGAATTGAGCGCACGCTCAACCAACATGGGGAACGCTTCCTGAAGCGCATTTTCACACCGCAGGAAATCCTTAAGCTCCACCAGCAACCATCAGAAGTAGCAGCACGATTTGCGGCGAAAGAGGCCGTTGCTAAGACACTGGGTGTGGGGTTGCGGCTTCTCTCGCCTATTGGAATTCGGTGGCATGAAGTCGAAATCCTGAACACGCCCAGTGGTCGTCCCACTATTGCACTTAATGGATACGCCCAGTCGCTTGCACAATCTCAAAACTTAACCGAATGGGCGATCAGCCTGACCCATGATGGAGGATTGGCCATTGCCTCAGTAGTGGCCCTGGGGAGATAAACAATGCGAGCAGTCATTCAACGCGTATCCAGAGCTGCGGTTACAGTCGAAGGGGAGACTGTAGGTGCCATCGGACCCGGTCTATTGGTCCTGCTGGGCGTGGCAGAAGGTGATAGCGAAACGGAAGCGCGCTGGCTAGCGCACAAGACCGCCAATCTCCGCATCTTCAGCGACGCTGAGGGCAAAATGAATCTCTCGGTGCAGGATGTTGATGGCAGCGTGCTGGTCATCTCGCAATTCACGCTTCATGGCGATATCCGGCGCGGATTCCGCCCTTCGTTTACCAGGGCAGCTGCCCCACAGATTGCGGAGCCGCTAATAGAATTGTACTGTAAGGCGCTGCAAGACCAGCAATTACCTGTAGAAACAGGCATTTTTGGAGCACATATGAATGTCGAGCTCGTGAATGACGGCCCAGTCACGATTATTCTGGAAAAGGAAGCGCCAGCCATTTCATGACCCATTCAGACCGCGAAACCCAACTGTGGTATTGGCTTCTTTACAGTGGCGTGCTGCCAACCACGCGCGCTAAGAACTTGCTGAGCTCCTGGAGCAAAGAAAGGCTCTCTGTCGAATCCGTGCTCGACTCCCTGCCTTTGAAAGGTTCACAGGCGGGCCTCAATGACGCTGAGACGAGGGCACTGAAACCCCCACCAAGACTCGAGACAATCACCGCACTGCGTTGGAATGAAGATGGCTACCCTAAGGGACTGGAAACGCTGGACCTTAAATTGCGCCCGGCATTACTCTTCTACCAGGGCAACCCCAAGCTCCTCGCCCGCCCCCTACTCGCAATCCCACCCGCACCCCTGGATACAGCCAGCACCCTACTGCTCCAGGAAACATTAGGCCAGGTACTGGGCGACGCAACGTTGTTAGCTGCAACCCATGGCAGCGCTCAAGCCGCCATCCTCCTGAATGAATTAACCGACTCCGAGGGAGATGCGCTTCTCTATGTGCGACAAGGACTGAACACTATCGAACACAGCAAAGAAGAGCAGCGGTTGTTGGTTGAGGGACGGCTGCTATTGCTCAGTCCGCTAAATCCCACAGCGCCCGCAAACCCGAAATGGGAGCCGGTATTATCGCAAGTAGAGCTGGCTGCAGCCGAACACATTCTATGGGTGAGTAGTGAGCCGCCGACCACTTCCACCGACCGCGCCCCCACCCTGTGGCTCACCCCCACCCTGGCTTCAGCCCCCACAATGACAGGGTTGCGCGCAAGTGACGAGCCAGGCGATGTGCTCCTATGGCTCCTCGAAAAATCATCCGCGCCAGAAACACCCGACACAATGACCCTCAGTGAGACGCCAGTTCTGCCTCCCTTGCCACCAGATGAGACCTTGCGCATCCTGGAGCGCGGTGGCGCGATACCCGAAGCTCTGCGGCAACGTTTGCTAAAACACTGACAGATTGTTATGGCAAAATGCCAATTAATGAGACGGCGTCAATCTGATTCCAGAAGCCGGTGCGTGACTCATCCAGTTCAATACGCACACCGGTAACCAGATACTCGGTGCGCGGGAAAGACACCGTAAAAACCCCAGGGCAAATTGTGGAGGTATCCGTGCCCTCCCACACCAGTTTTTGACCCCCACCCGTATCAATCAAGTGCACCCGCGCGATAGTTCCCGGACCCAGGGTCTGAAAAATGCGAACTTCAGTAGCATAAACTGGCTCCGCATAAAGCAATTGCAGCCACTCCAAACCATTGCCCCGTGCTGAAGCCCAAGCGCGAGGGTCGTCGGTACAGGTCTGGACATCCGGTTCTCCCGTTGCTCGCGCCGGGGCCCAATCGGGGGAGGCGTAGCTAGAACTAGCCTCAGCTTCGATTGCCCACTGCGATAAAACCACCGGTGCTTCAGGCGTCGCCGTAAGCGATACACTCTCGCGACCACATCCCACCAGGGCAAATAGTAAACACATCCAACCGATAAATCGCCAGATCCTATGCATTGGGCATCCTCGCTAGGTAATCATAGTGCAGGGCATTTGCTGCCCCCAGTGGGTTTCTGCGCTTTTATGTGGCCTGTTATAGCCTGAACAGTCACGAAATTGTAACCCACATCGAACAATAATCAACCACTGAGTGCATTTGTTAGGTGTTTTTGCGGCGGCGCTGTGCGCCGCCGCAAAAACACCTCTTTGAACAATGTTTGCCACATCTAAAAAACGCTTCCCACGTTCCCGCATGTAATCAAGTTTTGGATTTGTATACGTCCGGCTCTTGCTTTTATGCTTTGCTATGTTATAATAATTGTATTCAAAAACTGAACCGCACAACTGGTAGACACCAGTTATAATATATCTGCAAAGGTCAATGGGTTATCAATTTATGTTCAGAGATCGCATCAGAGATGGCTATGAACGGCTCTCGCCAGGCTATCGGAAACTGGCGGATTTCATTGTCAACTATACGCTTGATGCAGCTTTCCTGACAGCCACCGAACTGGCGCGTCGGGTAGAGGTAGATCCAGCGACCGTGGTCCGTTTTGCACAAGACCTGGGCTATTCCGGCTATCGCGAACTATCTCAAGAAATCAAACAACATGTTCATGCTCGAATTACTACAGGCGAAAAGCTAACTGAACCCTTTGCAACCCCAGAAGAACATTTCGCAGCGCTGTTAGGAAAATTCCGCCAACAACTAGATTGCCTGACGCCAATTGACCTGGAACGGCTGGGAGAGTTATACGCAGCGCTCGAGAAAGCCAAAACGATCTGGATTGTGGCAGAAGGGGCTTTAACTGAGTTAGCGCAAGCTTTTGCGCAGAGCCTGAGAAACATGGGCTTATCCGCCATCGCTTTCCATCCAGATATTTTGGAAGCTGCCATGCGGTTAAGTCACATGCAAAATGAAGATGCGCTCCTGGCGTTAGGAAACGAAGGTCCGCAAATTGATTTAGGATATATCGTTCAATTGGCTCACGAAAAGGGTGTACGTACGCTCTGCATCAGCAGCAACGGACTTCAATCGCCGGCGAAAGAAGCCGAACTCGCCCTGATTATTAGCCACGTAACATCACCCTTTTCAGGGCTGGCATTGATTGCAGCGCTACTAGCGCTCATTGAAGAACGTCTCAAAGAAGAGCGACTACCGAGCATCGAAAAAAGCCGGGAAGAGCAACGCCTGCACCTCAATCGCTTATTGGAATTACGCCAACAAACCTGCGGGCAACCAGACGAATCTCTCGCTATCTGGTCCCGGCATTTGAGATGGATAGATTCCCTTTCGTGCTCATGAATGCGCCATAGAATAAACCAACTCATAAACTTAGAGATTACTCACTAACGAGATGACCATCCAGGTAAAAAAGGAGACCCAAAAGTATGTTTCAAGATCAAATTCGTCAATACTACGACAGCCTGACGCCAGGATTCCGCAAACTTGCTGACTTCATCATGAATCACACGCTTGATGCAGCATTTCTAACGGTAACAGAAATCTCACGCCGCGTCAGCGTTGACCCTGCCACTGTGGTCCGGTTTGCACAGGAAATCGGCTATAGCGGCTACCGAGAACTCTCCCGCGAAATCAAGCACTATGTACGTGATCAGGTAACGACCACCTATCGCAAAGGCGCAGAAGCTGAAAGTGAAGAGGCTCTAATCCACCAGTTGGTGGATAATACCCGGCAGAATCTGACAAATTTCAGCATGACCGAGACGCCAAAGTTGGGTGAGGCGCTACGGATACTCAAGCAAACCCCTCAAGTGTGGATTACCAGCGAAGGCCCGGTTCTGGCTATTGCCCAGTTCCTGGCGCGCATGTTGCAGGTTGCGGGTGTTCAGGCTGAAGCCTTTTCACCTGATACGCTCAGCGCTACGACCACGCTAAGCAAACTACAACCAGAGCACACGCTACTCACCCTGGCAATCAGCCAACCCAGCTTCGATACAGGCTACCTGGTGCGCATGGCGCGCGAAAAAGGCGCCCATACCATTACCATCGCTGACAACAACCTGTGTACTTCATCTAAAGAAGCCGAACTCGTCGTCACAGTTCCCACGCTTGATAACACCGGCATTCCCAACAGCGGCGCAGCCATTGCAATCATTGCACTGCTTTGGGAAGCGCTAGCTGGCACAAATGCCTCCCAAACTGCGGAAGCCTTCACTGCCTACAACGAATACTTGAGCGAAATCCTTAACTTGAGAGCACAAACTGCCGCCTATGAAGCAACCTTGCCCCAAACAAAAGAGTAGTACTTTTATCCAGCAACCCATTGCAGCAACATTACACGGAAAAAAAGGAGATAAACATGTTTCGCGAAAGAATTGAAGAGCATTATGGCAACCTGACCCCCGGTTTTCGCCGTCTGGCAGATTTCATTCTGAACCAAACCCTTGATGTTGCATTTCTAACGGCGACTGAACTCTCGCGACGTGTTGGCATTGACCCTGCCACGGTGGTCAGGTTCTCACAAGAAATTGGTTATAGTGGATTCCGAGAACTCTCACGGGAAATCAAAGCCCATGTGCGTGGAGAAATCGTTCAAACCTATCGCAAAGCCGTCGAGGCAGGGAGTGAAGAGGACCTCATCCAGGCGCTTTTTGCCAGCAAATCACAGGACCTGGAGCAGTTTGCAACTACCGAAGCCCCACACCTGGCACAGGCATTGAAGACACTCAAATCCGCTCAGCGCATTTGGATTGTTGGAGAATTTCCTAGCTATAACATCGCACAGTACCTGGCAGAAAGTCTGGCGCCGCTCAATATCCCGATTTTCCATTTCACGCCCAGCATGGCAGAAACTGCTCAATCGATAAATGGCATGCAGCCCGGGGATGTACTGTTGGCGCTGGTTTTCGGTACGCCAGGAATTGACACCGGACATGCGGTCAAGCTTGCGGGCGCCAGAGGCATCCCAAGCGTCTGCATTACCGATAATGGTACCACACTCGCCGCACGCGAAGCCGAGACGGTGGTCACCACGCCCGGTCAAAGTCCACTCGATATCAGCAGCTTCTCGGTTTCTCTGTTGATTGTGGCAACCCTCAAAGATTCCTTACTCAACAGCAAGAAAGAAACTGCCATAGCCTATATGGCGCAAATAGAGAACGCGCTCGAGGCAACCAAACAAGCCCAGAACGGTTAAACAGTCAACGTAACCTATCCATCGCAATGCCCCAGGGTGGGTTTCCCGCACCGCGGTGAGAAACCGCATCGCGGGAAACCCACCCCAAAGCTAGTTGACTCAATTTGGCGGTTTCTTGAGGCGCTCCCTCAACTGCGTTGCCAGAGCCACATCCTCAGAAGATTCCGGCGCCGTCAAAGAGCTATCCAAGTGTTCTGGCGAAAGGTTTCCAGATGCCTCACGACGATGCTGTTCCGACCCACGACGTTGAATGCCCCCCACCCTTTTTAAGCGGCAAATCAGATTCTTTGCCACACCCTGGCCAATCACCAAACGGCGCATAACTACATCCAAAGCCCACAGCCAGGCGGCAAACACAATCAACAAATGTCGTAAAGGCAAACCGGCGCGTCGCCCTTCCAAAGTCTGGGCGAATGCCTGCGAGGGTTCTGACAGAGGCTGTGACTGTCCGCGCGCGGTCAGACGCGTTATCGCCTCCGCACTATTGCCAGGAACAAATTCGGTCGCATAGGGTGATACCCATCCCATGGTGAACTGCCGTTGACCAGAGACACGAAACAACCACGGCGCCATGGCATCCCCTAAAGTTAGAACAGTTTCGTAACGCCCTGGCGCCGTCTGGCGCAGTTCCGTTGCTGGCAAAGGGGCGATTCCTTCCAATTGTGAGGCTTGTAAGACCAGGTCCAACCCTTCAGTGGGGCTTTCAGCCCCAGCATCCCACACATCGAGGATAATATGCGCCAGCTCTCCCTCAGCCTCAACAGTCAGCGCAATGCCCTCATCAACTGGCGATGGCAATACCCACCGGACTATGCTGCCCCAGAATCGCGGGAAATCCTCCCACGCAAGCCAGTCAACTGCCCAGCGCCCGGTTGCATCCGAAGTCCAGGCAACAGCGCGCCCTAATCCGTATTGCCACGTAGCCAGTAATGGGTCTACCGTCACAGCCCCCCACAAAGGCACCTCCGCGCCGGGTTTTGGTGTCGTTGCCACATAGCCCTGCAATGAAGGCAGCGTCGTGAAACTTTCGAGTGGCGCCCATGCAATACCCGGTACCGGAGAGAAGACCTGTTCCACAATGTAGGAGCGACGCACGCGAGCCATCTCTTCGGTGAAAATTGCGGGCAGGTCGGCAGCGCGCTCGGTGAGATAGAAACGCCCCTGACCTTCCTGCGCGACCTCTTGCAAGAATGGGACATCGCTGCCGGCGCCAATAGCAATAACACTGACCGTGACACCCTGAGCACGCAGAGCGGTTACCTGTGCCAAAGCCCCGGCTTGTTGCTCAGCATCGCTGCCGTCAGCCACCAATAAAACATGCCGTTGTTGTCCTGGACCCGGTTCAAAGCCGCTTTCAAACAGCTGCTCCGCGTAGATCAGCCCATCTCGTACATAAATGCCGCCGCCGCCCGCTTGCAAGCTTAGCAAACGCTCAATCAATAGTTCGCGGTCACGCCCCGATACCGGGCCAAATGTATCGGCGGGGCGATCATCATAGGCAACCACTGCCAGCATATCGTCATCATTCAACGCCTCTGCAGCACGAGAGGCAGCCTCTGCCGCCAGCCGAATTTTAGATATGCTCCCCCCAGTATCCGCGGCAGCCATACTGCCCGATTTGTCTATCACAATGATCGTTGCCAGTGGAGAAAAACGGCGCGGGTCCTGCACCTGCATGATGACGGGGAGTGCCGTCTCCAAGTCTGTAGAAGACCAGCCCCCCACCCCATAGCTTTCCGGTCCCCCTATAGCCACTAACCCACCGCCCAGGTCACGCACATAAGTATGGAGTGATGTCGCTGCCTGTAAAGGTAAGGCGCGCACCGGGGTGTTGACCAAAACCACGGCAGCATAGCCGCTCAAGGTTTGTGCAGATAATGGCATTTCGCCGGGCAAGCGCTGTATAATCTCCAGGTTTGTCTGGGATAACGCAGCAGCTAATGGAGCACGCTCCTCAAGCGTTCCCACGACCAGTATCTGCGGCGCCCCTTCAACCCGTAACCAACCGCCACTACAATTATTCTCAAGATGATGGTCCTGCTCCGCCAGCACACAGAAACGCACTGGCGTCAACCCCACATTCGGAGCTGTAAACGAGACCAGGTAACTACTCTCACCCGCCGCGACCTGCCACGTCGCCTCTCCCACCTGCTCGCCGACCGACCAAACAAGCTGCACCGGCTGTGCCACTGTTGCCCCTAGAATGACATTGACCGTCACGGTGTCTTCAGGAATCGCTCGCGCAGGCAAACGCAGGGCCTCAACCCACACTTCCGGAGATAGAGCATTCTGCCCCACTCCAGCCACCAAGGTCTCAATGCCGAGATCGTGCGCTTTGGAGAGCGCAACAGCCCCATCGCCGCGCGTCTCCAAGCCGTCCGTAATAAGCACCAGACGCCCTGGAGCGCCTTCTGGAATGAGACTGGCGCCAAGTCGAACCGCAGCCGCAATGTCAGTGGCATCTCGGCGTGGCGTCACAGTCGTCTGAGGGATCAAAGCGCCTTCGGTCAACGACTGCTCAACCCAGACGTCATCGCCAAAAGCCACAATCCCGGCACGGTCACGGGCGCCTTTGCTCTCCCACGCAGTGGATAGCAAAGCATCAATCTCCTGACGATGGGCTTCGACACTGGCAGAACGGTCTACAACGAAAACGGTTACCAGATCGCGAGTGGATTGTACAATGCGCACATCTACCAAAGCGAGACCCAGAATACTCAGTAGCCCCAACCGCAGCAAGACGGAGCGCCACTCGTAACTCCAAATGCCAAGACGCAAATTCTTGTTGTGCACAAGACCGTCACGGCCCCACCAGAGCACCGCCTCAACGCAGAGCAACACCAGAGCCACAACAATGATCCAGCGACTCAAATCACGCCAGCCAGTAGCCGCCCCATCTCCCAGATAGGTCTGCCCCTCCACTGCCACAGAACGGGCACGCAAATCACTCTCAGCCGCGTCCAGCAATGCCAGCGCTGTGTAATGTGTCTCTGTTCCGGTCTCAGTCTCCAACTCAAGACGGTAGAGGCCCGCCAGCCGCGGTATAGGCGAGTGCATGCTTGAGTACACGCTGCCTGAAAGGTCCATACGTTGTCCATCGGGGGTTAGCAAGGACGCGGCAATTGTACCAAGCGGCACAGAGGGTATCCAGGCCTGGCCCGCGGGCAACGGGAAGATTGGGTTTTCTGAGATCTGCGGCAATAACCAACCCATCAAGTTATTGGAAAGGATGGGAAAAGCCACACGGAGAGGAAGGTCGGAATCTTGTAGCGCAAATGCCTGACAGATGATCCGCTGTCCGGGTCGGTTCAGCGTCCACAGCAAAGGACCTTCCTGCGTCTCCAACAGCGTGAGGGCATCGGCAGGCATGCGGTAACGCGTAGCGCGAGCAATATGCACATCATCCCAGCTGACGTACTGCAGGAGCGGATTAGAGATAGGGCTCAACGTTGCAGTGAGCGTGAAAACACCCACAGGTTCACCACAAGGAGTGATTGCACCGGGTGCAATCAACCAGGCATTGCCCTTCAAGGTCACCGTACTGGTGATCTGATCAAGCACCACGACCCCCACCCCAGCGACATCCTGCGACAGTGTGGTCGCCTGTACAACCTGAATGCCTGGCAAAGCACGCAACGCCAGATTCAAGAAACGGTTTCCGGGTGTCACCAGCAACACACGCCCGCTTCCGGAAGCGGGCAGAGTAACCCAGGCGCGGTCGTCAAGCACAAAGCCATCACCGGTTTCCTCAAGCCGTACCTCGAACCAACGCCGGGCAGGAAGATCAGAAATCGAGAGCGTTAGCTCACCTTCATCCGATAAATTCAAAACCCGCCGGTCGAACACCTCATCTTCGCCCAGCAGCAACAGCACAACAGTGCGTGCAGGGCCAGCATTCTTCACGCGGATAAAGGCCGTAAACATTTCAGCGCTGCGCCGCAAGGAAAAATCTACCAGGCCCACATTGGCAGATGCATCCCCCACACTGATAAGTTGCGCCATGCCCGGCAGCGCAGGAAGCGTCTGGGATACCGCAGAATCGGTCAGCAGCAAAGTAGTGCTATCCTTTCCAGCAGCTAGGCCCGCAGCCAGTTCTGCTGCAGCCCGCCAATCAGCTATACCGTCTGTCGGTAGGAGCCCAGGCAGAGCACGGCGCAGAGCCGCGCCCTCACCATCACGCAATAACACCTGAGGTGCGGCGCTCACCTCGATAAGTGTCACACGAGCTGCCGGCTCCAGAGCATCAGCCAGGCTCCGTAACTCCGCAAGCGCGGCTTCAAAACGCGTGCGACCGTCAACGCGGCGGGCCTGCATGCTCGCGGAAGCATCGAGCAAAACTAACACCTGCCCCTGAGAGGTCATGGATGTGGGAAGCGCGGGGCGCGCGGCAGTTAGCGCCAACACTACCAGGATCAACAACTGCAATAGGAGCAACCAGTGGCGGCGCAGTTTCTGCCAGGGGCGATTGGCGTGATGATCTGCAGCCGCTGCCTGCCAGAGCAAAATACTGGCAACAGGCATCTCTCTGCGATGAAGACGCAGCAAATATACGGCAATAATGGGTAATGCCAAAGCCAGAAGCCATAAGCTGGCAGGAGATAGAAACTGCATGACCAGCACTATAGCACGGAATTCGGCCAGCGCAAAATATA
>JAFGFB010000217.1 GCA_016931315.1 Anaerolineae bacterium
CTCTTTTTTATGGTCATGTCTCAACGTCGGTGATCAAGTCTTCATAGATTACAATCTCCCTGCCCCCGTGTTTGGCGCTCTGCCCACGCCCTCAGAATGTCGGTGTGCCCGCTGTGTGGCGGTCCGACAAGTAGAACTACCGATGCTACGGCTTCTTCCTGTGTCAGCCATTCGTCTAGAGCCGTCTGCAAGGCTGCGGCCGCAGCGTCCCAGGTGGGCGCCGGTGCTACGTGCGCCAACTGGCGCTCAGATAACGCGCGCAAATCTGCTTCCAGCTTGAGGGGGGCCTCCCTCGCCGTATGCTCCCGTTAGAATCGCTGCCCAAAAGCAGCCAGTCCTTTCTTGACGGCATGGGCTATCGGAGCCGCCGGTACCGTGCAATCGGCTACAGGAACGTAATCCCAGAGGGCGGCGTTTCACTGGTGGATACGGTGATCGCTGTCATTCCCTGCTACTCTGGCCGATGCCCCGACTGCAAGCGCACATCGAGCGCCGGCGCCGCCACGAGCTCGAAGGTGGCAGAGGCCAGCGCCACACGCCCCTCCGTCTCGGCGATGGCGTCGAGAATGTACATAAAGAGCTCGTCGTGGACGGAGCGCCGGCGTTTGGCGTCTACCGGGTAGCGTAATGTGATCTGCATCCAGTTGTCGTTGGCGATCAGGAAAACGCGCGGTTCTACCGAGGCCTGTTCAACGGGATACTGGCTACACATCCTGTCCCATTCGCCCTTCATCCCCTCGATGGTAGTGCTGAGCACCGCATCGGCGGCCTTGAGCATGATCTCACGAGCCAGATGGTGGTCGCTGCCATAACGCACGGGAATAGCGATTTCGTCCCAGATGAAGGAGATTTCCTCGGAATAGTTAAAGACCGGCTCTTTGAAGACGAAAGCGTTGGAGATGCGCACAACGCGCCCGTTGTACTGGTCGCCCCTGACCCACTCACCGATCTCCATCAGCGTCGTTCGCAAAACCCCGACTTGGATGACATCGCCACGGATGCCGCCCAACTGCACCCGGTCGCCAACGGCGTAGAATTGGCCAAAAGAGATCGCGATCCACCCGGCGATGCTGGCGATAACCTCTTGCAGTGCAAAGGCAATGCCGGCGCCAGCCACGCCCAACGTCACCGTCAAACCGGGAAGCTGGCCGCTGAAGACAGTAAGCACCAGCGCCGCCGCCACCAGATAGCTCAGGAATTTGGTGACCTGCCTCACGCTGGCAGCGGTACGCCGATTCTGGATGTGGCGGGTGAGCCAGCGCTGCAGCCAGTGCGCCAGCAAGCCGATGACCAGAAAGCCGATGAGAACTGTGATCACCCGGCCCACGAGGGGATCGAACAAAGAATCCACGACATCCTCAGGCACCTAGTCCTCCAGGGAATTCCAAACCAAGTCTTGCCTCCAACGGGTTAGCGTTGGAGGCAGGACAGGAATTGGGGATTTCAGTTTTCCGCGATGAGGGCGGCCTCAGCCTGCGCCAAGACCGTCAACATGGGCGTGTCTTTGCTTCCCACATTCAAGATTGCGCTGCGCGCAATGGCCTTGCGCTCCGCCAGCGGCCCTTGCACATAGACCTGGTGCAGCGCAAAGCCCAACACCCGCGCCTCAACATCCAGCAGCACGTCATCCACCGTGCCGATTTTGGTCCCGCCTTCAGTCTGGATTTCACGACCCAGTAGATCGCTCAACACCACAAAAGCGTCTGCATCGACAACGTTTTCCTGCCGCACCACAGTGTTCGCACCGGCTATCAGCCAGGCATCCACGCCGTAAACTTGTACGTCAGAGCGGGCAATTAGCAAAGCCTCCCGAGAGAAAAGCCCACCTTCGTTGCCAGCCAACACTGCGGCGACCTTGGTCAGTTCGCTGTCGAAGTACAGGTCTTTGACCTCGCCCAGCTTCTCGCCATTGGTAATACTGATGAGCAACTTACCCTGATGTTCTCCTGCACTAATCATGACCATACCTCCTGGTGAACATAGAATTTTGGATGCACTTCGAAAATCCTCTGCAATGTATGCCGCAGATTAACCGCCCAACGGCGCGGCGGGTCAGCCAGGCAAGGCGGGGAGCGCAGCGCACCAGCCGAAGCATCGGCTGCACCCGCTTGTTCGGCCACCGCGAGCGCAGCGGAGGCGAGTCGACTGCAACGCGGTGTTAGCCTGCCCTTGTTTTCACGCTGCAGAACCATTGAACGCCGCCCAAGTAAGGAATGTAAGCATCCGATGTACAGACGGAAGCCAAGCGCCCATCCCTTTGGCCCTTTCATCACCTGACTCAATAGCGGAACACTGCTGCGAGGGGAGCATGTTCGGGTACTTGTTCTGGCTCAACAGCGTAGACCGTTCCCCCGTTCAGAATGGACTGGATAGCAGCCAAGTCAAGCAAGTCCTCGTCACCGGGTTCAGGGGCCTCATGCACGTGGACTGTATTCGTGTTTGGGTCAAAAGCGCCCCACACCTGAACGCCGAGGGCAACAAACAGTACATCCACCCGCCCGCGATGCGCTGCTAGAACAGCCTCCTTAACATCGGTTGTGGTTTTTCCGGTGCCGGACAATTGACGGTACTGAGTGGCCGCTTGTTCTTGCGCTTGCATAAAGAAGGGTTGCACGAGCGGCCAGGCCTGGGCATGGAGTTCTTCCGGCCTTAGCTCCTCTGGGTTGCCCGCAATTCCTTCCTCTACAAGATGAGGATACGAGTTTGCCTCCTTGTACAACGGAAAGAGATATTCAACGCCTGCCAGCACGATGGGCGATTGCCTGCCTACAAGCAAGTTGGGTAGCTCGTCGTCAATCGTGTGGAACCAACGCAGAAGCGCGTTTTTGTCTTCGTCGCTGGGGTCATGACCGTGGAACACCCCCGCACGATCCCCTGTGTGCGCCGATGATGTGCCGGTATGGACCTGTGTCTGTCTATCGATACGCTCAAATTGAAGCGCTTCGGCCATGCTTTGGGGCATACTTTCCAGATCGATTTCATCTACTGTGTTCCGTGTGCCTTCCAGCAGTCTGACTTGGTTCTGGCTAAGCGCCAAGATGTAGAAATGACCGTCGCTGGCGAAGAACGGAAGTAGCGGCTTGAGATGAAAACGGTAAGAGAGCATCACCAGTTCTTCAAATGGGAGAGGCAG
>JAFGFB010000218.1 GCA_016931315.1 Anaerolineae bacterium
CCCTAATTCAAACTCTGGTGACTCTCTCCTTCGCGTCGATCTCCCCTTTCCCTCATCAGGACTTCACTTATGGGTAATCACCAATGATTTTCACTTGACAACGGTTTATCGCTGTTTACAATGAAACGATGCTGCGTTCAGCGCAGTTGCTTGATTTTGAGGTGAACAGGGAGGCTTGCCTTTTCGCTTTATCTGAACTGGCTGCCTTTACCTGTTTTAGGAGAACCATGAACGACCGGGGTGGTTTAACAGCAAAACAGTGGGCCATTTTGATCATTCTGGGTCTAGCTGTGGTGGCTGTATTGTTCTTCATGAGCCAGGTGATTCGGAATGCGCAGGGAGACCTGGCGACGGTATCCCTGTTGCCGACCCCCACGCCTGATGACACTCCAACGCTGATGCCTCCGTTACCTTTGGAACCCTCTCCAACTCCGGGTTTTTCACTCTCGATGGCGGGAACGTTGGCCCGCGAGGTCGCCCAGGCTCGAGATTTGCTTTCACGTTGGGAAACTCCTCTTACGCCTGTGGATGCCTATGACCTCAGTGTGGTGCTCTATCGCCGTTACCAGGCGATGCCACCCTTTCCCCTTTCAGAGCAGACACTTCTGGAGATTGTTGGATTATGGCCCTCAGGCCTCGAGGCCCTACCCGATCCCGTGATGCAGGCGCAGGTGGCGCCAGCATTGTATTTCCCGGATGAGGAGCAGCTCTACGTGCGGCGGGATTGGTCCGGTGATTTATCTGCGATTCGCACCATCGTTGCTTATAGTTATGCGCGCGCACTTTCTGATCAATACGGTAACTTCCCGCGTTTGCAGGCTGAACCTTCTTCACTGGACCGCAGATTAGCGCTGGAAGCGCTTGCTCAGGGAGATGCCTTGCTCTCACTGTGGCTTTACGAGGGCGCGGCGCCCGGCTCTCCGCAAGCTGTGGCGCTTACGGAAGCTGTCGCCGCCGCTATTCTTCCGCGCTGGCGCACGTCCGTGCCTTTATTGGATCAGCTCGCACAGCTGCCATTGACTTTGGGAAGTACTTTCGCGGAAGCGCAGTATCGTGAAGGCGGCGCCGCTCTGATGGACGAGGCAGTTCGTCGCCCCGCACGTGCCACTCGCCAGCTGTTGGAGCCGGAGATTTATGCGACCTGGGCTACCCCGCTGGTATTTGACCCCCTGACTGTGGACCTGGGGCGCGACTGGGTCACCGGCTATAACGAGACCGTAGGTGTGGCGCTCATGACTTTTATCTTGGATGAATGGGACAGCACTGGCGACATCACGCCGACCGTTGTTGGCTGGAACCATGATTTGCTTCAAACATGGGAGGGGCCTGAGGGTAAGCGCGTGGTGTTGTGGCAGACTGCCTGGGATTCTTCCACAGAAGCCAGCGCCATCTTCGATACTTTTGTGCAACTGGCTCCCTCACGCCTGTCAGGCAAAGTGACCCTCACCCTGCGTCCGGAAGGCGTTCATTGGGGGCGTTGGTGGTCGAACGCGGAAGGCGCCGCGTATCTCTATCGCGTCACTGACCGCGTCTGGTTTCTCTGGGGCGATGATGTCGCTTCGGTTGTTGAGGTTGCCAGGGCCTTGCAATAGGTGCTACGACAATTCCAGCATGGCTCGCGAGCGTGTGTTTCTGCATCTTTCTGTGGTTTGGAGGCTACAGGACATCTCATGGAACACTTGCGGAATCATAAACGCATGATCTGGGGCTGTATTGCCGGATTAGTGACCGGCGGTTTGCTGATGGGGCTTTGGACATTGTGGACTTTGCGTTACCGTTACCGGGATAGCATCTATGCGGACCCGGAGAGCATTCCAGCAAAGCCCGTTGCCGTTGTTTTTGGCGCTGGCTATTGGCCCAATGGGGTGCTCAGCAATATTTTGGTTGACCGCGTGGAGATGGCGGTGCGCCTCTACGAGGCCGGTAGGGTGGAAAAACTCCTTTTCAGTGGTGATAACCGTGTGGTGGAATACAATGAGCCAGCGAAAATGCTGGAGTATGCCCTTGCGCGTGGCGTACCCCGTGAGGACATCGTTCTCGATTATGCTGGTCGGCGTACCTACGATACCTGTTATCGCGCACGGGATATTTTTCAGGTGCGTGAGGTCATCCTGGTAACCCAGCGCTACCATCTGCCGCGCGCTTTGCTGATATGCGAGAATCTCGGCCTGGACGCGGTTGGCATTCAAGCCGACCGGCTCTCGTATATCCGCATATTTTGGTATTGGGTGCGTGAAATCCCTGCTTTGTGGCAAGCCTGGTTTGATGTACACATTCGTCACCCCTTGCCGGTGTTGGGAGAGCCGTTACCCATCTTTTCTTGACCCCGTGACCTTTGGGGGATTCTTTGATACAGGAGCAACTGATGAATCCAACACGTGAAGATGCCTGGCAACTTTTGACCGAGTTCACGCAAAATCCCAATCTTATCAAGCACGCTCTGGCTGTGGAAGCTGCCATGCGTGCTTATGCACGTCGTTTTGCCGCAGATGAGGAGCTCTGGGGGATCGTGGGCTTGATCCACGATTTTGAGTATGACCGCTACCCCAATTTGGGACCGGAGGGCCACCCCTTTAAGGGAACGCAGATTTTGCGCGAACGGAACTGGTCCGAAACTATCATCCGTGCGGTGCAGGCGCATGCACCTGACCTGACCGGCGCCCTGCCTGAGAGTGAGATGGAGAAGAGCCTTTATGCCGTGGATGAGCTCACTGGGCTGATTATGGCCGTGGCGTTGGTCCGACCCAGCAAATCCATCTTCGATGTGAAGGTGAGCTCGGTCAAGAAGAAGTGGAAGGATCGCGCCTTCGCTGCTGGCGCAAACCGGGAGAATATGGAAAAGGGCGCCGCGCTGTTGGGCGTACCTCTGGATGAGCATATTGGGGTGGTGCTGGCGGCCTTGCAGGGCATTGCTGCCGCCCTGGGGTTGGAAGGCATAGCGACCACGAACGCTTAGCGAACGCTATCAATCACCTATAACCCGCGCTGTGGGGCGCGCTCGTTCTGAAGCGCCAGTTGGTAAGTGTTCTCCGCAACCGCTGCCAGTGTATTCCAGTTGAAGTGTGTCTGCACGTGCGCAGCTGCATGGGACCCTAGTGCCCGTGCAGCTGCTATATCTGCCAGCAGCGCTAATATCGCTTGTGTGAAGGCTTCTGTATCACCCGGGTTCACCAGCATTCCCGTTTGCCCTGGTACAATGTATTCCTGTAATTGTCCCACGGCTTCACCTACCACCGGCAACCCTGCGGCAAGCAGATCCAGCAGTTTTACCGGGCACTTGCTGCGGTTGATGAGCGTATCGTCGAAAGGATAGAGCGCCACCTGCGCCTGAGCGAAGATCTGTGGCAGGCGTTCTGCTTCCACCCATCCAGCATAGTTGAGATCGGCGATGAGCGGGGCGTCTTCACCTTCGTAGACCTGCCAACCAGCCTGCCGCGCCAGGTGTAATAATTCCGCTTCCTCGTTAAAGAAACCCTGACCTACGACTAACAGACGCGTGTCCGGGCGGATTTCCCGCACGCGGCTGACAATCTCCCACAGGCGTTGCAGTTTGAACTCAAAGAAGCGAGTGTAGAGCAGCAGGGTGGGACGCGCTGTTGTTGCAGATGGCGCCGGAGACTTACTCTCCACAACGCCATTGGGCAGGTAGCTCACGCGTTTGCGGTCAACCCCCTGTGCCCATACCAGTGTCTCTAACGCCCGACTGGCAACCGTGATTGCGGTTGCGTGACGCAAGCCCCAGCGTTCTTGCCAGGCGAAAAAGCGTTTGAGCCAGGGGGAGTAGTGCGCCAGCTCATTCCAGCCGCCAGGGCCTTCCCAATCATCAGTATCCACAATCACCGGAAAACGGTTTCTCAGCGCTAGATGCGCCAGTCCCGCATAAGCTTTGGGCTTGAAGGCGTGCACCACATCTGGGCGCAACGCCCGGGTGCGGGCGACAAGGCCTTGCATGAGGCGCAGGTGAAACCAACCTGGAATGCCTGCCGGCAGCGGTAGATTCTCAATGCGGACACCCTCCTCTTCCCAGGTGCGCCCCGCATCTGCCGGGTTTTGCCATGGTGGCAGGAGCAGCGTCACGGTGTGCCCGCGCGTCGCAAGCGCTCGCGCCAACGGCAGCGCTCGAACACTCATTGTGCCACGAGGTCGCAGGCCAAAAGGCCCAATCATCACGATCTTCATGATGTCGCCTGCTCCTGTTGTTCGTGCAGATAACTGGCTATGGGCGCAAACGTGCGTCGGTGAATTGCGCAGGGGCCTTGTGTAGCCAGTGCTTCCTGATGCAAGCGCGTGCCATAGCCCTTATGTTGCCCGAAGCCGTACCCCGTGTAATGGGCCTCCGCCTGCTCGCACATCCAGTGATCACGGCTAACTTTGGCAACGATACTCGCTGCCGCTACGCTGAGCGAGAGCTGGTCGGCAAAGGGAAAACTGTGCTGTGGCAGAGGGATTTCGGAGAGGCGCAGCGCATCAATGAGCAGTGCATCTGGGCGCCGGCTGAGCTGCTCCAGTGCGCGACGCATGGCAAGGCGTGTAGCGGGCACAATGCCAACCGCGTCAATCTCTGCGGCTGATGCCCAACCGGCAGCCCATGCCAGCGCTTGGTTTTGAATGCTTTTCAGCGCGGCTTCGCGTTGGACCGCAGAGAGCTGTTTTGAATCGCACACGCCGGCCAGGTCTGTCCAATCCGTTGCCTGCGGGTCAAAGATGACCGCGCCCGCGCAGACTGGACCGGCCCAAGCGCCCCGCCCGGCCTCATCCAACCCGGCGACTGCTCGATAGCCCTGTGCCCATAAACGCGTTTCGTGCTCTAGTGTGGGATGCTTGCCATGCATGAATCTTCCGCCGACTTGCCCCGGATAAAACTACATGCATTTTCTCACAATCCACGTTCTTGCCAACCGCGCTTCGGATATGAGATAGATTATTGGCGCCAACAACACTGTCTGACTCGTAACTTGCCTGTACCTCTCATTCATCTTCCTGAAAAGTATTTATGGGCGCGCGGAGCGCGCTCATAAATATTAGAGAAAGATCCTCTTCGTCTGTATGCACAACCTCTTCTGGTTCTCCCCAAGAATCGGTCGTATACCGGGTGCGTTTCACTTTAGGGGCAAAAGTAAGACAACTATCATGCAAAAAACCATTCCTTTGAGTGATTTTGTGCAGTGGGGTGAAACCCCACCGCACAAAATCACTTTTTCTACGCGCCGTAGGGGCGTTTGAGATCGTCGCACCCATTCTGAAACGCACCCCGTATACTTCTTGCGATTGCACAATCCTGTCGTGAGGCTATAATCAGAATATGCAACAACAGATTTTCGACAATGGGGGGAGAGTCACTTGATCCGACAACCGAAATTGCTGGTAGGCGGCGCTCTGGCGTTGATGCTGTTCCTTTCAGCCTGCTCACGTTCGACGTTGACCGTGCCGCCGCCGCCCTCAATGGCGACCGCGACGCTTATGCCCTCCCCTGAGCTGACGATGCCGGTTGCGGAAACCGCCACGCCGGAGATGACGCCTACGCCAGTCCCGCTTGCTGCTTTGGTCAATGGCGAAGCCATCACTCTGGCGGAATTTGAGCGTCAGGTCTCCAGCTATGAAGCCACGATGACCGCCAGCGGGCAGGATTTTTCCACACCGGAGGGACAGGTTGCCCTGGCCGAGGCTCGCAAATGGGTGCTGGATACGCGTATCGAGCTGTTGCTCATCAATCAAGCTGCAGCCCGTGAAGGTGTGGTCGCTTCGGATGCGGATGTCGATGCAGCGATAGCCAGCCTGATCAACGATATTGGACAGGTTGCACTGGAGGAACGCTTACAGCAAGAGGGGCTTAGCCTTGAACAAATGCGCCAGGAATTGCACCAGGAGATGACGGCATCGCGAATGATCGAGCACGTTGTTGCTGCCATCCCTACCCATGCGGAGCACATCAATGCCCGTCATATTCTGATGGCGACGCAGGATGAGGCTGACCGGGTGCTGGCGCAGCTCCGTGCGGGGGCCGATTTTGCTGCGCTGGCGCAGCGGTATTCGCAGGACACGTATACACGGGATCGTGGTGGGGATTTGGGCTACGTACCACGGGGGATTCTCACTGCACCTGAGGTTGAGACTGCGGCTTTTTCCCTGCAATCGGGGCAAATCAGTGATGTGATTCATAGTTCGTTGGGTTACCATATTGTGCAGGTTATGGATCGTGTTCCCGATCAAGAAATTTCCGCCGAGAACCTGCGTCTCTTGCGTGATCGGAACGTGCGTGAATGGCTGGATGCTTTGCGTAAACAGGCTGACATTGAGATCTTTATTCCGTAATGGGAGGTAGGGGAATGCCACGGCGCGTTCGCTTGTTCAATGCGTTAACCCTGGTCATGTTGGGGTTAACAGTAGCCGTGCTAGCGTATTATGTGTTGATTGCTTTCAATCCAATGACACGCCTCAATCCCTTCCCACCTGCGACGCGTGTTGCATTGGTGCTCATTCCTACAGCAACGCCCACACCGGAGGAACCTGCGGCGCCGCCAACCTGGACACCGACAAGCACGCCGACTATCACGCCAACGCCGCCGCCCACTTTTACGCCGACTCCGACTCTTGTGCCTACCGCGCGCCCCACTTTCACCCCGCGCCCTACCGCCACATCTACGCCCCGTCCAACGCGGGCGCCTTTCCCCTTTAGCTATAGTCTCGATTATCAGACGCCTTACTATGGGTGTAACTGGGCCGGCGTCGCCGGCCTGGTCAACGACCAGGATGGCAAAGCACTTACTGGTTACGCTGTGCGTATCTGGGGCGGAGGATTGGACGTTGCAGTGTATTCTGGTGATGCAACGATGTATGGAGAATCGGGTTGGGAACAGTTCTTCAATGATCATCCCCTCTCTGAACAGGGTGAGTACAAAGTACAGCTCCATGATCGCACAACCGGCGTCCGTGTCTCTCCTGAGATTGTTCTGAATTTCCAGCCGTTTTGTAGCCAATCTATGGCGTTCATTGTTTTTACCAGGAACCCGTGATCTTGGACCATCTCGCGTATTCGTGCCGAATTTGGCCATGGCGCTTGCGTGTGGCTAGAGCTGTAGCGGATGGGATAACATTGCTTGAATGTGGTGACCCTGATCATTGTCTTTGGCTTTGGATGCTTGCATTCCCTGTTCAACAAGGTGCTTCTAAGCGAAAGGGGAAATTATGACGCTTGAGCGTGTCCCCACAGGTGTTAGCGGATTGGATCGTATGCTACGCGGCGGGCTTTTGCCTGGGACCGTGGTCTTGGTGCGTGGGGCGCCGGGAACGGGTAAGACTTCCCTGGCTTTTCAATTCCTGATCCATGGCGCGCTAAAGGGTGAGGGGGGATTATTTATCACTTTTGAGGAATTTCCCGAATCCCTCTACCGTGACGCCAATTCTCTCGGCATTGATTTGGCTGCGCTTGAACGCGAGGGCAAGCTACACATTGTTTTCACGTCTCCCATGGTCCTGTTGGAGAGCTTGCAGGATCCTAATAGTCTGATCTACCGGCGTTTTATGGCGAGTGATGTGCGCAGGGCTGTGCTCGATAGCGCCACGCATTTTACGCGCATCACCGATGATCGGATGAAGTTACGCCAGCACTATACGACTCTCGTTAATAGCCTGCGACGTGAGCGGATTACGACACTGCTGTTGGCTGAAGAAAATCGCACGGAATACCAACATGCCGGACGGGGCGCGCTCTCATTCTTAGCCGATGGAATCATTCTTCTCCGTTATGTTGAAATCGAAAGTGAGATTCAACGCGCGATTGTCGTGCTTAAATTGCGCGGCAGCGACCATGCGCACGAGATTTGCCATTACCGCATCGCTCAGGGGGGCTTGGTGGTTGAGGAAGCTTTCCGTGGCCGGCAGGCAATTCTCAGTGGCATTTCACGGCGCACGTGAGCGCCCAGAATCCTGGCTATGGGTATTCTCTACATTGTTGGCACCCCTATTGGCAATCTGGAAGACCTCACCTTGCGCGCACTACGGGTGTTGGGCGAAGTCGCGTTGATTGCTGCTGAAGACACCCGCAAGGCTCGCATTTTACTTGATCATTATGGTATTCACACCCGCGTCACCTCATTCTTTGAGGGTAATGAGCAGCGCAAGCTTGAGCCATTGCTGACAGCCCTTGAGCACGGCGATGTGGCATTGATCTCTGATGCTGGCATGCCGGGTATTTCTGATCCGGGGTATTCGTTGGTACGCGCTGCTGTGGACGCAGGGATAACGGTGGTGCCTGTTCCGGGTCCCTCAGCGCTCATCGCGGCCCTGGCGGCTTCTGGGCTGCCTACGGATCGGTTTATGTTCCTGGGTTTCCTCCCGCGCAAGGCCTCTGAGCAACGCGCGTTGTTGCGGGAGGTCGCTGCTGTGCGTGCCACGTTAATCTGCTACGAGTCACCACGCCGGGTTCAAGCGACACTGGCATTGCTACACCAAGTCCTGGGCAACCGCTCTGTGGTGCTTTGCCGTGAACTGACCAAGCTCCACGAGGAATTCTGGCGCGGAGATTTGGCTGGGGCATTGGCTTTTCTGCAAGCGCAACCGCCGCGCGGTGAATTCACGCTGGTGATTGGCGGGGCAAGTGCTGCTGTCGCGCTGTGGGAAGAACCGCAGGTACGCGCGGCCATGGCGGAGCGCTTACAACAAGGACTTCCGCGCTCTCAGGCTGCTCGCGAAGTCGCGGCGCTTTCCGGATGGGCGCGCCGTGATCTTTATGCGCTCGCAGACAAATAGGCGCGCAGAAGAGCTGTGGCGCTTTCTTTCTGGCACATCCATCGCTCTCTTCTGTAAAGCAATTCCTGACTTTCGAATGGTAGCATAAGGAGGCGCGCATGCTTGCAAAAATCGGTAGCGCAGCCGTGGTGGGACTGGAAGCCCAATCTGTTGAGGTGGAAGTAGATGCTCGCCGCGCCGGACAGGGAGGCATCCTGATTCTGGTGGGATTGCCAGACGCCGCGGTACGCGAAAGCGGCGAGCGTGTCCGCGCTGCCATTCGCAACAGTGGCTTGAATTTCCCGAGCGGCCAACATATCACCATCAATCTGGCGCCTGCTGACTTGCGTAAGGAAGGTCCCGCATACGATTTGCCCATCGCGATTGGGATTCTTGCCGCCAGTGGGCAGCTGCCGCTTCCCAAACTCGAAGGCGTTGTCATGCTGGGGGAACTATCGCTGGATGGTTCGTTGCGGCATGTGCGTGGCGTGTTGCCGGTTGCGGATATGGCGCGGCACAATGATGTCAAAGCTATCTTTGTGCCGGTTGGTGATGCGCCTGAGGCTGCGCTCATACCTGATGTACCGGTTTATCCGGTGGAGACCCTGGCGCAACTGGTGGCTCATTTCCAGGGCTTCCAGCCATTGTCACCGTTGCCCCCTGGGGCACAACTGGCGGCTCAACCGCCGCCGCCTGCCGTAGATTTCGCTGAGATTCAGGGGCAGGAACATGCCAAACGCGCCCTCGAAGTGGTTGCCGCCGGCGGGCATAACATGATGATGGTCGGTCCTCCTGGCGCCGGTAAGACGCTCATGGCGCGGGCGATGCCGGGCATTCTGCCTCTGCTCTCCCTCGAAGAAGCCCTGGAGGTGACCCGCATTTACAGCGTCGCCGATATGCTGCCACCCGGTACGCCTTTGATTCAGCAGCGGCCTTTCCGTGCGCCGCACCATACCATCAGCAATGCGGGTCTGGTGGGCGGCGGGCACTGGCCCCATCCGGGTGAAATCAGCCTGGCGCATCGTGGTGTGCTGTTCCTGGATGAGATGCCCGAATTCAACAGCAAAGTGCTGGAAGTGATGCGCCAGCCGATGGAGGACAAGCTGGTCACCATCAGCCGGGCGCAGGGCAGCCTTACTTTTCCGGCGAATTTCATGCTCATTGCCGCCATGAATCCCTGTCCTTGTGGCTATTACGGCGACCCTGAGCGTGCTTGTACATGCCCCACCGGCATTATTCAGCGCTACCGCAAGCGAATTTCAGGTCCCCTGCTGGATCGAATTGATATTCACATCGAAGTGCCGCGTGTCCCTTTCGATAAGCTCAGCCGCGCCACACCTGGTGAGCCTTCTGCCGTGATTCGCGCCCGTATCGAAGCGGCGCGCGAGCGACAGCGCGTACGGATGCAGGGCACAGGCCTCGCCTGTAACGCTGATATGGGACCTGCAGAACTGCGCCAGTTCTGCGCGCTCCGTGAGGACGCGCAATCCCTGATGCGCACGGCAATGCGCCAGATGCACTTGAGCGCGCGCGCCTATCATCGGGTGCTGAAGGTATCTCGCACCATCGCCGACCTTGAAGGCGCTCCACAAATTCAAGTACATCATCTAGCCGAAGCGCTCCAATATCGGACTCGTGTGCTGGAACTCTGAGAGTCAAATTATGCCCGTTTTTTTGTTCACGGATATCGAAGGTTCTACGGAACGCTGGGTACAGTATCCCCGCGCGATGGAGGCGGCATTGCCTCGACATGACGCATTGTTGGAATCGCTGATTGTGCGTCATGGGGGGCAGGTCGTCAAGAACACCGGTGATGGCTATTTTGCTGTTTTTGAGGGTGGTGAACCGCTGGCCTGTGCCATCGCCGTGCAACAGGCGATCGCGGCGCAGGATTGGAGTGCCATTGGCGAGCTCCGTGTGCGCATGGCCTTGCATACGGGGGAGGCGCGCCGCCGTGCGGATGATTACTTCGGGCTGGAAGTGAGCCGTACAGCACGCTTGCTCTCAGCCGCTTGGGGCGGGCAAATTCTGCTCACCTGTGAGCTGGCGCGCACGGCGCTCTTGCCCTCACATGCCTCCCTGCGTGATTTGGGGAATCACTTGCTCAAGGATTTGAGCGAACCACAACATATCTTCCAATTGCTGCACCCCAATTTGTCTTTGCAGGAGTTCCCTGCATTGCGCACCCTATCGGCGCACCCGCACAACTTGCCACCCCAACCCACGCCTTTTGTGGGGCGCATGGAGGAATTGCGCGAGATTGCGTTGCGGTTGGCAGACCCGGCTTGCCGTTTGCTCACGCTGTTGGGACCTGGAGGTATGGGCAAGACCCGTTTGGCGTTGCAAGCCGCTGCTGAGCATATCGAAACATTCCCGAACGGCGTCTTCTTTGTGCCCCTTGCTGAGCTTTCTGCGCCCGAACAACTGGTCCCGGCCATGGCTGAGGCTTTGCGTATCACCTTCTATCAACGCGATGCCCCTCGAACCCAGCTGCTCAACTACCTGCGTGAAAAACGATTGCTCTTGGTTCTCGATAATTTCGAGCACATACTGGAGGGCGCGCTGCTCGTGGCGGATATCCTGGCTCACGCTCCTGGTATCAAGGTGTTGGTCACTTCACGTGAGCGGCTGAATCTGCGGGAGGAACAAATCTCCCCTATCGGCGGCATGAGTTTCCCTGATGGCGAGGCAACAGCGTTGGAAAGTTATTCTGCTGTGCAACTCTTTCTCCAACACGCACAGCTGGCTGACCCCGAGTTTCAACTTGATGCGGACCGGCGTGATTGCGTTGCCCACATCTGTAAGCGTGTTATGGGGATGCCGCTGGCTCTGGAACTTGCCGCCTCCTGGCTACGCGTGCTATCGTGTGCTGAAGTGGCTGCGGAAGTGGACCGCAGCCTGGACTTCCTCAGCACTACTCAGCGCGACCGACCAGACCGCCATCGCAGCCTACGGGCAGTTTTCGAGTATTCGTGGCAGCTGCTTACGGCGCAGGAGCAGGATGCGCTCAGTGCGTGGGCAGTATTCCAGAGCGGCTTCCGCCGTGAGGCCGCGACAATGCTCTTGACTGCCGTAGCCCCATCGGCGAGTTCTGCCGTCACCTTATCGCTGCTGGCGATTCTGGTGGATAAATCCCTGTTACAGCGCCGGCACAAAGACCGCTATGCAATGCACGCATTGTTGCACCAATACGCCTTGGAAAAACTTCACGCGATGCCGCAGCGTGAAATTAAAGTTCGTCAAAACCATTGTGCTTACTTCGCCGCGTTTTTGCAGCAGCAGGAACCGGCGCTTATCGGCCCTGCTCAAGGTGAGGCGCTCGAGACCATCGCTGTCATGTTCGAAGATCTGCGTGCTGCCTGGCAATGGGCTGTGCAGCAGGGAGATTTTCCGGCGTTGCGGCAGGCTGCTCCAAGTCTGATCATTTTCCTTTCGATGCATGGGCGCAATCTTGAGGGGATCAGGCTGCTCGAATCTGCGTTGGAAATGTTGCAACTCCTGACCGTTCCTGAAGCGACTACCACACGGGGACACCTGTTGGTTCTTCTGGCTTCTTTGGTGACAGAACTCAATCATCACGAACAGGCACGCCCATACGCGGAAACGGCGTTGGCTATCAATCGCGAGCTGGGAACTCGCGAGGTGCTGGCTCGAACTCTCAGTGTTTTGGCACGTATTTCCTGGGCTGGCAGTGATTACGCAGCTGCTGTGACCTATGCTCGTGAGGCTCTGACGCTCTATGAGGCTGACGGGGATCTGGTCGGGCAGGCGGTTGTGCATGGTCAATTGGGCACGATTTCCTGGACACTGGGTGAATATCATACGGCTCGCTCTGAGCTGGAACGCAGTCTGGAATTGTACCGCCGCACCGGCAACCCAACTGGAATCGCTAATTGTCTGGATCACTTCGGGGTGGTTGCGCGTGATACGGGGGATCACGCAACCGCGCGGCGTTGTTTCCAGGAAAGCTATGAACGCTTTCAAGATTTGGGCATACCGCTGATGCGGGCTTATGTCACGAATCATCTGGGAGGGGCGATAGCGCAAAGTGAGGGTCTTGAGAAAGCCATCCCCTATTTCGAGCAGAGTATTGCATTGGGCCAGGAACTTGGCGAGCGCCGTATTGTGGCTTACACCCGTTTTGATTGGTCGAGTTTTTTGTCGGAAAAGGGGGATTTTCTGGCAGCTCGCCTGATGTTGGAGCAGAGTCTGGCTTCATTCCAGGCTGTCCGGGATGCTTTTGGCTCGATTATAACGCAAGTGGCATTGGCACAGATTGCTGTGCAGTCTGGTGAGAACACTAAGGCTCAGCAACTCTATTCGGAGGCCTTACGCGCTTCCTGTGATATCAATAATTTACGCCTTGTATCCAGTGTGCTCTTGGAATGGGGGCAGATGTTATCTACAACTGACCCCGAGCTGTCTGTTGCAATTTTTGTCTTTGTGCAGACGCTGCCTGCTGATTCTAGCGGGGTGACTCTCAACATTGAGGAGCAGCTCGCCGTAATTCAGACGCGGCTGGCGCCAGAGGTTTTCGCCGCCGCGCGGGAGCGTGGGCAGACGGCGACGTTGGAGCAAATTGTGGGGTCGCTACTGAGCGGTAATGCTGCTAATGTTGGGTAGTGTGTCGTGGCGGCAGGCAGCTATCTGCCAGAGGCCATCAGATAGGTAGAGGAAAGGAAAACCGATGCATATTGTAACCGATAGTGGAATGGATTTGCCCCAGGAGTTGATTACAACCTACAATATCACCATTGTACCGCATAAGATCAACATAGGCGATCAGGTCTTTACCAGCGGGAAGGATCTGGAACCTGCGATGCTTTATCGTATATTGGAGGAGACCGGCAAACTGCCCGTTACCGCAGCTCCATCACCCGGTGATTTTTCTGATACCTATCGCGCCCTGGCGCAAACCGATCCTGATATTCTCTCGATTCACATGTCCTCTGGGTTGAGTGCACCTTTGAATGTGGCGACTGCTGCTCGTGAGATGGTGCCCGAGGCTAATATCACTCTGGTGGATACACGGACGCTTTCAGCGGTGCTGGGCTGGATGGTGACGGCAGCAGCTCGCGCCGCACAGGCCGGCTGGCCCGTGGAGCGCATCGTCGCTATGATTCACGCCATCGGCGCTGCCAGCGATAGCGTTTACACCCTCGACGACTTGCAATACCTGATTCACGGCGGGCGCATCAGTCATATGAAGGGCCTCATCGCTTCAGCGCTGCACCTTCGACCGATCATCGGCGTTTCCAAAACCGACGGAGTCTACGAACAACGCGGTATGGCACGCACCTTCAAAGGGGCACTCGAAGGGCTGACCAAACAAATGCTCAAGCGGCATCCTGTCGGAACAGCACTGCGCGTTCAATTGGGACACGCAGCCAATCCCGACGCTGTAGAGCAGCTGCGAGCATTGATTGAGCCGCTCTACGACTGCACCTGGATGCCCGGTTGTCCGATGACGCCGATGATGGGTGCCCATACGGGTCCTACTATGGTCGGAGTTGCCTATGCAGCCCTCGCCGACCTGCCGGAGATACCGTAACACCGCCATGCATCACGAGACGCTTCATGATTTTGTCGCTTTCTTGGAGGCGCGCGGGGATTTGCTTCGGGTGAAGCTGCCAGTCTCTGCGGAGCTGGAAATCACCGAGATTGTGGACCGCGTGAGCAAAGGACCAGCGGCTCAAAACACGGCATTGCTCTTTGAAAACGTGACTGGCTATGGAATGCCGGTACTTATCAACGCTTTTGGCAGCGCGCAGCGGATGGCATGGGCCTTGCACGTGGAGGAGCTAGAGTCGCTCAACCGCAACCTTGCGCAACTCATAGATTTACGCCTGCCACAGAATGCCGGCGCTTTACTCGGAAGAGGGCTATCTCTGGCGAGCGCTTTGCGCGCTGTGGGCTTTAAACCCAAGTTGGTGAAACGTGCACCCTGTCAGGAGATTGTCGAAACGGCATCCCCCTCCCTGGATGCCCTGCCCATTTTGACCTGTTGGCCCCAGGATGGCGGTCCTTTCATCACCCTGCCGCAAGTGATTACCCGTCATCCGGATACCGGTGTGCGCAATGTGGGCATGTATCGCCTGCAGAAGGTAGATGCGCGCACGCTTTTGGTTCACTGGCAGCGGCATAAGGGCGGCGCCGAGCACGAACGTGTGGCGCGCGAGCTCGCAGTCACAGGCGCTCAGCCGGAAGGCGTTTCGGAATCCCCAAACCATACCCCGAAATCCAGAATTCCCGCTGCCGTCGTCTTGGGCGGCGACCCTGCTTGTATTTGGGCTGCCTCGGCGCCCTTGCCGCCTGATATTGACGAGTACCTGTTAGCCGGTTGGCTCAGGGGTAAGCCCGTGGAATTTGTACGGTGTGTTTCCCAACCGCTTACGGTCCCTGCTGGCGCCGATATCGTCATTGAAGGGTATGTGGACCCTGCGGATCAGCGTCCAGAAGGCCCGTTTGGCGATCACACCGGGTATTATACGCCAGTGGAGCACTTCCCCGCGTTCCACGTCACCGCTATCACCCAACGGCGCGCCCCCATATACCCCGCTACGGTTGTCGGTGTTCCTCCCATGGAAGACTATTGGATGGGAAAGGCGACCGAGCGTTTGTTTTTGCCTCTTCTGCGGCTATTCTTGCCCGAAGTGGTAGACTTCTCCATGCCTGCGCCGGGGGTTTTCCACAATCTGATCCTTGTGAGCATCAACAAGCGCTACCCGGGACATGCCCGTAAAGTCTTGCACGGCTTATGGGGACTGGCCTTGCTCAGCCTGGCAAAGGCGGTGGTCGTGGTGGATAGCTGGGTGGACGTACAGAACCCCATGGAGGCTGCCTGGCAGGCGCTGGGAAATGTGGACTGGTCACGGGATGTCATCATTGCTCCTGGACCGGTAGATCAACTCGACCACGCCTCATATCAGCCCGCTTTCGGCGGCAAAATCGGTATTGATGCCACAGCCAAATGGCGCGAAGAAGGCTATGAGCGTCAATGGCCCCAGGTTGCGCGGATGAGCCCGGAGGTAGCTGCCCGCGTCACTGCATTGTGGAAGGATCTTGGGTTGTGATGCTCCTGGTCCGGTAGCTCCAAATCACAAATCTCACACCCTGGAACTGGAAAACCATGATTCGTTACTTGTTGTTTGATCTTGATGATACGCTTTACACGAATGCTTCGGGCGTCTTTGGTGAGGTGCGACAGCGTATTGAGTCCTGGTTGGTCAGCAATTCCAAATATGACCCCGGATATAGACGGTCAGACTGATCGAAGCGGTCGGGGGACGAAAAACGGTACGCTGAAGGCAACG
>JAFGFB010000012.1 GCA_016931315.1 Anaerolineae bacterium
CGCCAACAGCACGGGGCTATTGGGTGCCTCTGATGTGGGGAAAGCCCAGCGCTTGGTGAAGCTGCGCTCCTCGCTCCAGGAACTCACCGCCGGGCTTTTGACCCGCACCCGCCAGAAGAACTCGCCATCTACCAGAAAACTGTTCAGGCTCTTATCGGGCGTGTAACGGGTGTTGGGCGTGGTGATAGTTTTGACATTGGCGCTGAAGCTGATATTGGTGGAAATCTGAAACTCATATTGCGTGGCTTCGGGCGCCGCCTCCCACGAGAAATTGGGGACCGCCAGCGGCGGGTGTGAGACATAGGTGATTTCTTCGCCGTTTTCCGGCGCCAGGAGCGCCGGCGCATCTACCGCTCGCAGCGGTTGCGCCTGCACCGGAAAGGGGATGACCATTGCCACCAGCAGGATACCGAGGAACCATTTCTTGACCATCTTCGTCGCCTCCTGAGAGCTGAGGGTTGACTGTAAAAGGGAATTCTACTTTTCCCACACTTCGAACGGTTTGAACCGCACACCAAAACCAAACCTATTCTCAGTATACCTGAAATAGGCATGCAAGCAATCCCTCACCCCCTCACCCCCTCACCCCCTCACCCTCTCACCCTCTCTCGCCCACGCTTTCCCGCTTTCCCGCTTTCTCGCCCTTTTTATCTGCAAAACAGTACTAAATTCCTATTGTAACATTGTATGAATTGGGATAGAATAACATCAGGTTCGAAAAACAAACAGTTCATTCAAATCAGTAACAGATACTATAGAGGAGGTTTCATTATGTTGTACATGCCCCGTGAAGAAGGCCAAGGCCTGGTTGAGTATGCGTTGATTTTGGTGTTGATCGCCATCGTCGTGATCGTCGTTCTGAGCCTGCTCGGTACCCAGATTAGTGGGATTTTTTCGACTATCGGCGCCGCCCTGGGCGGAGCCTAATTCTCAGTTTCATTGATCAGCAAGACCCCGTTAAAAACGGGGTCTTTGCTTTTCCAGACATTTTCGACTCTTTTCTCCCAAAGCAAAATCTGGCTATAATCTAGGTTATGGACCATAGTCTGTAGACTACAGTTCCCGAATTTGCGTTGCCTGACCCTGTAACGGGCGCTACTGGCGCTGGCTTGGGCACAATGGGCCGCACTTTGGCTGGCGCTGCGCATCACGGGCAACGCTTTTGCCCTGTGGGTCTCGGCTTTGCGTCCCTTAACCTCCCTGAAGCGGACGCTCGTCCCCTGGCCATCGTCTTGGCTCCTGGAGCGCTGGTTTCACCGTGTTCTTCTGACGTCCTGGGAGCGCTGGGATGTGGTGTGGAATTCACGGATCGTTGATTTCGGCTATCGTGCCTATGGCGGTACGGCGCAGTTTCACCCCCTGCTGTTGTGGTGGTGCTCACGTGGCTTCTACTTCCGTTGCTGTTGTTGTATCATAGGTTACTGAAGGCTAAACTTCCATCTGGCATAGGGATTCTAAGCCTTGCCTGGGTAGTGTTCATTTATGTTTTCGCAAATTTCATGACACCTTTGATTTGCCTTCTTAGTGGGGTGGATTTTGTTCACGGCATTCGCCTGGAAGTCTCGGCTTGGGCTGCATTGCTGACGTATCTGTGGCCTCTGAGTGTTTTTGCTTTATCCTACATGCTTTTTCATTTGGATCGTCGCCTATTATCAAAGGGGTAGCCATGTCAACCTACAGAGCTTTCTTTAGGGAACCTGCTAGACTGCAGAAAGCGTTGTCCTGGCTCAATATCGGCATCTTCGTGAGCTACATCGGTCTCTGGTTCATTGCCGCTCTTCAGGGGCTGTTCTGGCGCGCTGATTTCACTGCCTTTTACACCGCTGGGCTGATGGTGCGTTCAGGGGCCGCAGCACAGTTATATGACTATGCCCTGCAAACCAGTTACCAGCAGCAGCTATTGCAGGGGCGCAGTTTTCTGGGTGGGTTATTGCCCTACAACTATCCTCCGCATCTGGCGCTACTGATGATGCCATTTTCCTTCGTCCCTTTACCGGTTGCTTTTGGTTTCTGGACACTACTGCAAGTTGTACTTCTGCTATGGCTCGTGCGCTTACTGCGTCGTATTACCATTGATTGGCCCGTTGTTGAACGCCGGGCTTTGATCTGTGCTGCGCTGGCATTGCCCATGCTCATGCAGACCTTTTTCCTGGGGGCGCTTTCGCTATTTGTTACAGTGATGTTTCTGTGTTTTTATGTTGCCTTGAAAACTGCGCATCATGAAAAGGGGGGCTTATGGCTGGCACTTGTCAGTTTCAAGCCACAGTTGTTGCCCGTTCCGGTGTTGATGTTGTTTGTGGGGCGCTATTGGCGGACTTTGTTAGCTGCTTTACTGGTTGGATTGCTGATTTTCTGTGCTGTTGGAATGGGGATGGGCTGGTCGCGCTGGTGGGAATTTGTCGCCGTCTTGAGACGTTCTGTCAGTGTTGAAAACACGCTGGGTATCTATCCGGAAACAATGTATAATCTTAAGGGCTCGTTGACGTTGTTGTTCTCAGAATTGCCTGAGCTTACCATTAATCGTATTGTGTGGGGCGCGTTTTTAGTTTCTCTGTTTTTGGTGATAGGGATTTGGAACAAAGGGATTTACCCACAGTCTCCGGACTTTGAACTGCGCCTGGCTATTACATTTTTGTTGGGAATGCTGTTCTCCCCACATTTCAATCCTCAGGATGGTTTGTTATTGTTGTTGCCGGCGTTGTTGACTTACGTTTATTTGCGTGAGCACACGAGCTTTAGCGGGGTGTTTCTAATCTTGATGCTTTTGATGCCAGTGCTCTTTTTGATCTCAGAATTTACCATTGAAGGCGTGTTGGGCATCCGCATTCCTACTCTAGCCATGGTGTCGCTGATTATCTTTTTGTCTGTTTTGTTACGTCGTTCCGAGGCGCGAGTAACTCTGTGATTCCTAACCTAAAGCCGTAGCATCTGTACTTGTGTGACTCATTCTGCACCTATTTGTTTTCAAAGAGTGTGAGGTGGTCCATGAGGTTTGCCCGATCTAGTCTCCCAACCTTGCGTCTGCATCTCGATAGCCTCTGGTTGCTGATCGTTCTCGTTGGCTTGGCCCTGTATGTTTCCCTTATTCGCCAGCCACCCCATGATTTCTGGTGGCATCTCAAAATCGGTGAGCTTATTGCCGCCACCCACCGCATTCCCACCACCAATATCTTTGCGTGGACCCTGCCCGCTGAGACGCCCTTTGTCTACGGTGCCTGGCTGGGGCAATGGCTGTTGTATGGCTTCTACCGCTGGGGTGGAGTGTCTCTGTTGCTCTTTACCCGTACGGCGCTGTTCACGGCTGCTCTGGCTTTGGTGGGCTGTGAAGCGCGCCGGCTTTCCGGTTCGTGGCGCCTGGCGGCGCTGGCGGTGGCTTTCGCGGGGGGTATGGCGCTCAATAATCTCATCGTTCGGCCGCAGATGTGGTCGTGGTTGCCCTTTGTGCTGATGACGCTGCTGTTGCGTCGTTACGTCGCTGGAGTGTTGCAGGGGCGCTGGCTGCTGCTCTGCCCCTTATTGATGGTGTTTTGGGTTAACGCCCACGGCGCCTTCGTGTTGGGCTTGGTTCTGCAGGGCGCCTTCTTTGCCGGAGAACTTTTGCGCGCTTTGTGGCGCGACGCTGGCGCCTTGCCTTGGATCAAGCTGCGCTGGTTGGGTGTGATTCTGCTACTATCGCTGCTTGCAACCTCCATCAATCCGCAATTTGTGGGTATCTATCGCTATGTGGTCGGTTTGATGATGGATCAACCCAGCCAAAGCCTGGTGATTGAATGGCAATCACCCACGCCGCAGGGTATCCCGAACACCGTTTTCTTTGTCAGCATTCTGGCGCTTTTCCTGGCATTGCTCTATGCGCGTTACCGGCTCACCCTCACGGAGGTTTTCCTCACGGTGGGTTTCCTCTGGCTCGCGTGGAGCGGGCAACGCTACGTGGTCTGGTTCGGGTTGCTGACCATGCCGCTGCTGGCGACAGCGGGCGCGCAGCTGCTGCCGCGGCGTTGGATCGTTGGTTCGCTGCCTCCAAATGCTCTGAATGCCGCGCTGGCTGTTTTCCTCTGCTTGCCTCTGTTGTTGGCATTGCCCTGGGTCGCGGAGAACCTGCCGCTTTCGGAAGAGTATTGGAAAGGCGCCTGGCGTGAAGTTGAACAGGGTCCCTTACTATCTCGGGAAAATCCCCTGGCGGCGGTGGACTATCTGCGGGCACATCCTGGAGGCAGGCTTTTTCATGAGATGGGCTACGGCAGCTATCTCATCTGGGCGTTGCCGGAGCAAGGAGTGTTTGTAGACCCCCGGGTGGAGCTCTACCCACATGATCTGTGGCTCGATTATGTGCGCATCGGCAAAGGGGTGCGTTCCATCGAATTGCTGGAGCATTACGGCGCGAATCGCGTGCTGCTCAATGTTAAACTCCAGGAAGAATTGCTCCTGGCGCTCGAGCGTGCGCCGGATTGGCGGCGTGAGTATGCTGACGCTGAAACTCAAATCTGGTCACGCGTTCAGGCGCCTTAACCTGGTTAAGTTTTGTTTCCAGAACCAATTTGAGCAGCAATCTGGAGAAAGGCCCTTTTGATGAAGTTCCTGTTGCGTCTGATGGGCCGAAAAACAACGGACCAAACTCATATTCAGAGTCAATCATTATTGAAAGGGACGAACAATGAAAAAGGCACAGCCCCAAATATGCTTACAATTGAGTAGCCCTTTGCGGCCAATTCATAGGTGGTTGCTTTTTCTATCAGTTCTGTTGGCGGGTACCTTGCTGGCTACCCTAAGCGTGATGCGTTATCGTGGTTACAACGTTGGTATGTATGATATAGGAAACATGAGCCAGTCCATCTGGAGTGCAACGCGCGGTAGACCTCTGTTGTTCACCTTCAGAGAAGGCCCTCTAAGCCGATTGGCATTGCATGTAGAGGCTATTTACTTCTTGATTGCACCGCTCTATGCTCTATTTCCTTCACCCGAGACTTTGCTGATTTTTCAAGCTTTTCTATTCGCAGGCGGAGCGGTACCATTGTATGTCTTGGCGTTTCGACGATTGGAAAGTGCCAATATGGCTTTTTTGGTGATGGCGATCTATTTGCTGTATCCCGCGGCTCTGTCAGCCGTTCTGTTTGATTTCCATGGCGATACATTGGCGATGCCGTTGTTATGTTTTGCGTTCGAGGCTTTAGAGCGTCGGGCATGGCGATCTTCCGCGTTATGGCTTTTTCTGTCTCTATTGTGCAAATTCTACGTTGCTGCGGCCGTTGTTGTCTTGGGTTTGATCCTGTATGTAAAGGGAGAACGGCGGGCAGGTGCTCTTATCGGACTGGCCGGAGGTGTGTGGGGACTGGTAGCCTTTTTCGTGATACGTCCACTATTCGCTGGTTCTTTTGCGTTTCCAGCACAAGCTACAACTTCAAGTTACCTATCCTTCTATTTCGGCCGCGTAAATGAATTTCCTTTTCTAGAGCTTGAGGGCCGTTTGCTTGCCTTTATTGTTGTATTTGTTCCCGCTCTTTGGTTGGCTTGGAGGGCAACTACATGGATGCTCCCTGCATTCGTGGTTGCCTTTCCCGCCCTAATCGCAGTGGGTGAAGTATCTGCTTATCATTATCGTTTCCATCATTATGCCATTGCTGTCCCTTTCTTGATGTTGGCAATCATTGAAGGCGCTTCAAAACTGCGCCAAGACCAGATTCGCTTCGCGGGACAGTCGCATCGCGGGCGTCCTTGGCGCGGTGAACTGGGCATGACGCTAGCAATAACCGCGGTATTCACAGTTAGTTTGGTGGACATTCCGCTCAACCCATTCTTTTGGATCTCACCTCCTGGTTGGGGATTCGATGAGCTGGCCTATGGACGTTCTTCCAGAGATATTCTGAAAGATGAGTGGTTGGCTGAACATGTGTCCTCCGATAGCTCGGTTATGACTTCGATGATGCTAGCACCACATTTATCTAATCGTGAGAGGCTCTATATGTTTGGAGATTCCAGCAGACTATTGCCTGACGATGTGACCCAAAGATTAGGAGATACTGACATCGCCATTGTTGATGCTTTGTATGATTATATTGCGCCTGGACGAGAGGCGAAATGGCAAGGGGGCGGGCATCCTAATCCTGATGCTGGCGGCGTAATGCATGATATACCAGCGGTAGCTGTTTTATTAGCTAGGACTGATTTTGGGCTAGTTGAAGTGCGTGATGGTTTGTTGCTCTTCGAGAAAAATGCTCCCTCGCAAGCACGACTGTCACAGCAGGTAGTGGTAACAATGACTGCATCTCAGCCTGTGTTGCGCGCACGTTTTGGTGATGCTGTTGGTATGGTTGATGCGGATGTTGCCCTGGAAAACCGCCGATTGTGTCTGGATTACTCTTGGGTGCCATTGAAGTCGATGGCTGATCAGGCGCCACTATTTGCAGTAAGTCGCTTGGAAGGTGTTGAAGATGCTCGAATTGTGCATCTACCAACACAAGTTCTGTATCCTACTTCATCTTGGGAATTGGGACAACTCGTTTTTGAAATGTTCGAGGCCCCGCTGCCCTCCCAGATCCCGCCTGGCACCTATCGCGTGTTGGTTGGGTGGTATAATAGTGCTAACCTTTTTTCTGGCAGAACCGATGTTCGTAGCCGTATTGGAGACGAGATCATGGTGACTACGGTGGTAGTACCTTGAACTTGAGGACGTCAGTTATGCTTCGTTGGGGTCTGCTTTTTCGTCTACTGTTCCTGTAGTCGCCTGACTGCCTTGTCTTCAGGATCGTTTGTGTTTTTGTGGCTACTCATTTGCAGAGTGATTATGGATGGAGCCTATGAACAATTCAGTCGTTATTCCGGTGCTCAATGAACGTGAGAATGTGGCTAAACTCTACTGCGAACTGGCTACAGTTTTGAAGGCTCATTCCGACAAGCCCTGTGAGGTCATTTTCGTAGATGATGGCAGCTCTGACGGCACTTCCGAGGTCCTTGAGGCATCGCACGCCCAGGATGCTCGGGTGAAGGTCATTCAGCTCCGGCGCAACTTTGGAAAGCTGGCGGCGATTTTAATCGTGGTTTCAAAGCCTACCACCGCGAGGTTATTGAGAAATGTCTTTGTAGAGAGAACTCCATTGGTATACACCTGTTCTGGTTCATCAGGAAGAATTGCTCCTGGCGCTCGAGCGTGCGTCGAATTGGCAGCGTGAGTATGCTGACGCCGACTCTCGAATTTGGTCACGTACTCACGCGCCTTAAGCAGGTGTTACTTCTTGTTGCTTGATATTCCATTGGGTAGTTTGGGTCGTTCGGATGATGGTTTCTCATAGAAACTCATGATAGTATAATGTCGATGATTGTATGTTGCTAGCCTGCAATCATGGATTGACTGTGTTTATCAATGATGGTATTTCCCAGCGCTCTGTATCACCTTTGACTTCAAGGGAGAGTTCAAGTGCAGCAAGATTCTTTCTCTCCAGATTTGGATTTGTCAGTCGTGCTCCCGGTCTACGAAGAAGCAGAAAACCTGAAACTTGTCCTGCCTGAGCTCTGCGCTGTGATGCGTCAATTAGGTCGCACCTATGAGATCATTGCGGTAGATGATGGCAGTCGCGATGATAGCCTCGAAGTGCTCCGGGCGTTAAAATCGCAGGAACCCGGTCTGCGTATCGTGCAGTTTCGCCGCAATTTCGGGCAAACCGCGGCATTTTCCGCCGGATTTGCTCTGGCACGTGGACGCCACATCATCACCATGGACGCCGATGGGCAGAACGACCCGGCTGACATTCCTGCGTTGCTCTCCTTGCTTGAGACCGGCAGCTACGATATCGTGAGTGGTTGGCGTGCGGATCGCAAAGAACCCTTGTTGACCCGGCGATTGCCCTCACTGCTTGCCAATCGCTTAATCGCCAGAACTACTGGGGTGCGGCTCCACGATTATGGGTGCTCACTGAAGATTTATCACTGGCAGGTGGCAAAAAACGTCAAACTGTATGGTGAATTGCATCGTTTCATCCCCGCGTTGGCTTCGTGGATGGGGGTGCGGGTTGCCGAATTGCCGGTCAACGACCGCCGGCGGCGCTTTGGTCGTTCAAAATACAATCTTGGGCGCACACTCCGCGTTACTCTGGATCTGCTTACAGTGTATTTCCTCCTGAATTATCTTGCCCGCCCCATGCAGCTGTTCGGCTCGGCGGGTTTGGTGAGTTTGGGTTTGGGTTTTGTATTGGGGCTTTATTTGAGCTTACTGAAGCTGCTGACGGGCGCGAGCATTGGGACGCGCCCTTTGTTATGGTTGGCAGTTTTGCTGCTCATCATCGGCGTTCAGTTTGTGATGCTGGGTTTACTGGGGGAGTTGATGATTCGGACCTATTATGAGGTGCAGGACAAACCGCCTTATATGATCCGGTCTATTGAATAAGTTTTAATTCAGTGAAGGTTGTGGTGCAAATGAACTCAAAATCTGGTGAGTATGTGACGAAGGGCGACTATCATATTGCTCTTGACCCTGATTGGCCCTATCTGCCCGTGTATATTGCTAAGCTGGAGGTGATACACAAGGTCATGCGTACCGTTAGCAAAGAGGCGCACATTCTTGATCTCGGTTGCGGCGAAGGTGTGCTGGTCAATGAGCTCCGCCAGCAGGGCTATGCTGCTTGGGGCTTGGATTTGAACTACGCCTCGGAGGCTGTTCAGCGCGGGAATTTGCTTGAAACCGGTTTCCCGATGGCTTCTCAGGATGTCGTTCTCTGTTTGGATGTCTTGGAGCACCTCAGTGTTGAGCAGCAGGCTCCCGCTATTACGGAAATTGCCCGAATTCTGAAACCAGGGGGCCGCTTGATTCTTTCGGTGCCGAACCTGGCGCATTTTGCTTCCCGTTTGTCCTTCCTGTTACGGGGGAAACTTCTGCGCACCTCATCCATTGACCGTCACCCCGGCGACCGTCCGGCGGGGGAGTTTATCGGTTTGTTGAAGTCAGATTTCAAGATTGAGAAAAGGGTGGGCCTCTTTCCCACATTTCCGCTGATTTCCGCGCTGACGCTCTGGAAACCTAAAGCGGCGCTGCCCATGCACCGGTTCTACAATGCCGTGTTCGGTTACCCCAATTGGTGTTTTCTCAACATCATTCTGGGCGTGCGTAAATAAGTGAGAGTATCTGATCATGGCATCTGCGACGCAACAGTTGAAATCGAGACTTCGAGACTTTGATTGGATCACGCTTGGGTGTGTCTTGCTGGTCACGGTGATGCTGACCACGCTCAGCGTGCTGCGCTATACTGCTTATGATGCCAGGATGTTCGACCTGGGGAACATGGCGCAGGCTATCTGGAGCGGCACTCAGGGGCGCCCTCTGGAGTTCTCCTATCGCGGTCAGACGACCAGCCGTTTGGCAATGCACGTTGAGCTGATTTACTTCCTCCTGTCACCCTTGTATGCCGCATTCCCTTCCCCGGTCACATTGTTGGTAGCCCAGGCGCTCTTGTTTGCCGCCGGAAGCATCCCCCTGTATCGCCTGGTTTACCGGCGTATCGGCAATCGCAACGCCGCGCGTCTGGTGACTTTGATTTATATGACTTTCCCAATTGCTCAGACGGCGGTGCTTTTCGACCTCCACGGCGATACATTGGCGATGCCGCTGTTATTGTTCGCGTTGGAGGCGCTTGACCGAAGAGCATGGCGTGCCTATGCAGTCTCAATACTTTTGGCGTTGAGCTGCAAGGTGTATATTGCTGCGCCAGTGTGCGCGTTGGGTGCCTTTCTGGTGCTCAAAGGCTCCCGCAAGGTGGGCGTTTTGACTCTGGTTGCAGGGTTTGTTTGGGGGGCAGTGGTTTTTCTGGGAGTGCGTCCGCTTTTTGCCGCCCCTGAGTCAATCTCGCAACAGACTAGTGCTATCGGTTATGCGAAGTTCTACTTTGGGGAGTTGCTCTCGGAGTTCTCCAAGTCCTGGTTGCTGCGCGTCGGGCATGGCTTGGCGGTGTTCGCTCCGGTGATTCCTGTGGCACTTTATGTGCCGGAGTGGATTGCTCTTGCGCTTGTGGTTGCTTCGCCGGTGCTACTGAGCTCGGGTCCCGGTCCATCCTTTCATTATGGGTCCCACCATTACGCGACCGTGGTGCCCTTTTTGATCTGGGCGATCGTGGAAGCTGCCTCCAGGCTGCACCGCGCATCTCTCGAACGCAAGACGCCTGGCAAAACCGTCACCTGGCAGACTGCGCTCGGTGCGACGCTCGCGATGACGCTGCTGGTGAATATGCAGCTGGTGAATACTCCACTGAGCCCTGGCTATTGGTCCTCCAGAACTGAAAGCGGGCTGTTTCCGCCAACCTATGCTCGAACGCAACGTGATGCCCTCAAGGACCGTTGGTTGGCTCAGAACGTGCCGGCTGAAGCCGGGTTGGTGACGTCGCCTTTGCTGGCGCCCCATCTGGCGAACCGTTTTGAGCTGCACATCGCTTACCCTCCCGATGGCACTACACCGCCGGACCTGGCGCAATTGTTTGCGCGGGTGGATTATGTGGTTCTGGATGGGCTGCTGGATTACATCGAATGCGAGAGGGGCGAGGAACCGGTCGGCGATGTCACCTATGATTGGGAGATTGCGATGGCAGCCCTAAACCGTCAGGACTATGGCTTGGTTGCTGCCCAGGATGGGCTTCTCTTGCTGGAGCGGCGCGTGGTCGGTATCACGGACACCGCCTGGGAGGATCACGTCCTCCTGCAAGCGGTGACGCACGCTCCGGCTGAAATTCTGCCCGCTCCACAAGCGGAGTTTGCCGGTGCGATTGGCTTGGTAGAAGCTTCCATCACCCCGCTTGAGGACCGGCGGGTGCTGTTGCGCTATACCTGGTTGGCATTGGATGGGATTGCGTCACAGCCACAGCTTTTTGCTGTCACCCATCTTGAGGCTGAAAATGCCCGCATTCTGCACGTGCCTACGATCACTATGTATCCGACTACGGTGTGGACGCCGGGTGAACTCATCACCGAAACCTTCGAGGTGCAATTTCCTGCTGATATTCCCTCAGGGCAATACACCCTGACCGTTGGTTGGTATGATAGCACGCAAGCCTTCGCTTTTTTGACCGATGAGCAGAGCCGGGTTGGTGCTGAGGTACCCGTAGGGCAAATCATTATACCCTGATGAAAATCTTTCATGATTTGATATCTCCGGGGAGCACATTGAGGGAAAGCAATGGCACCCTGAACCTGAATTTCTGTGAGAAATTTTAGAGTTGAACTTACTTCTGAGTATCCCAGTGGGGATGCGCCTGCGCATCTATCCGCCTCTGGTGTTGCTGGGAATGGTTGGTGTGTTGCTTTTCGATTTCCTGGTTTCACAGGGCTGGCAAGGAGTGCTCGGGCAGATTGTCGGCAGTGATTTTGTCACGCTTTACGCTGTCGGAACGGCATTTCGCACCGCCCCCGCGCAGCTCTACGATTTCGCGGCCCAGGGCGCACTCCAACAGGCGTTGATTGCGCCAACCTCATACCCCGGCTTGAACCCGTTTATCAGCCCGCCCTATGTGGCGCAGGTTTACGCGCTCCTGACTCTTCTGCCCCTCCCGTGGGCATTCGGGCTTTGGTGGCGCCGGTGCTGTTTTTCTGGGTTCTTTGGGCGTGCAGCCCAGCTGTGAACGGTTGTGACATTTAAGTATCACCGGCATAGACTGTGGAGGTGGCAATGCTGAAGCTGATTCGCTATGCACCTATAGTGCTTGTCATCCTGCTCGTCGCCGCCGTCCCCGCTGTCGCCGGAGAGGGGATGGCTGGGGCTGATTTCCACAATTACATTGCAGCCGTTTCGAAATTCTTTGACCCTTACAGCTCGCCGGAATTTCTTTACCTGCCGGCATCTCTGTTTCTTGTCGCGCCCTTTGCGCTGTTGCCGGAGGCTGTTGGCTTTTTTGCCTGGAATGTCCTGCAACTGCTGTCCCTTCTCGGCGGTCTGTGGTTGATGGCGCCAAACTTGCGGGCCGTGCTGGCTGCACTGATCCTCGTATCGCCCTTTGCTGGTATCCTGATCTATTTTGGGCAGTTCGATGGCCTGCTGGTGCTGGCGTTGGGGTTGGGATATTCTGGCGTGAAAGCCAATGATCCGGTGCGGGTGGGGCTGACGATTGCTCTGTTCACCCTCAAGCCGGTGCATGTGGTTCTCCCGTCTGTGGTTCTGCTTCTGTTACTCCCGAGCTGGCGCTTACGTGCTCGAGCCGTGCTCATTCCCCTGGCTCTGTTTGCGCTGTCGTTTTTGATCTGGCCCACATGGTTGCCGGATTGGATCGCGGTTACACCCGACGCTAAGCAAACGGAGATTCTCGTGACCAGGGTTGCCACGATTCCATGGCGCGTTACGGGATTGGCGCGGTCGCTGGCGGCCTGTTGTTGTGCGATTTGTCTCATTGCATTTCGCCGTCACCCGGCGACGATTCTGAGCACTGCTCTTCTCGTCAATCTCCTTTTGGTCACCTATTTCAACCCTTACTCGGTGGTTTTAGCGGCGCCGCTCATTGCCACGGTCGTTGACCAACTGGCGGGAGCGGGTCGTGTTGCTTCCAAAACGTCCGTTGGCGCTGGCTGATACCGTAGCTGGAGGATGAGGGTTTTCTTGTGGCGTGAACGCTGGCTATCTTTGTCCCGATTCAACTCTGGCAGGAGTGACTTGAATGCTAAACTTACCTCTGAGCGCCGCGATGCGCACCCGTTTGCGAGTCTATCCACGCCTGGCGTTGCTGGGTATGGTTGGTGTGTTGCTCTTTGACTTCCTGGCTTCTCAGGGCTGGCTGGGAGCGCTTGGACAGATTGTCGGCAGCGATTTCGTCACGCTTTACGCTGCCGGAACGGCATTTCGCACCGCCCCCGCGCAGCTCTACGATTTCGCGGCCCAGGGCGCCCTCCAACAGGCGTTGATTGCGCCGACTCCATACCCCGGCTTGAACCCGTTTATCAGCCCGCCCTATGTGGCGCAGGTCTACGCGCTCCTGACTCTTCTGCCTCTCCCGTGGGCATTCGGGCTTTGGCAACTGCTCGCCTTGTTGTGTCTTGGGGGCGCGGCCCTTACCCTCGGGCGCGTTATCGTCCCTGAATCGGCCTTGAAGGGTGACTTCCCTGCGTGGCAGTTGGCTATTGTCTTACTCTCTTCCTTTGCCTTTGTCTCGGGCTTCAGGGTGGGGCAGAATCACACCCTCACATTGTTGTTGATCGCTGCGGTCTGTGCGGCGACGTTGCGCGAACGCTGGGGGCTGGCGGGGGTGCTGGCAGCGCTCTTGCTCTACAAGCCGCAATTCGCCCTGGGATTCCTCATCCTGTGGCTGGTGTGGTGGAAACCCAAGGCTCTGATGGCTTTTGGCACTGTCGCCGCGGTGTGGGTGGGCAGCGCGGTCGCGTTGCGTGGGCTATCTCCGTTTCTGGATTATCTCGCCCTGCAGGATTCGCTGTTGCGCCTGGCGTATGTGGAGGGCTTCCCCTCCTACATCTTTGTCACACCCTACGGCTTGCTGGCAACCGCGCTGCCGGAGCGATTCTTGCCCTGGATTCAGGTGCTGACGCAGTTCCTGTTGCTCACTTTTGCGTTGGGGTTGCTTATCGTCGGCTATCGCTGGCGGAGCATAGCACAGTCCCACAGGGGACCGGTGCTGGCGCTTGCGGTGCTCTTTCCCTTCCTCACGATGCCCTACACCTTGCTCCACGACCTGCTGCTTATGGCTCCGGTGCTGCTGCTCGCGGCTCAGCACCCGGCTATTCATCATAGCAACATCGCCCGCAGAGTTCTGTGGGCTGCTATCGCCTGTTATCTGGGTGCGTTGTTATTGCCACTTGTGGGCTATGCCACCGGGGTGGCTCTTGCTGCGCTTCTGCCGCTGGCGGTCTTTGCGGCTCTGGCAGGATGGTGCTGGCGCCTGCCTGAGGTGCAATCTCCGGTTCGGGCGGAGCCGGGTCCCTAATCGCTCTGGCGCACGAAAATCGCCGCGGCTGAATCTTCATACAGAGTGTGCCACTCCCCCGATTCCCGCACTGCCGCCACCAACCCCGCCTGCTCACTTGAGCTGAGCATCAGCGTCCGTATGCCGTAGCCTGCCAGTTTCTCCTCCCACCCTGGCGTCGCCGCCGAGATGCGGATGTAGTCCAGCCACAGCTCCGCCGGGTAGAGCTCGATGCGCGGATCCACAAAGACCGGGTACTCCGGCTGCGCCTCCCAGATGAGATAGCTCCCAAACGACATCGCATGGAAAAGCGGTCCCGGCGGCTGTTCGCGCAGCAGGAACTCCGTGGCTGCAATCGGCGTCTCCGCCGAAATCAGCCCCGCCTTTTCCGGCGCCAGGGGCCATAGCCCCTTGAACCACGGTAGCGAGAACACCGCTCCCAACAGCAGCACGCCAGCGATCACCGCGTTCAGCGTATCGGCCATCGGTGCTCGCGAAGCGGGAATTGCGAATTGGGGATTGCGACGCTGGGTACAGCGCTTTGCGGATTGCGAACTGGAGATCGCTGCCCCCGAACCCCGAACAAGCCTCTCCTCGCCTTCTCGCCTTCTCGCCTCCTCGCTTTCTCGCCTTATCGCTTTCTCGCTCTCCCGCCTTTCCGCCTTTTCGCCCTCTCTCCCTCTCTCCCCCTCTCCCCCTCTCC
>JAFGFB010000219.1 GCA_016931315.1 Anaerolineae bacterium
GGCTTTGCCCCACCGCCAAAAATCAATCAAAGGGAAGGCGTTTGCATGATAGCCGTCTTGCTTTTGCCCCAAAACTGAAACGCACCCTGTCTTGGGCATAAGACAAAGTATGGGTCACATAACACTTCATATCAGGCACGGCATGCCTGTTTGAGGAAAGAGAGTTTTGGGCACGGCGCCATACCCGGCGCCGTGCCCAAAACATAAAAAAGATCCTCTTCGTCTGTTTGCGCAGCCTCTTCCAGTTTTCCCAAAAAATAATCTGTCACTGTATTTGCCGTCTTGCAAGCCCTGGCTATAATGAAAGGTGACGGCGTGTCTTGACCTGGACTGTCAGGCGCCCCGTCAGAATGGTAACCTATCCTGGAAGGAGTAAGGCATGAATACGCAACGATCTGGTCCTCCCGTGCCGCAGAATGAACCCGGCGCCGTATTGGGATGGTTCAAGGATTTCTTCAGGCAATTCCAGCTGGCGTGGCACCTGTTGCTCGACCCACGCGTGCCGGCTATCACCAAGGTGGTGCCTTTCATCACGGTGGCTTACCTGGTTTCGCCGGTGGACCTGTTCCCCGACCTTGCTATAGGCTTGGGACAACTGGATGACCTGGCAATTCTGTTCATCGGTCTGCGTATGTTCATTGACCTCTGCCCTCTAGACCTGGTGGAAGAGCATACCGCCGTGCTTACTGGTGTGAAGGTGGGCGTATGGAAACCGGATGATAAGCCGGAAGTGGTGGATATGCCGCCCGCTCTGCCCAATGCTGAGGGGACTGAGGTTTCTTTGGTGCCCTCGCAGGGTACATCCCGGACTCGGCAGACCGCCCAGGAGGAGGAAGAGGCGGCTTAGACGCCGTAATCTCCCTTGACTTGATTCCCGTGGGCGAGCCTGACTCGCCTCACGCGCTTTACAGAACCATTTTTCAGGAGGAGATCTTTGAAACCGTTAGTTGAATGTGTACCCAACTTCAGTGAAGGACGCCGCCCGGAAGTTGTTGAGGCTATTGTCGCTGCCATGCGTGCCGTGCCCGATGTGCGTGTACTGGATGTGGAATCCGACGCCGACCATAATCGCTCCGTTATCACCCTGGTCGGGTCGCCCCCCGCTGTGCAGGAGTCGGTGTTCCAGGGCATTGCCAAAGCGGCGGAGTTGATTGACATGGACATCCACCAGGGCGCGCATCCCCGCCTCGGCGCTACAGATGTCGTGCCCTTTGTGCCCATTAGCGGTGTGACGATGGAGGAGTGCGTCAGGCTCGCTCACGAGTTGGGGCAGCGGGTGGCGGATACGCTCGGCATCCCCGTCTACCACTACGAATCTGCGGCGCTGCGCCCGGAACGTGTCAATCTGGAAGATGTGCGGCGGGGTGAGTACGAAGCGTTGAAGAAAGAGATCGGCGTCAAGCCCGAGCGCGCCCCGGACCGTGGGCCCGCCGCGCTCGGCAAGGCTGGGGCGACGATTATCGGCGCCCGCCCTTATCTCATCGCCTTTAACGCTTATCTCAACACTGCTGATGTGGCGATTGCTAACCGCATTGCCCGCACGCTGCGCAACTCCAATGGCGGCTTCCGCTTTGTCAAAGGCATGGGCGTGCTGGTCGCGGGCCAGGCGCAGGTTTCCATGAACCTCACCGACTTTACCCAGACGCCGATGTTCCGGGTGTTGGAAGCCGTGAAGCGTGAGGCGGCGCGCTATGGTGTCATGGTCACGCATACGGAGTTGGTGGGCCTGGTGCCTGAGCAAGCTCTGGTAGACGCGGCGCAATGGTATATGCAACTCGACCTCTTCACTCCAGAGCAGATTATCGAGCGAAAGCTTGTCGCGTTGGATGAGGGTGCGCCCCTGGGCTTCATAGACTCGGTGGCGGCGAATACCCCCACGCCAGGCGGCGGCTCTGTGGCGGCCCTTGCAGGCGCGCTCGGCGCGGCCCTGGCAGCCATGGTGGGGCGGTTGACGGTGGGCAAGCGCAAGTATGCCGCCGTAGAGGGGGAAATGACCGCCTTGATTGTCGGGGCGGAACGTCTGCGCTCCGCGCTTGCTGCGCGGATGGATGAGGATGCCGTCGCTTTCGATGCTGTCATGGCGGCGTTCAAATTGCCCAAGGGTACAGAGGAGGAGCAGGCGACGCGCAACGCTGCCGTGCAGAAAGCAACGATTGGCGCGGCGGAAGTTCCGTTGGCGACGGCGCGGGATGCGCTCAAGGTGATGGAGCTTGCGCTGGCTGTGGCGCGCAAAGGGAACGTCAATGCGGTTTCCGATGCTGCAAGTGCCGCGTGGATGTCCATGGCGAGCATCCAGAGCGCCGCGCTGAACGTGCGCATCAATGCTACTTCGATTGAGGATCAAGCGCTCAAGGCGGCTTGGGAACGGGAAGTCGCGCAGCTGATCACTCGCGCCGAATCCTTGCTCGCGCAGGTGCAGGAAGCAGCGGTAACCCGCGGCGGCTTGTAGGGACCACTTTCGGCGCATGGCACGTTTCCCCGGTCAGATTGACGTCATCGCGGTGGGCAAAATCCGCACACGGCACTGGCTGGCGGCCCAAGACGAGTATTTGAAGCGGCTCGAGCGCTATGTGTCGGTGCGCTTGGTGGAACTGAAGGACTCGGTGGGGGGCATGCCCGATGTCGTTGCGCTCCAACGCGAGGGCGTGTTGTTGCTTGAGGCGTCTCGCGGGGCGTCCCGCAGGGTTGCGCTTACCCCCGCAGGGGAACAGCGTGATAGCCTGGAGCTTGCGCAATGGTTAAGACAGCACCTGGAGCAATACGGGCATGTTGCTTTGCTCATTGGGGGTCCGCTGGGCTTTGCGCCCGAAGTGCTGACTGCTTGCCACGAGCAGCTGGCGCTCTCGCGGCTTACCTTGCCGCACGAGTTGGCGCGCGTGGTGCTGTTGGAACAGCTCTACCGCGTCATGACGCTGCTCAACGGGGAAAAGTATCACAAATAACGCCCGCCTTTCCTGGGGCGGGCGCAGAAGAAAATAGATAGTATACGGCGCGGCAAAGCCGCGCCGTATACTATCTATTGAGAAAGCAACCTGGGCTTGCTGCTCGAATCGCTTTTTGCCCTCACCCGTTCATTCAGGAACGCTGACCTTGAAGAGCGTTGTTCTCTCCAGTGCGGTGACCTGCCACGTAGGCAGGCACGCGGGGATGAGGAAACTTTCCCCAGGGACGTAGTGTTCCATGCCATCGCTCCAGCTCACCTCAACGCGCCCCTCTATCAGGAGATAGACTTCCACGCTTGTGCGGCACGGCATCTCTAGATGCGCTCCTGCTTCCAGGTCCAGGCGCCGTAGCTCGAATTCCTCTGCGGGTGTGATATAGCACATCTCCGGCAGCTCTGGCTCGGGGTGTAGCACCGGCAGGGGACCCGCGTCAGGGGCTAGAACCTCCAGCAGCGCCCCGGCGTCCTTGAATTTGGGCGTCAATCCCACGCGGATGACGTTATCCGAATTGGCCATACATTCCACGATATTGCCGTTCAGGTAGGCATGCGGCACACCTGCGGGCACATACAGCCCCTCCCCCGCCTCGAGGTGGACCAGGTTGAGCAGAAAGAGCGCCAACAGGCCCACATCGCCATCACCATAGACCAGGCGTAGTGCCAGGAACAATTCCTCAACCTCGATTCGCGACGCGGGCGCCCGTTCCAACCGTTCGGCTAACTGTTGGGCCACAGTGCTGAGCTTCTGTGGCGCGGTGAGCGAACGCCGAATCAAAGCAGAAAAGATGTCCTGTGGGTCTGCGCTACTTTCTCCGATGAACCCGCCGATTTCTGGATAGGTCAACAGCGTAGTGTGCAGGTCTTCCGCCGATTTCAATCCCGCCAGTGCGGTGAGGCGATCCAGGGCAAGCGCGATTTCGGGCTTGTGATTGGCGTCAGGATAGTGTTCTGGATCCCGTGCATGCAGGCGCTGTGCTTGCGCTTTATTGGGGTGCGCCTGGATCGAGAGTGGCTCCGCCGCGGAGAGCACCTTGAAGAGAAAGGGCAGCTGACGATTGAAGCGCCGCGTAACATCGGTCCCCAGAATCTCATTCGGATTACTGGCGATGAGTGTTGCCAGGGAGATGTGCTCGCCGTTCCGCGTGACCAGTGAGGGGGCGTTGGGGTGTGTCCCGATCCATAGCTCTGCATAAGCCTGCCCCGGCTCAGCGGGAAACCCTAACAGGCGTGGAATAAAGGCATCGGCGCCGCGACTGCCCCAGCGATAGTGCTGAATGCTGTTGCGCAGCCGGTAGGGCATGCAGAGTGTACCGGTCATGGTGGACTTTGCTCCAGGTCTTGGGCCTGATGTTAAATTTAGCACTTGGTGTCAATCAGGCTGCGCTGCGCAGGGCGAGAATCTCCTGCTCCAGCCGTTGCAGGCGCGCGCCTGCTTTCGCGTCGCCGTGCTGTGCCCGGTGGAAGGCAAATGCGGCTTCTGTGATGGTGCGGAAATATCGCGCCACTTTGCGCCAATGCTTTATGTTGCCGGTCAGCCCTGCCTGCAACTGCGCCCACCACCGCTTCAGGGGTGAGATCAGCGTGGCGATTTCTTCGCGTTGGAATTGCATCGTCGCGGTGCGCCGTTCGAGGAAATGGCGAATCCGGCGCTGTTCCAAAAACCGCGCTGCGATGATGACACCGAACAGAAAGACAATCGCTACCCAGTCTCCCAGCACGGCGAGAGCCAGCGGCATCATACTCTCCATGTGCCCGGTGAAGGTGGCAAAGGTGTTGTGATAGGCGTGGGCGCCCATGGCTATCCCGAATCCTAGCAGGGGGAATAAGCCCTTGAGCCAGACTGAGCGCACTTCCAGCGCCAGAGCGATTCCCAGGCCCGTGAATCCTGTGTACATGGCATGATTCAGGCCAAAGAGTCCTGCGCGCATCAAAGCCAGTGAGGTAACGTCGCCCATTCCACCTTCAGAATAAGCTCCGAAGAGATAGAAAGCGTTCTCCACGGCGGCAAAGCCAAAGCCCGCCATACCACCATAAATTAAGCCATCCAGCGGGCTATCCAGCTCGTGGCGGAAGAAGAGGAGCAGCGCTATGAGGGCTATAGCTTTGGTGCCCTCCTCTATCAGCGGCGCCGCAATCGAGCCTCCCAGCAGGTCATACGTCAGTGCGCTGCCGGAAAGCAGCGTGATGGGAATATCGAAGATAACCTCGAGAATCACAGAGAGAATGATCGAGGGCACGGCGCCCCACAGAAAAGCCAGCGCCAGCAAATAGAGCGGCTCTCTCTCGAAGCGATCCAGCCACCACAGCACCGTCGCGTAGATCAGCATTGGAACGAAACTGAGGAATAAAATGATCAGGATATCCATTGTGCCTCCGGCTGAATCTGAAAATGCGCCACGGAGAGCTCGAAAGCCCCAGCTTCTGGCTCCCCGTGGGGGAACAGGTCTCCGCTTATGACCTGCGGCGGCGGGTGAGCAAGCCAATCAGCCCGCCGAGCGCAACGCCCGCACCCGCCATGACTGCAGCTCCCTGTAGCAGGGTCTTCGTTTCTACGCTGGGGAGCACCGCGCCCTCAAGCCCGGCATCGGCGCCATAGCTGCTGAAGAGCTGTCCCCACGACGTCTTGAGCGCCTCTTCCACCCGTTTGCGCCCCACGACGGGATACCAGTAGACATTGTGGTAGAAGTTGCTGGCAAAATACGACCACGGCACGATAGGTCCGCGCAGCAACACCTCTTCGAAAGGCTTGAGCGCGCCGTGATAGATCATCTTCTGTCCTCGACTGGCGAACGTGTCTTCCTGGATGAAGTTCCAGCGTTCTTCGGTCGCATCCACATCGCCGACAAATTCGATGTCCTGCGGGTTGCCCACTCCCAGTCCCAGGTCGTGAGCGATACGGATGAAGGGGATATTCATGGGGTCGAAGCCCTGCAGCATGGCGGAAGTCGCATCAATTGCGACCTGATCCGCCGAAGCGAGCAGGATGTTCTTCTCATGCCAGCGCATGGCGCGGGGTCCAGGTCCATCGCCGGCGAAAGTGCCATCCATGACGGCAAACAAGCCGGGATGAATATCTTGCTGAATCATCAGCAAATCCACCAGCGTCTCGTGAATAACGCTGTGCGTCCAGTGCCGTTTACGACCCAACAAGCCGCCAAAAGCGTTTTTCATTGCGCCCGTAATCGTGGTAAAGACATGCGTTTTCACCGTGGGCATCTGGATGATGTTGTTTCCAATCAGGATTTCGGGAATGGTGACGCCTTCAGGATAGATACTATCGAGCACGAGGAAAGGTTCTTTAGGTTGGTAGGGAACCCATTTGGCTTCTGGTTTGTAGATGTAGACGCACGGTACGCCATATTTATCGGTGACATAGCGTTGCTTGTTGTTGCGCTCGCCGTCGCCGGTGTCTACGACCACAGTATCGTTGTGGACGCCGAGCAGGTCCTGATAGCCATCTGTCTGGAGCTTGCGGATGACGCCCTCGAGCTGCCAGGGGGTGGTAGAGCATGCGGGATACCAGGTCTGCCACGAGATATTGATCTTGAGCAGCGTTTTGTGCTGTTGGGGCAGCACCGCACGGTAATCCGCGAGTTCCATCAGCCGCGCATAATCATCCAAAACGGTCTGCGGGCTGGTGCGCACAATTGCGACCTTGCCGCGACCGGTAAAATTCTTCTGTGACATCGTTCTTGCCTCCTGCGAAAATCAACGCTCCATCCAGCTTCGTTGTGACTTTTGATGCAGTATAACCGCTCCCGCGATGCTGTCCAGTTTTCTTTCCTATAGGGCATTCGTAGCAGGTCAGGAGGCTTCTGCGCCCCCTGTGAGGCTCGCAGTGCAAAGTGGTCGCTTCGTCAACCCCGGACGAA
>JAFGFB010000220.1 GCA_016931315.1 Anaerolineae bacterium
ACCGCCCAGCTCTCCACCGCCCAGCGCGCAGGCTCTGGAGAGGTGCCATAATGGTCTTCCATCAGGCGGCTGAGCGTTGGCAGCACTACGGCTACTGACACATGCGCCGTTTCCAGCTTCAATCGCCCCGGCACGTCGATCTGCTGCGCCTGCACGATCAGGTTGATCTCCTTGCGACACCCAGGACACAGATCACTGAGCAGAGCGCGCACCACCTGAGGGCTGGTCGCCAGCTCTTGGCCACGGTCGCGAAGCAGGTCACGTAACACATTGCGCGGTTCAGATTTCATGCGGGCTCCTTGCTGGATTGGAATTGGCGTATCAGGTTCATCAGATTCTTACGCCGTTCTTGCTGCGTGAGAACTGCGTTCTCGCAACAGTTTGCCCAAAACGCATCCATGTTCGATGCCGGCCGAAGCAAGCGCTCTTCGAAAGCGCGGCAGGTGCGTGGCAGGGCCAAGTGTTGCTGAAACCGCTCCCCGCCTTCGGTCTTCGGTCCCCGGTCGCCGGTCATCCGCACATTCCCGCGTGCAGGTGAGCCCTCGATGGCGCCGCAGCGTGGTCTTGCCGCACCCCTACTCCCGGCTCCCAAACCGCTGCTCCACCCGCCCACCCGGCTTGATCACCGCACCCTGCGATCCGCGCAGGTCCACAGCGTCCCCGCCACCCGCGGCAACGGGACCGAAGTAGTGGTTCACATTCTCGATAATCGTGTTGCCGGTGTTGATGATCCACTGCACGGTGTTCGCCGGCGCCCACGCTTCCCGGGACAGCCGTTGCTGTAGCTCCTGTCCCAGCGAGATCATGGCTTCAGCCTGCTGCTGCAGCGCAACGGCGTCGGTGGCTGCATTGGCGCCGGTTTCACGTGCGCGCTCCATCTGTTGCAGCAGCTCGCCGATCAACCCGTAGAGCGCTGGCGGCAGCTCCGGCAGGGCGCGCTTGAGCTCTTGCTCACGCTGCAGCAGCGCCTGCACCACCAATACGCGAAGGTTGAACAGCGCAAAGACCTGTTCGTTCGTCGTCGCAAAGATCACGCGGTCCAGACTCGTGCATAGGGGAAACACGCCCGAGAGCCCGCTGATAATGCCCTCCACCGCTTCTTCCTTGCGGGCGCGGCCCAGACCGGTGCCAAAAGCCGGCAGGGCAATGGAAGGCTGCTGCAGCAAGTCCGCCAACAGAATGCAGCGGCGCGTCGCCGCGACGATGAGCTCTGGGTCAGCGCGGTAGCGGTTCTCGATGCGGGTCACCACGGTGTGGAACAGATATCGCACGCCCGTCAGCGCGCCCGCATGGGTGATCACCACGCTTCCTGGCGGGACCAGACCATGGCGCTTCACCTCGGTTTGAATCTCCGGGCCCGCCGCTTCCAAAATGGAGCGGGCAATCGAGCCGCGAAAGCTGGCGCGGCTTCCGATCGAGGTCACCACGACCGCAGCGCCGGTCTCCAGAATTCTCCCACACCAGGCCTGCACCAATACCCGTCCGCCAAGGTTATAGCCAGCGCTTCCGATCACTCCGTCCATGCCTCGCCCCACTCTTCGCGCTTGGGTCTGCGCTGCCGTGCCGCTCTACATCAATGGAACAGCTGCTGTGCCGCTTCCAGGGCGCGCAGCGCCAGCGGCTGCAAGCGCTGTGCCCTCCCCAACGCCCCATCAGCCGTAGCCAGCAGTTCGGCAACACCTGCCAGTCGCGAGAGAATCAGCCGCGCGTTGGGTTTGGGCTTGCGCGCCTGCGTTGCCGTCACCTGCAAATCCGCCGCAACCGCTGCCGCAACGTCAGTCTCGAGTCCGGCTCGCGGGATTTCCTGCTGCAACGTCGTGAGCAGGTGCAGGAAATCCTCCAGCGTGACTCCCGTGGTCTGTGACTTGTCCACAGTCACCCGGTTGTTGTTCCCCACTACGTTCCCATCGCCCGGGATGCTGAATGTGTCGCCAAAGTGCTGCTTCACCGGGCCTGAAGGTTTGTAGATGGCGCCCTGCGAGCCGCGCAAATCCACCGCCTCCCCGCCGCCTACCGCCACAGGGCCATCGAAATGCCCAGACAACACCGGACCGTGCACGTCACCCGCATCGAGCGCTTCCGGCGCGGGCGCGGGCGCGCCCTCCTCCAGGCCCTTGCCGCCCAGGAGCAGCGCCACGGGGAAGTTGCCACTCACCTGGAAATCCGGCGTCTGGGTTGTGCCCCAATCTGCTTGTGCACTATCAGGGACTTTGCGGTAGACGTAACTCATCACATCGGAAACCAGCACCTCGCGCGCTCCCGCTTGTGGTTGGGCGTGCCCGGTCAGGGCTTCGATCAGGTGATAGGTGAGAATGCTCATGCGCCGGTCTTTGCGGATATACGACCTCTGCTCGCCAGTGGAGGCGCTCAGGACAGCGCGGCCGCGCCCTTGCGCCAGGGTGTCCAGCCCTTTGGCGCCAGACGTCACCGCGCCCGCCTCGCCCTGCATGAACAACACGGGCGGCGCCGCCGCGCTGACGTAGCCTTCCGGCATGCCAGCGACCTCTTTCACGCCCATGCCGCCTGCGTGGCAACAATCGAGCAGCACCAGCAGCCGCCGGGGCTGCATCCCGGCAACCGCAGCGGCAAAATCCGCCGCGCGCAACGCCCGGGTGCGGATACCCGTCTCACGGACATCGTAGGGGATGAGGTAGAATGCCGCCGGCGTCTGCACGGTATCGCGCCAGCCGTGCCCGGTGTAGTAGATGATGGCAGTCGCTTCCGCATCCGCCTGCAAGCACTCCGCCAGCCAGTCGAGCCCGTCGAGAATGCCCTGGCGCGTGGCATTCTTGCCGGTGAGCACCTTGACATTGTCCACCGGATAGGCACATCGTTCAGGGTGTACCAGCACCTCGCGCAGTGCTGCGACATCTTTTGCCACGGCAGGCAACGCCCATTTCGCAACAGCATTCTCATCCACACCTATCAGCAAAGCGTAACCATGTTCAAAGTGCGTCATTTTTCTCCAGCCCCTTTTGAGTCAAGATCTCGTTCGATATTCCGAGGTTTGTGAAACAGCCCCTGTGACTCACGTTGATCGACAGCTTCACCACCACCAACTGCTGCCGCACTCTCGAACTTACCAGAAGCCAATGGGGCATTTACAGGCCCATATATATTGGTCTGGACAGCGATCTGTTGCACGACACTTCTTCTATTACTCTCTACTAGGAGGACATCATCCTGTTTGTAGTTTTTACAGTCTAATCCATAATTCGAAAACTCATCAATAAGTTTGTCACTCACACCACAAAGCAGAAGATGCTCCGAATCCTCTTCGTAACCGCACCTTTTTATCTTAATGTGTGTTCGATTCTGATTTGAGAATTCAAAACCCTCTAGCCAACCAATCAACACACATGGGGTCGTCTCAACCCACATAGGATAATGCACAACACGAACACTCTCCTCAGACATTTTGCCATAACCCAACGGATCATTCGCCGTCATCCCCCAAGATTGAGGGGTCACACCTATCGTCCAGTATTTGACTATCATATTTCGTTTCGCTGTGTCAGATTCTTCCCCCCGTCTTTCGTCAATATTGGGATTAACAAAACGATCCGAAACAATAACGGTATAGTCATATCCTTCAAGATCAACTGTCCTTGACCATTCCCCGTTACCGATTTCTAGAATAGCTTCAATTTCATCAATTCTGGCATATACATCGAACTGCTTGATAACAATCGTAGGCGCCCCCATAGAATTCAACCCTCTTCAATTCGTTTTGGTATTCGATCGCGTTTCTAAGATTAGCCCCCCCTCACATCCTCCACCTCAACCCCTGCCACGCGCCCCTGAATCTCCTTGAGCGCCATCTGCACCGAATGATCATTGACCTCGCCCTTGAGCTCCAAATCCAGCGCCAGCGTGATGCTTGACTCTTTGCTCAAGCGGCTCAAATTCATCGCGGTCTTCATCACGTTCGCCATCTCCACGGGCGTGATAGTACCCCGCAGGCGGATGATGCGCGTATCGGGCGGGGGCAGTTCGGGCTGACCGATGTAGCCTGCCAGCGTCACCGTCGCCCAACCGGGGCGGACCGGCGCATCCGCCGATCCCGCATAGCCGCAACGCCCCTCACGCAGGATGCGTTGCAACAAATCGAGCACGCCCTGCTCGGTGACACGCTCCGCGCCGTAGGTCTGCACCGCTTGCGCATAGAGGTCCTCCACTGCCAGTCGCCCCCTCACAGGCAACAACCGCGCGAGTTCCTCGGCAGTGAGGGGCAACGGCGTATCCTCACCGATGAGCCAGCCGGTGAAAGCAACCTCCTCCGGCGTAAGGCTCGCCCCGGCACCACGTTGAACCGCGCCGTCAGCGCTCTCGGCATAACCGAATAGCCCCACTCGGACACCTGCACTCACGGCAGCGAAGAAAGTCACCTGATCCACCCGGCCCTTGACCGTAGGCAAATGCCGCGCTGTCTGGAAAATCTCGTTCACCGATTGCCGCGCCTTGTGCAGGAGCATCGCCACCTCGTCCGGCGTCACCGGCGGGAAGAGCGCATCCACCTGACCCGGACGGAGCAACACGCCGCGTGGGCCAAGCTCCACCACGCCCATTTCCGCCGCGTCGAACGGGCCAAAGTAGACCCGCTCACGCTCATAGGAAGCAGCCTGGAGTTTATCGCGGGTATCATCTATCAACACACCATAGCCGAAGACACCTTGCTCTACCCCCGCGCGGATCATCGCCTGCAACACGGGCGGCCCGGCCAGGATGGGAGCTTCGGTGCGCCGGGCGAACTTCTCCCATAAAGCCTGCGTGGTGATGACAGTGGCAGTCATGGGCCAAAGCGCGGCCCACCGCTCCTCCAACAGCGCAGGATTGAATTGCTGGTGAATTTTGTACGTCTTGAGGAGCTCCTCCTCTGCTTGGGCAATGACGGCTTTGCTCGGTGGAATATAGCCGAGTTCCACCACCTCCCACGCAGGCCGCGGCGAGCTATCGCCAGGAGGCGACGCGGCGGGTAACAGCACAGTATTGTATGCTTTGCGGACGTGATCCTTGGTACTGTTCTCCCCCTCCGTCACGCGATCCCGCACCACATCCTGCTGCGTGGCTGAGAAGCGCGCCATGAGATCAGCATCGCCCGCAACATTGCGCGCCGCGAGCCAATCCATGGCCTGCTCCACCGCCGAGGCTATCGGCCTGGCATCCGGCGCCATAAAGAGCAAGCGATTGCGGTTCATCCGCAGACGCTGCGCGTACTGCCCGGCAACTGCTTCCAGCGTCTCGAGAGTACGCCCGCTTGCCTTACCGCGCGTGAGTGTGTGGCGCGGCGGCAGGACCACCAGTTGCAGCGCGTCGTCATCGGGCACATCACCCGGCTCTTTGGCAGGCGGCGTTCGCGTTGTCCCCTGCTGGAAATCATAATAGCTCACGTTGAACAGGCGCGCCGGGCCAAGCACGTCGGCCACCACGCGCTCTACCTGAGCCCGCGCCTGGTCAGTCGTCACGTTGGCGCGCTCATCGGCCAACACCTTATTGGGGTTTGGCTCGGTCTTGAAGAGCAAGCCGCCCTCCTCATCGTAGTAATAATAAAGGCGGGCGCGGCAATCGTCGAAAGCCTGGTTGAGATCGGAAATAGGCAACTCCGGCTGTGCCACAGCCAGACGTATTTCAGCCTGGGGTGTGGGTTTGCGCTGCTCGCCGCCGTGCGATGCCATGAAAACGCTCGTCGCCAGCCCCTCATGCAGACCATAGCGGGCATAGAGACCGCCGCGCTCGTGGTCGAGTCGCTGCGCAATGGCTTGAGTTCCACTATCCGCGCCTGCAATATCCGCACCGATGACAGCTTCCCAGGCGCTGCCCGCCACGCGGACGGCTTCGGCGCGTACATCGTCATTAGCCAGATCCACATCCGCCAAATGGATAAGAGTTTCAGACTGGACGGTCTTTCCTAGACCGCCTAGCTCTTGTGGCCACAAATGCGCCAGCAAGTGCGCGAGGAAGCGTAAGGTGCCGCGCGTGAGTTGGAATTGGGGCCGGCTGCCCCAACGTTCGTAGAGCACCTGAATGATGCTCGGATGGAAGGGGTACGCCTGGCGCAACAGCGCCTCATAGCCGCCCTCACGGGTTGCCGGCGGCAGGAGATCGCGCCAGGGGTCACTGCGGTAGAATTGCACATAGGCCGCCGCCGTCTGCGCTGCGGCAGCCTCATCCACCTGCTCGAAGAGCCGCGCGCGAACAATGTCGTAGATTTCGGCACTCTCAATGGGCGTGCGGGCATCCTCCACCCGGCGGAAGATATCCTCCAGCCGGGCCAGAGTAAAGTGGGCATCTTCGGTGGAGAGCACCTGCAAATCCTCCATCTTGCTCATCGTGAGCGAGGCTACGAGAATCGAGTGCGGCACGGCGTCCACGGCTTCGGTCAGTTCGCGGGCAAAGGCAAGGGTCTGCGAACCCAAATTGGAATCCGTGACTTTGATAGCAGCGGCCTTATCCACATAGTGCAGGAGCTCATCAATAAGGATGACGTTGGGACCAGCGGCTTCGAGTAGCTGACGCAATTTCACCACACCGGGCGCACCCCGGCGGTCGTCGCTCTCACGGATGAGCTCATACAGCGCTGCGCCGCCTAAGCGATAAGCCAACTCGCCCCAAAGGGTATTGATCATCACTCCGCCTACCTCTCGCCCACCTGCATCGAGATCGGCACAGGGCAGCGCGGCGACAGCGGCTTTGGGCATGTCGAATGCTCCCCCTGGCTCTGTTATTCCAAGCGTAGCCAGGAATCCCGCCACGCGGGGCGTCGCCAGCGCGGCCTCCGGCGCGGTGAGCAAGTGATAGAGCGCGAGTTCGGCGTGGGTCTTCCCGCCGCCGAAGTTGGTCTGGAGGTGGATGACGCTATTCGCCCCCGGTTGCCCGCGCAGGGTGTTGAGCACATCGCGGATGAGGCTCTGCAGCGTACGGGTGAGGTGCGTGCGCGCGAAAAACTGGCGCGGGTCGCGATACTCCTCCGGTCCCTCGCGGGCAATAGCGCGGCTCAGATTCACGGCGAAGAGCGCCTCGGAAACGGCATCCTCGCGGATGTCGCGGTGCGGTGTGCAGGCAGTGCGCCAGGGGGATAGGGTTTGGGTCATGAGAATACCTCCAATACAGATTTAGCACAATCATCCAAGAAAACCTTCCACCCAACCTAATTGCTGCAGATCGTTCCACAGCCAAGAATAGACCAGTTCAGTCACAGGTGTTGGCCCGAAAATCCGCAGAACACTTGTGGTTATAGCGACGACTAACCAATCGGAAAACTCCGGACGAAGTGCACGCCACTGTCTCCACATTGAATCAAATAACTCTCTCGAATCCATGCGACCCGATGACTTGGCAACACGAACATCAATATCGTTCTGACTGCCGTAAGGCAAGGGTTCGAAAAAGTACTTCATATGTGGGCTCCCCAACCCCATGCCAGAACCGAAACTGACCTCTCCTACCAAACGCAGAGGCATCTTAATGGCCATTTGCAATCGATTAGCCAGATTCGGGAACCAAGTATTGACCAATGATCGATAGCCTTCAAATGCATTGGCGTACACGACCTTTATGCGAGCCAGCATTTGTTCCTGAGAATAGGGCTCCCAGACCCGACAACTTCTTCGAATCTGGATATCCTGATCTGGCCATGGTGAGATCAATTCTGTTACACCGCTTTCTCGCCACTGGTCAACGAGTGAGCACAGCTCACCTATATCAAAACTCCATTTATCCATGACAATACGCCCGGTCTGCGGTCTGAATTGGGAAAGATACTGCTCAATTTCATCAAGGGGTATTGGCCCCGGATGATATTCACCTCTATTTGTCACCTTGAGCATAGCGCACCACACAGTTTCACTGAATAACGGTCCACCCAAAACCGGCAGACTGCGCGCTTTCAACCTCTGAGACAAACCTTCAACTAACTCACCAAGTGTCTGACGCCATGCCCACGCAGGATGGTCCCCGGGAGTATACAATCGCACAGTCGGCCAGTTTACCATAGAGTCACTCTTACTAAAAACCGCGATATCGTGCGGAAGCTCAAGGATGTCAGGAAAATTCTCCACCCCACGGTACCATGAAGTTTCTATTCGTGGTTGTCTCACACGGAGGCCAAGGGAGGTCAACCTTCCATCCGCCTTCACAGGAGCTATAAGTCTATCCAACGGCCTCACGCCCTCAATCCATGCTTGCATTGCAGACCTCAAACGTTTACCACATTCGTGCCACGGCGGCAGAGATACGGTCTCCGGTATTCCCCATTCAGCAATGCTGTCCTTTACAACATTGGCCACAAAACCAGGGTGCGTTCTAACCAAAACCTCAAGCACAGAAGATACCTGATCATGCCCGCAACTCCCCACAAATACAACCAAAGGGTATCGCCAGCGCTCCAATCTCCCAGGGTCAGACGCCAACTCTTCCGCAGTTAACATACCGTTGGCCAAGCTCTGTGCAGCGAACCATTGAGTGAAGATAGGCAATGCAAAACTTAAATGCTTGGATTGTTCAACAACTAACCTGGAATCCAGGATTTTCTGCTTTTCTATTCTAGATAGGCCGATTTCTGCAGTGGGAATTGGACCCGCCCAATCAATAGATAAGACTGCTAATCTTTGCAGCACCTCCTCAACAATAACCAAGTTCTCAGCCACCTCACCAAGTGAGCGTTCAATCAGAAAAGTAAGTAGATTTGCTGTTGAGCGAGGGACTCTCACTTCTTGTTCACGCAGATAAATGCCCAGGAGAATAGAAAACAGAGGCCGATCGATAGATTTTGTCACTGATTCCGGCCAACCTAACATCATACCAACTGAGATATCCCGTTCCGCAAATTCACTTATCAACCTGCCGATTTCGTCCTCAGAAAGCCCCGGCAATCGGATGCTCTCCTCGTTTTCGAAAAATACTGGTATTGGACGGCTTGTAATGACTACAGTAGTCCGCGGCAAAGAACCAACAAGGACACGCGCCTCATTAAGCAATCTTGCAGCCGCGCTGATTCCTGCTTCATCAGCACCGTCTATGACAACGGTTGCGCCCTGGACATGCGGATTGCCGATTTCGCAAGCAGCCATTATGACACTCTCGTGAAGCTTATCTACTACAAACTGAGCCTTCAGGAAAACTGGTAATGAGGCATTCTCATCGCGGCGCAAACGCAAAATCGCTCCCTGAAACAGTCGCTCAGCAATCAAAGACTTCCCAGCACCAAAATCGCCTACAAGTACTACGACGGGTTTCTCCTCTGACGGTAACATGTCAGGGGAGGGAATGCCAATAGAAGAATTTCCAGACATTTCAATGGCTTTTGCACGAGATATCCCCATGGCCTGCCAACGCGCCACACATCTAGCATGAGACTCACTCTCCAACTCAGCCAATCGGAGCACAGGATCAACTTGGTCGACACCATTAAGAATATTGGGCTTATAAACCACCCCCTGTGCCCCGCGCAAATCCACCGCCTCGCCGCCATTGACCGCGACTGGCCCGTGGAATTCGCCTGACAGCTCCGGGCCCTTCCCCTCTTCCATCATTCGTTCCCCCACAACCCCAACTGCTTGGTCTCCATCTTGGGCTCCCTATAATGCGTCTCCGCCCACCTTTGCGCCCGCGTCTCCAGATCCACTCTTGTCCCCAAGAGGCTCAACAATGCCTTCCGCTCCCCACTCTCCCGCCCCAACAACTCCACCACAGCCTGGGCGACGGGCCACAGCTCCCCACCCCGCGCAGCGATGAGAGCTGCCAGCCCCTCCTGGCGATCCGCCTGCCAGAGCAGGCACGCGGCATGGAGCACGTCCACCAGCGGAACAGCCCCGCCCGCCGCGACCCGCTCCACAACGCGCGCGAGCTTCTCCGCCCGCGCCGCCGGCTCCAGCAACCGCA
>JAFGFB010000221.1 GCA_016931315.1 Anaerolineae bacterium
ACACGGCTGTGTACGACCAGGACAACAATCGCATGCTGGTTTTTGGTGGTGGGGGCAATGGGGGTCTCTTCAACGATCTGTGGTCTTTGGATCTGACGCCTGGGGCTGAAGTCTGGACGCCCATCGCCGTGGCAGGCACGGTACCCGCGGCGCGGGTGCAACATGCGGCCATCTACGATAAAGACAATGACCGCATGGTGATCTTCGGCGGCATCGCTGCGGGCGGATTCCGTAGCGACACCTGGGTCTGGAACGCCGGCACCTCACAGTGGGCACAGTTGACCAGTCTGGGAACCCCACCTGCCGGGCGCGCCGGGCACACTGCCGTCTACGATTATGGTCGCGACCAAATGTTGGTCTTTGGAGGCCGTAATGCCGACGGCTTCCTCAATGACCTGTGGAGACTCGAACTCGATGCTGGCATCGAGAGTTGGGATGAGCTTAATCCGACCGGCACACTGCCGGAGGGTCACGCCTGGCATAGTGCAGTATACCAAAATAGATATTCGCACATGTATGTCTTGGGGGGGCGAGGCATGACCACCTTCGCCGGACAGCTCCAATGGTATCTAAACATCGGCGGCATGGTTTGGGAACCCTCCCACCCCAGCCTGCCGGAATGGTGGCAGGGCGAAACCACAGCGCAAGCCACGATCCTCGCCGGTGGCAAACCCACCGTGATCCTCGAAATCGAGGATGCGCCTTCTGAGACCGTAGTAGACGTGATGCGCGGCAATACCATCTGGTTTGTGGTTCGGTTACGCTGCCCGGTGAGCACCTACGCCAACAACGTGGATGTCGTGTTGACTCTGCCCACAGCCAAATTCCAGACGGTTCAGGCTACCACGCGCCACAATGACTGGGACGCTGTTGCGACCTGGACAACGCTAACGGACCTTGGCAAAGGTCAATACCGCTTCAACGATGCTGACATGGTCAAACTTAGCGGAGAGCAGGATTACAGCGTGCAGGTCGTGTTCCGCGCCACGGTCAAGAATGACGCACCCGAGGGCAACACTGGGTTGACCGCAGACGCCTTCGGCGATAACTGGTTGGCGCACCTGGGCGACACCGCTACAGCGCGAGTCCGGCAATCCACACAGGTCTGGATTCTCGCCAACCGCACCGGTTTATTTGCAAAGTACGGTAACGATAAGGTAGCACGCCTGTTGGATACTCTCTACGAGACCATACCAAGTCACGACAAGTCGACAGCCGTGCTCTACGTTGACCGCCATGTGCCAGCGCTCGCCACATGGGATAATACCACCGTCAGCTACTCCAGCGAAACCAATGCCAACGCCGTTGCCGATGCCGTCCTTTCGTGGCTGAGAGACCGTGGAAATTCGATCAATGGACATCCCAGCTACATCGTCGTTCTGGGCGATGACAACACCATGCCCTTCTATCGCAAACACGCGTACAGTCCTGACCATGTGGATGGGGATCTGACCGAGGATGACCACCCCAATTGCTGGGCTAATGAACCAGTCTGTGATGCCCTGGTGAGCCACAACTATCACATGACAGACAACCCCTATGGCGACTGGCAATACGGCACGCCAACAGCGGATTGGGAAGAGGGTAACCTGGAAACGCCGGTTGGGCGCATCGTCGGCGCTACCGCAGCCGATATGCAGACCTTCTTCGAAAACTCTGTGCGCGGTCCTAACGCGGCCGAATCGCGCGCAATTCTAGTCAGCGATGGGCTGGATTGGTGGCTGCCCGGCGATGCCAATGACGCACATGACGTGCTCAAATATGATATGGGCTATACTATGGACGAGACGCTCACCGATAACAATACAGTGAACAAGGCTCGAGTCTTCAGTGCCATGAGCGCCGGCTTCTCCGTGATGGCGGCTGCACACCATGGAGAGGTGGATTACTGGGAAGCTCCCGATAGCGCCGACGGGTTGTGGTCTTTCTATCTTCCCTCATACGATCCCAACGCCAAGATCACCACGAATCGTCCTTTCTTTTACTTCAATGCTTGTCGCATAGGCTTCAGCTACACACGCGATTGGGGCCTAGGAGAGCCTGGGGCTTTTGATGATAGCATGGTCTACGCACTGGCTCACCGCGGCGCTTCTGGCATCATTGCCTCAGCGGGCCTGGGATATGCCAGTTTCGACCCCAATGTCGCCATCCTGGCAGAGACCCTGGCGAATAACTTCTGGCTCGAAGCAAAAACCGCGGGGACGCAGAGCGATCCCCTGGGTTGGAGCTTGATGCGCGCCAAGCTCACGCATCCGGTCAACGGCAATGTCACCGAAAAGAAGACGGTGCAGACATTCACCTACTTCGGCGTGCCGTGGATGCGGCTCAGTTATCCCGATAAGAACGCGCAAGCAGTCGCGCTCGAGGCGCCGCAATCCTCGCCGGCATGGTCCACGCCGCAGCGGGTCGCTGGCATCGAGTCGGAAATTCAAGCCACCTATAGCATCACGGCGCACGTCAACGCCTCCGTCTACGCCATCACACAAACCGTGGAGGGCTTTGACCTGCTGGAGGTCAATGGTTTGCAACAGCGGTTGATGGATGGCGAGTTGGCGCGTCCGCAGGCTTCGCTTGCGCTGATCCTTCCGGTCAGCGCCACCATCACCGGCGTGGTATTCACGCCGACCCAAACGCTCGCGTTGCCAGGTCTGGACCTCCCTACAGTGGTCACCGGCGTCCCGATTCCGGGTGGTCCTACCGGCGGTTACACCACTACCGTCGGCGGCATCTATCCCGTTACCGTGACCATGGAAACCTCCGCCATGGGCACCTATCAAGTGGCACGCTTCGATGTAATCCCGGTGGATTATGATGCGACGACCGACGCCGCGACGCTTTACCGCAGCATAGATATAAGCGTCTTTTACGACACCCCTGAACCTGTCGCCCTCACCGCTATGGCGCTGGAGCAAGAGCGCTATCTACCCGGCGAGACAATTACCGCAACCGCGCACCTGATCAACTCAGGCGCCGCAGATGAAATCGTCACCGCAACGTTAGTGCTGCAGGATGCGCAGCGGCAGGTCGTCGGCATCAAGGGCAGCGGTCCCCTGGTGATCCCAGCAGGCGGCAGTCAGGATGTAGCATTAGGATGGCAGGGCAACCTCGAGGGCAGCACTTACTGGTTACGATTGCTCATCTGGAAAAATGGGGCGGTCGTTACCGGAGCGGGGCGCGAAGTACAGCTCACCAGCGGCGAGTTGCGAGACCTGACCGTTCCAGATTCTGCAGCGCCGGGACAGGCTAGCACCTTCCAGGTGACCTTCGCTAACCTGGGCGGAAGCTCTGCCGTGGCAGCAGCAACCCTATTGGTTAGCGATGGGAATGGCACGCCGGTGGCATTCCT
>JAFGFB010000222.1 GCA_016931315.1 Anaerolineae bacterium
CCGTGCCCAAAATACTAAATCCATAGATGTCGCGCGTATCCCTCATTTGCCTTCCTAAAACTGTGTTTTTTGGGCGCGCGAAGCGCGCCCAAAAAACACAAAAAAAGAATCCTCTTTGTCTCTTTGCACAACCTTTCCCGATTTCCACCAACTATCTGTCCTATACCCCAAAATGGCAGTTGCATTTAATCGCATTCGTATTATAATCTGCACTTGCAACTTTTTGCCCCTCGCTTCGTATTATAGATACTATCGCACGCGGTTGCCTGTGCCAAACCTGGTATGGGGAACCGCTTTTGGTGCCGCTTAGATTTTCAATCAAGCTAACGATAATACGCGGGCGTAGGTGTGCATTTGGGTTGGTCACAGATTAGATTTCATGGGAGGTAAGCAAGCAATGTTACTGGATGAGAAAACCGATTTCGAGGAGCCCCCTGGGAAACGGACGCCGCCACACCCCTGGGAGCATGTCACTTGGGAGCAGTGGAATGACTGGCGTTGGCAAATGGCGCACCGTTTGCATACGGTGGAGGATTTTGCCAGTTTCATGAACCTTACTCCGGATGAGATCGTTGGGCTCTCCGCCCCCGATCATTTCCGTGTTGATGTAACCCCTTATTTTGCGAGTTTGATTGACCCTGATGACCCGAATTGTCCGATTCGGAAGCAGGTAATTCCCACCGCACAGGAACTGATTCCTTTCGAAGCCGCCATGGCTGATTCTTTGGGCGAAGATGCGCACTCGCCTGTGCCTGGATTAGTGCACCGTTATCCCGATCGCGTCTTGATGTTAGTGACGACGCAGTGTGCCAGTTATTGTCGTTTCTGCACCCGTAGTCGCCTCGTCGGAGACTCTCATGTCATGTTCAACTCCGCGACCTATGAGGCGCAGCTGGATTACATCGCCGCGACACCGGAGATTCGTGATGTCCTGATCTCCGGCGGCGACCCGCTGACCTTGCCTTTACCGGTCCTGGAGCGCATCCTCAAGCGCCTGCGCGAGATTCCGCATGTCGAGATCATTCGCATCGGCTCACGCATGCCCATTTTCCTGCCCCAGCGCATCACCGCTGAACTGGTGACGATGCTGGCGAAATACCATCCCTTGTGGATGAACATCCACGTCAACCATCCCAAAGAGCTCACTCCAGAGGCTTCCGTGGCGTTGACACGACTTGCCGATGCCGGCATTCCTCTGGGTAGCCAGACGGTGTTGATGGCGGGCATCAACGATTGCCCCAATATCATTATGGCGATGGTGCACCAGCTCGTGCGCAATCGCGTTCGCCCCTACTATCTGTATCAGTGCGACCTGGTTGCGGGCGCCGGGCACTTCCGCACGTCGGTGGCTAAAGGTTTGGAAATCATGGAGTCGTTGCGCGGGCACACCTCCGGTTATGCGATTCCGACCTACGTCATTGACGCGCCTGAGGGGGGCGGCAAAGTCCCGATTCTCCCGAATTACCTGCTGAGCATGTCCGATAGCAAGGTTGTGGTGCGTAACTACGAAGGCTTCATCACTGCCTATACTCAGCCCAAGAACTACGCGGGGCACGATCCAGAAACCTGTCCCTACTGCAAGCAGCAGCGGAGTGACGGCGGGCAGGCGGGCGTCTCCGGGTTGCTGGCGGGGCATAGCCGTGAAATCCGTCCCGATACCTGGAACGAGGTCCACGAGCGCCGTCTGCAGCGCAGTGGGGATACAACCGTAGCCGCGACTTCCGAATCGCGCTCTTCCTCTAGCGGTGAACAGGACCTGGCGAATACCTTGATCGAGCATGCTATCCGGCAACAGCAGGAGGCAAAATAGCATGTCCGGTTTGCGCGTGGCGGTCGTTTCCAATCGCAAATATCAGGTCCGCGTCGAGGCCGACGCCCCACCTGACGCTCTGGCTGAATACGACAGCGAGGTCACCGTCGAGAGCATTCAAGCCGTCCTGCGCGAGGCGGGCCATGAGGCCTTCTTCCTGGAGGCGGATGAGGCTTTCTTCGATGCCGTGCGCGAGGCGCGCCCCGATATCTGTTTCAATATCGCCGAGGGCTTGCGTGGCGATTCGCGTGAATCGCACATTCCCGCAATTCTCGAGATGTTGGGGATTCCGTACACCGGCGCCAGGGTGTTGGCTAATGCCCTGGCGCTGGACAAAGCTGCGGCTAAGATGGTCTGGCGCGAAAGTGGCTTGCCCACGGCGCCGTTCCAGCTCTTCAGCTACGCCGAGGCGCCGCTTGCGCCCGATATGAGCTTCCCCTTGTTCGTCAAGCCGGTGCATGAAGGCTCCGGCATGGGCATCAACGCGCGCTCCATCGTCCACGACGTGGCGGAGTTGCGGGCGCAGGCGGCGTGGGTCATTTCCACCTACCGCCAACCGGCGCTGGTGGAAACCTTCCTTCCAGGGCGCGAGTTCACGGTGGGATTGATCGGCAATACGTTGTTTCCCGGTCAGGCGCCGCGCAGCGCTTTCTACAACGCGCGGGGTTTCCACCTCTTCCCGGTGCTCGAACTCGATACCCAGCGCGGCGCGGTCAAGGGCATCTACAACGCCGAGGCGAAATCCTATGCCCTCGATGACGCCAACGCGCCCGGCTATCTCTGCCCGGCGGAGATCCCCGATGCGCTGCGGGAAACCCTCTTCGATATGACGATGCTGGCTTTCGAAGCGCTCGGCGGTCTGGACCTCGGACGTGTGGACTTCCGCTTGGGTGCCGATGGGCAACCCTACATTGTCGAAATCAACCTGCTTCCGGGTCTTAACCCCCTCGTGAGCGACATGATTATTGTCTCTCGCACTGGGGGCGTTCCCTATGAGTTCCTGATCAACGAGGTCTTGAACCTCGCCCGTGAACGCTACAGAATCTAGCCTCGCTACAGATTTCGTGGCATAACAAAAGCGCCGGCACTTCGCCGGCGCTTTTGCGTATGAGTTTTTCTAAGGCATTCATCCCAAGGTTGCGCAGCAACCCGGTTGCGCAGCAACCCGTTGATAGTGCAATCATTTCTCATAGCGAACCTTACAGCGTGCGCGGAGAGCCTCGCTGAACTGCTACGAATGCCCTGTTACTGGGTTGTCCGCAATACAACCGGCAGGAAAATGCGGTTGGTTCTGCCCAACAGCCCGTAGAGTCCAATGCTCCTGATGTCGGCGTAAATCTGCCCGGCGGTCTGATGGGTCACCGTAATCCCGTCGGTAATCCACGTCCCGGCTTCCAGGCGGTAAAGTCCTAGCGTCCCCGAAATAATCGGTATTGGGCCGTCGTAGTTCATGCGCAGCTCCACTGGTGGGCTGAAGGGCATGGGGGTGGCACCCATCTGAATCTCGAAGAAGTGATCTATGCCTTGCAGGTTGCCTTCCAAGGCTCCCTGCGCCGCGAGGAAGCTATGGTAACTAATCGTGAACGTGGTCGAGGCGTTGAGCACCCCCGCGGGAATCAGTAACTGGGTCTGATGTCCCGGGTACTCGTGGATCAGGCTTCCCCCTTCAGGGGCAATGACGGTGGAGGCGGGTCCGGGCGTTGGGGTGGGAGTGGGTGAAGCTGTGGGCGTCGGCGGTGGAGTAGGGCTAGGCGTCGGCACAATGCCGAACTGCGCGACAAAGCCATCTCGTGGTCCGTTGAGAGTCGTTTGTTGTGCGTTCTGCAGCGGAAAATCGGGTGAGCGTGTTTGCCCTACGATGGTGACGACTCGATCCTCGCGTATCGTCATTCGAAGCCCCTGGTCTTCGTTGTTGCCGCCGAAATAGGAGGCGTATTGCAGTACGCCTGCCACATCCATCTGGAGCAGGAAGGCATCCCGAGGTCCGTTTAACGTCGCTTGCAGCGGATTCTGGGTGGGGAAGTTGGGGGATTCGGTGTCGCCTACGACATAGACGTTGTCTCCGGAATCGAGTTTCAGGCTGTGGGCAAAATCATAGCCCGCCCCGCCTAGATAGGTACTGCTGACCAGGTCGTGGGTGATCCCGTCAAACTTTGCCAGAAAAGCGTCCCAGGTCCCGCCGCCATACCCGCCCTGGAGTGGCGCCCGTAGCGGGAAATTGTAGGAGCTGGTGCCTCCGGCAACGTAGATATTGCCGGCGCTGTCAATATCAATGCCGTAAGCCTCGTCGCGTCCCGCTCCACCCAGATAGGTCGAAAACAGCAATTGATTGGTCCAGGGATTGAGTTTGAGCACAAAGGCATCATCCCATTCGCCGCCGTAGACGCCCTGCACGGGATCTACCAGCGGGAAACCCGTGCTAGACGAGGTCATACCGCTCGCATAGACGACGCCTGCAGCGTCTACGGTGAGGCGGAAAATCTGATCGCGAGCATTGCTGCCGAAGAAAGTGGAGTAGATCAAATTCCCCGCCGGATTGAAAATGGAGAGGAAGGCGTCTTCATCATCCCATCCAAAGGTCTGGGATTGCCAGGGATTGAGCAGCGGGAAATCATCGGAGTAAACCTCACCGCCCAGATACACGGTCCCATCTGCCGTGACGTGCATATCGTTGACCTCTTCCGACTCGGTGCCACCCAGGAAGGTGGAGTACGCGAGCGTTCCGGTGGGGCTGAGCTTGAGCAGGTAGGCATCCTCATCGCCGGCGAAGGTTGGTTGCCAGGCGTTGAGCACCGGGAAATCGGGAGAGAAGGTTTCGCCGCTCACGTAGACGTTGCCGGCGCTATCCGTGCCAATGGCGTTGCCTTCCTCTGAGGTGGTTTCGCTGCCGCCCAGGAAGGTCACGTAACTGAGTGTGCCGCTGGGCGTCAGTTTCGCCACGTAGATTTTCTTTTGTGGGCGCAGATTCGGATTATACTCCGGTGGAAAACTGTACGACCAGGTGACGCCGGTCACGTAGATGGCATTGTCTGGGTCCAGCGTTACAGCCCATGCCCCGTCGTCTTGCGGTCCCCCAAGATAGCTGCTGTAGATCAGCAGCGGATCAATCACCAGAGGGCGTGTCGCATCGGGTTCTTCCAGCAAGGTGAAGCCGTAGGTATGCTCATCCAGCAACCGGAAGGCGGCGCGTAGTGGGTTTTGGCGCTCGCCCTCGCTCTGGTACACGATGGGGGCTTGCTCGACCAACGACGCGGTATGCTTCAGGGTCGAGGCAATGTGCAGGTCGCCGGCTGTGCTCAGGCTCAAGCCCCCTGCGCCCTGGTAGCGTACGGCGATTTGAGCCGGGTCTACGCCGGGTTCCAGCAAAAACTCCGATTTCAGCCCCCCTTGCTCTAGCGCGTAGCGCAGCGTGATACCGGGATAGAGGTCTTTGTAGAGCACTTCAGCGAAGATGGGCATTTGCTCGCGCCAGGTTGTGGGCTGGTCGCCGTGATACAGGTTGACAACGCCCGCCTGACGCACCTCGCCGCTTGGGCGCGCTTTGGGGTCGGCGCCCACGAATTCCAGGGCAAAGACTTCATCCGGGCGGTACAAGGTGACCCCTGTGGCATCTATGGCAATGAGGGTTTCTGTGCCTTGCGTGTAGAAGACATCGTCCTGTGCATCATAGACAAAAAACGCGGTGCCAAAGGTCTCGATGTCAGGCGGCTCATCTACAATCGCCGCGGAAGGGCTTTGCTGGTACGCCATGCCAGCGATCAAACCCAGGGCGAGCAGAAAACTAAGTGTGAATGCCAGACGGAATTTCATTTCAAGTACCTCTCCTGAAATAGATTCAAACTTGCACCCGAGCATAATACCTGGTACCGCCACGCTGATGAACTTTCAAAATTTACTTCGGTAATAGGGCCATAAGCCAACGGCGCGCCGATTTCTGCACAATCCTCTCGCGTTTTGGCCTTTGAGACATGCCGTACGCAAGTAGCCCTCAAAAACTGCGAATTTCCCTCCCCGTCCCTACAGGACGGCTTCGTCCCGTAGGGACGTCTGAAAGTAGGCAGGCACTTCAGTGCCTGTACAACCGAGTGGATTACAAATCCCGTCCTGTAGGGACGGCTGAAAAAAAGCTCGTGCTACTTGAGCGCACTCTATTACCGAGTTAAATTCTGAAAACTCATAAGTACTTCGTAAAATAAGTTCGCTGGCATTCTGCCAGAAAACGGTTACAATAAGGAGATGAAAAAACAACACATAACCTTAAGTAAAAC
>JAFGFB010000223.1 GCA_016931315.1 Anaerolineae bacterium
GTGTACCATCACTTCCAGCCCCAGGAGCACGCGACGGTCGGCGCCACCAATGCGGTGGATATGCAGGAAACCTTTCTCAATGCTGGTGACGATGAGGGCGATTTCGTCCATGTGTGCTGCACCCATCAATGCGGGGCGCGGCTCCGCTCCGCTGCCACGCTGCAACGCGATGAGGTTGCCCATGGCATCGCTGCGCACCTCGTCACTCAGAGGCTCCCAGAGTGCGCGGATTACATCACTGACGGGCGCTTCGCGTCCTGAAGGTCCTGTGGCTTCGCTTAGTTGTTGTATCAGTTCCTGGGTATTCAAGAGGCTCCTTTCACGTCTGTGATAATGAAAATTCCAACCCGAAGTGCGGAATAGTAGAGCAAATGGGGTACTGGAATTGAGAAACGGTCAGGGGAGGTCTATGACTCCGTGCCAGGGGTATTTCCGTAGCAGGTAGCCAGGTTTTGAGCGTAGCTTCTTTCATGGCGCGGGTGGGGTGATTACCTCGGTGGCAGTGATGGTTGGCGTAGCCGTCAGCGTAGCCGTCAGCGTTGGCGTTGGCGTCGGCGTCGGCGTCAATGTTTCCGTTGCTGTGACGGTAGGTGAAACCGTAATTGTGGGTGTCGGCGTGGCGGTAGGCGTCGGCGTGACGGTGTTCGTAGGTGTGGGGCTAGGCGTTGCCGAAGCTGTCGGCGTCACCGTCGGTGTTGCCGTTGGGGTCGGCGTCAGTGTTGGCGTTGGCGTCTGCGTGGGCGTAGCGGTCGCCGTGAACGTCGGCGGAAACCATTGGGTGGGCGTGGCGGGTAGCGCGTGTGGCGTCGTCGTGCCAGGACCCACCGCAAACGGCGTTTCGGTGGGCAACGGCGCGGCGGTGGAAGTGACGGTGGGTGTGCTACCCGGGCGCCCATTGGGGCGCAAGCTCAAGGCGATAAATCCCAGGCAATAGCAGGGAAGGGTCGCCAGAATAATAGTGATCAGGATTGTATAAATGGGTTTTTGCGTGCGCAGACTATCCATACTTTTGCTCCAACTCTTTGAGCAAAAACATCATAGCATCTTTCATAATGCTGTCAATGTTCATTTGGTAGGGCTTTATCATCCTCGTCAGCTCCATACATTCGTCAGGCTTTGCAGCTAAAACTGTCGAGAAAAAGAATGTTTTGCGGGGACGGGCGGTAGCCCGCCCCCGCAAAACATCAGAAAAGGAACGGCTTTCGCCGTTTCTTGGGCTTCGGCGCACTGCCTGGGGGGAGAATGATAAGACCCCGGTTCATTTGGGTATACGACAAATAATTGACCGCAGAACACCTCAATTAAGCTATGATACACCTGTCTGATTCCGCCTTACACGAAAGTGTTTTTGGGCGCGCTAACGCTGTAGTCGGCGCCGCGCCCAAAAACACACAAAAAGAATCCTCTTCGCCTGTTTGCAGAACCTCTTCTGGTTTCCCTCAATAATCAATCTTATACCCTGCTCATTTATTGATCGCTGCGATGCAAGCTTCCAGGCTTGCCTGAGCCTGTTCCAGCGCTAGCGCTGGGCTGAGAATGCCGTTCCAGACCTGGGTCACGGCATCGCCCACCGGTCCCCATGGACACTCCGCATAGGGGTGATTGGGCATCGGGGTACCCAGATGCAAAGCCGCGCCAAATCCGGCAACGCTTCTGAGGGCGCGCACCTCAGGTGAGGCAAGGGCCTCACTGTTAGCTGGAATAGTGCCATTGCGCAGCGTGAGCTCTTTCTGCACCTCGGCGCTCCCAAGATACTGCATCACCGCAAAAGCCGCCGCTGCGTTTCCCCGCTCTGCGGCGGTTTTGGTCAACATGAACAGGCGCACATCCACCAATGGACTGCCCATGGGAGCAATACCGTAATCTATCCCCGCCTCTTGCAAGGAACGTATCGCGCGTGGACCCGTCCACCAGATGGGCGTTTGCCCTTCGATGAACATTGCCTGGCAAATGCCCGGTCCGGTGGTGGCGGGTTCAACCAAACTAAAGGCTGTGAGCCATTCCGCGGCGGCATAAGCTGCCGGCAGATTCAGATTGGCTACACCCTGCTCATCAATGAAGCCCCCGTACTCCTGCAAACCAAAACCCAGGAAAATGGGGGCGATGTGATAGGCGTCGGAGCGCCCCAGACCCTGATTACAGAGATAGTATTTATCAGGATGCGCCTGGCGGAATTCAATGGCCTTTTCCAGCAAGCCTTCGAAGTCATCGGGCGCGGGTAGCTCTTCTGGGCTTAACATACTCCGGTTGTAGATGAGGGCAATACCATCCTGCATTTCCGGAATGCCCCAGATTTGATCCTGCCACAGCATTGCTTGCGCCGCAGCCGGTTCAAAGGTCTGCTCCAGGGTTTCACGCGTGATAAAGGCATCCAGTGGAATGATGAGGTTCCTCAGCGCTGCCCGCCCTATCTGATTTTGCTGCCACCGCACAATATCTGGACCTTCACCCGGCGGTAGTTCAGTACTAAGGGCAGTGCTCAGTTTCTCTGTTTTGACTAACTCGATGTGAATCTCGGGGTGCGCGGCATGGTATTCCTCTGCCACAATCTGGTAGGCTTCCTCATAATCGCCGGGCCAATCGTGCCAGATGGTGATCACGTGTTTGACGGTAGGTGTTGCCGTAGGTGTTGGCGTAGCGGTATTCCCGAAAACTTCGGGCGGAAGTGGGGGCGACGTGCTATGACAGGCAGTCAGGCTGAGAGCGCTTATAGCGACGATGAGCACCAATTGGCTCAACCCGAACCAGGACGAAAGACGTCGCTTCATGGGTCGCTACTCTCCTCAGCCAACAGGGCGCGCCCAAAAATCAGGTAGCCGGTGTGTGCCACCATGCGATCCATGGGCCGCAGGCGCGCCGGCACTGCCTTGTAGGAGCGCAACAATAGCTCATCCACTTGAATGAAGCCAAAGGGGTGTCGTGCGAGCGCCGTGAGCAAGTCGGAGACCTGATTGGTGGTTGGTACCAGGGCGCCGAAAAAGCCTCCCCCTTTGAGCGCCGCGTGGACCTGTGCCAGGTAATCCCCAGGCTCGCGTACATCCAGGAACACGGCGTCAGCATGATGCTCATCGAAGCCTTCGGCAATGTCGCGCTGTGTGAAGGTGACGTAGGATTCCAGGCCCAGGCGCGCGAGATTCTTCTGCGCTGTCTCCAACATCTCGGGGCGGCTCTCGTAAGTGTGGATGTGCCCATGGGGCATGACCATGCGCGCCAATGCCAGGGTCAAGCCGCCGCTGCCCGTCCCGGCTTCAACGACGTGGCTGCCGGGTCCGATGTTCATCTTCATGATAATATAGCCAATATCCTTGGGATAGACAATCTGTGTAGTGCGCCTGACCCCGCGGATGAGTTGCTCCAGTGAAGGCGGCAGCAGCATATAGGCGTAATCCAGATGCGTCTTCACCACACTACCCCAAAGGCTGCCGATCATTTCATCGTGGTTGATATAGCCACGGTGGGTTTGAAATTGTGCCCCGGCTTGCATAACCACCAGAAACTCACGTCGGTCGCGTCCCGAGAGCAATACCAAATCACCAGCTTGAATGCGCGCCGGATCCTCTTTATCATTATTCAATGCGAGCCTCCTTAGGGCTTGCAAATCTATAAGTCCCTGTTCTACTGTAAAAACACGGCAAGATTTGGGATGTTATACTTCCTTGCACTGGGTATACGACAGATTATTGGAGAAAATAAGACCGCCATCTTGCAAACGACCCACATCAGACGTTAACTTTCTGCGTCTTTCTTCTGAAAGTGTGATTTTTGTGGACGGGCGAAGAAACCCGAAGGGTTTCCCCCGTCCACAAAAATCACAAAAAAACTACAGTGGCAAAATCGGCTAGATCACTCAAAAAACCCTCCGCGCCTCTCTCCGCAAGCGTGATTTTTGCGGGCGCAGCCCGCAAAAATCACAAAAAAAGCTACCTCTCTGTGTTCTTGCATCGCCCA
>JAFGFB010000224.1 GCA_016931315.1 Anaerolineae bacterium
CCCATTTCATACTCCTTTGTCTCGCCAGTGGGCCGGTCGAGTCTCTCTTATTCTATCCTACCTTTTTGTCCATCAAGTGCTGAAACGGAACATACAAAGATAGCTTGTTCGCCGAATTCGTTCTCGAAATAGCCGTGATAATGCCCCTTTCTATTGCCATCAACTGAGGGCGACTCACCACAATTTTTGCTGTGATGATTGCTCACACGGAACAAGAACGGCTTGTCGTCAGGTTTGGGTTGGGATTGATCGCTCATATTTGCTCAGTTCGACTGTTAGTTATCCAGCGGGCGGATTGCATCGATTTATGGATGGTTCCTGGTGTTTCATTATAGTCGAAAACGTTTCTGGTGGTAGCAGAGAGGCCGAGGTGCTGTTTGCGGGAAATCAAGGCTTAAAGATAGGGTTGAAGGGGTTCAAACCCTCGGCGGCTACGTCTTCTGGGGAGGAAGAAAAGACTATCGTTCTGGCCTGGAAAGACTCTTTGCGCGCGTGCAAGCAGCGTAAGTAAATCCATTGTCCTAACCAGGCAAGGAAAACCTGTTGTCAAGCTCCGCATAGTAATATATGAATTCCCGCAGACTTCATTCATGACTGTCGCTGCTGTATATTTTCGCAATCCTGGCGAAGTATTCAGGACAATTTTTGCTGCTGCTGCCCTTATGCCCTGACTCTACTTTTGATCGGTCCTAACTTTGGGGGCTTTACAACGTGCTATAATGCCAGAGAACAAGACAGAGCTCTCAAATATTCCAGTTCATTTCGATGGATGTGGTTAAAGAACTGCATTAACGGCTCCACAAAATCATTGAATACGATGATTGGTTGAGGATATTTTTGTGAGAGTTGGGAATGGCGTTGACACCTACTCTGTAAAATAGTTGACCGCTCGTCTTAATGTATGTAAAAAACTGTGCTTCTTTTCCAACTATAATTTCTCACAGGGTAATTGAGGAGGCTTAACCGTGTTTCCTAACCAACCGTTGAGACAAAAACTGATACAAGATGAGTCTGTTGCACGAATGCTTATGCTAGGTGCTGAAATAGGCGAGGCTGCGGTCAAGCTTTCAGTTGATCAACGCAGAATTATCTTTGCTACTAGACAGGAACTTACCTCTGGTGACATTCACAACCTCGAAGAAGCAATCGAATCTGGAAAACTACGCCTGGAATACCGCTACTTTGAGCTTGCAGCTTATCCCATTTTTGTTCTCAATGCGTACATTCTTGATCGGCCCGACGATCCGTATGGACTGGAAACCTATCCCAATGTGGGCAGTTCGGATATTCCTCATGTAGGCCTCTCAGATAAACGCCTGCTTGAGGTTGCCAGCCAGGGGCAGCAAATTGCCATTACGTTCCATTTTTTTGCTCCGGATGGCTCACTATTGTTCAATGCTGGTTTTCCAACCGTCCTTCAGTGTAAAGAAATGCAGGAAGACCTTAAACGAGTTGAGCGTCAATTGGCAGCTTTACCATCAGATGTAGAAGAACACAAGCGGCGGTATACACAAGCGGCGCTTGAGGTTCGGCAATGGATGATGGGGCGTGCTCTTGCGATTGCTGAGCCGCCGATACATACATTTTTGTTTTCTAGTGAATCTCCCGCTACATCTACATCAACCAAGGAGTCACCCACGGAAGTGGACGCGACTGTTGGACAAGAAGTCGCAGAGTCCGTGATAAGCATTGAGGGAAAACCGGACGTTAATGCGCCAGGAGATGTTAAACCATCTGAATCACAACCGGCTCAGCAGCCACAGCATGTGGGTCGAATCTATGTCAGCCTCGGCCTGCCTACATTGCGTTTGAATCTCACTGAACGCAATACATTTCGGGCAGCGACATTCCGCCAATGGCAGCAATACATTGAAGCGAGCGACCCGGCACTTGCAGAACGTGTCCGGAGAGATGAATTCGTTGTCGTCGAGCGCGACTGGCACATAATGGGAGAAGCGGGACAACAAATTACTGCCGCGCCATTTGCAGAGCAACCGATTGATCCGACCGATCAGGCTGATTCACTCGCGCATTTCTCACTTCTGTCTCGCGGTAAGGATTTCACCAGCCAGGTTCGTACTGATGAAGCAATTATTATACCTTCGCAAACAGGAAGCACGCTTGAGCAATCTCTTGCCTTAGCACTGGTAAAATGGGTTCAGGCAAAGAACTCTGATCGTTTCGCTGACGAGATGGCAGTGTTCGATGAAGCAATGCAATCGCCGAACATGATGTGGAATGAAAAGGGGCGTTTGGAGTACCGCAGCGGTGTCCAGGATCCATATGTCGGAGTCGTCATGCTGCTTCATGACAACCCGACTGCTGTGCAGGACGCGCAACAAAGATTGCGCGCTGAGGCTGCAGCTCCCACGACACGACCAATGGCGAAAACGGAGGCCGATTCCCTTTCCCGTTGGGTATTGTGGGGGCTGCCGTTAGTGATTCTTGTTTGTTTTTTGATATCAGCCTTGGCGATCACAGTAGATTTCAACACAGAGTCTGAGACCAAAAATCCAGAATCTGGCGAAACTGATCTTGCGCCTCCTGCCGAAGTAGACACTAGCGCGACTGAGATTGCACTCACTGAATATGCTCAAGGATATTTTGCCACTGAGACAGCCGTTTCTAAGTTTACTCTATCAGCAACCAGCGCATTACCAACACGCACCGCAGTGCCCGTAGTAACACTCACCCCCAGACCGTCGGCAACCCGTCCATCCTCAACGCCAAGTCCTACCGATTCACCTACGCCAACGCCATCAGCAACACCTCCTACAAGCTCTCCTATGCCACCAACACCCTCGGTAACCTACGATACTTCAGTAGTATCGGCTACTCCAATCTTATCCGTTTCGCCCACTTCTGGCCCCGCCTCTCAACATCTTGTGACGCCTGCAGAGCCAACCTGTGGGATATATGTTGTGAAACCAAATGATACTGCATATTCTATTGCTCATGATCTTGAAGTAGACCTTTTCGAACTGCTGGAATTGAACGGTATTGCGCCAGGAAGCCTTATTGCCCCCGGCCAATCGCTGAAAATCCCAGGAGCAGATTGCCCTGAATAGATTTCTTATCAGGAACTGATTTGCTCTGATCCATCTGGCGACAATGACGCTAAGCAAAATTCAAGTCCGTCGTTGTCGCCAGCAATATCACTCAAATGCTAATGACATTACAGGTTATGAACTCCTCTTATGCGCCAGAGACCTCGCACACCACCCGAAAACCAAAGTCACTCTGAAATTTCGGGTTCCCCTTAATGCGATAGGCGCAACGGGCAAGATTCGAAATTGTCACTCTATAGTCCCAGGACCCGCCCCGCAACACACGCCAGTCGGTGCCGTCTGGATCATTGTCCGCCGCACCCTGATAGTTATCCCGTGCCTTCGTCTGGCACCACTCCCACACATTACCCGCCATATCTGCCGCGCCGTAAGGACTATCGCCCGCCGGGCTGTACTCTCCAACCGGCGTAAAGCGCTTGGTAGGATTGGGGCGCGTGGTATCTACTTCATCAGTATTACATAGTCCGTATTGCCACGTATTGCCCCAGGGATAAATCCGGCTATCTGACCCACGGGCAGCTTTTTCCCACTCCGCCTCGGTTGGCAAGCGGTAGGCTCGGCCCGTCTGCTCCGCCAACCAACGGCAGTAGGCTACTGCTTCATACCAGGTCAAGCCGTGTGCAGGCAGTTGGTCATCCGTTTGCCAGGCATACGGCTCGGTCCAATTCTTATCTCCACAAACTTCCCAACCAGCGTCTGTCCACCAGCGCCGCTTCTGGTAGCCGCCTGCCTCGACAAACGCGCGATACTGCCTCACTGTCACCGGGTATTTGCCAATACGGTACTCTGAAAGCGTAAGAGTGTGCTGCGGTTGTTCGTTGTCGCGTGCATTCGGATCTTTGTCTGGATCACTGCCCATCAAAAACGGCCCTGCTGGGATATGCACCGTTTCCGGTTCAAACGCGAGAAGCGTCAGTTCGCTTTCAGTTGGCTGGGATGGAGTCTCCAACAAGGAGTCGGGTTCAATATCCTTGGGCTTGGAGGTGAGCGGCTCAACAATGTGGGAATCGCTGATTTTGCCCAGTGCTTCGTTAGCGGCTTTGCGGACTTCTACATCATCGTCCTTAAGTGCCGTGGTGAGCGGCTCGACAGCCCGAATATCACCAATCTTGCCCAGCGCGATGGCAGCCGCCGCACGTACTTCGTCACGAACGTCGGCAGCCTCTGGATGCATACTGCGCAGAATGTCGACATCAACCATTTGCCCCAAAGGCCAGTAGAATATCTGTTTGTCTTGCAGCGTCTTGATAAGAGGCTCAACGGCACGTGCATCGCCAATGGCGCCCAGTGCGCGCGCAGCTTCTGCCCGGACTTTGTCGATCCAGTCCTTGAGCGCCGCAACCAACGGCTCAACAGCCCGCGAGTCACCGATTTGCCCCAATGCCCACGCGGCTGCCTCACGAACACTGTAGTCCTTGAATGCCATTCTCGCTGCGGTTGTGGCGTGTCTCGCATGCCTCGACCTGAATTGTAACGCACCAATGAGCAGGTCAACAGCACGACGATCACCTATTGTGCCCAATGCCTTGGCAGCTGCTTCACGCACATCAGCGCTGTTCTTGTATTGCAGAGCTTCAATCAAGCCTTCGATGTTTCTTTCTGTTTGCATCTGCTCGATATTCGGTGGATTGGAAAGTGACATATTGTTTTCCTCCTCAAATTTGATGAAGGAGGCGGGTTCAACATCCTTGGGTTTGGCGGTGAGCGGCTCAACAATGTGGAAATCGCTGATTTTGCCCAGTGCTTCGTTGGCGGCATTGCGGACTTCTACGTCATCGTCCTTAAGTGCCGCGGTGAGCGGTTCAACGGCACGGGGATCGCCTATGTTGCCCAGTGCATCGGCAATTGCTCGGCGGACTCTCGGCTGTTCGAACACCTCTGAAACAACACCTTTTTGGAAAATAATCGAATATGACCCAGCAGGATGATCAAACAAAGCCATTGCTGGTTCGGGTGTCGAGAGCGCAGAAATATCCAGATTCGGACCAGATTGTCCGCTCA
>JAFGFB010000225.1 GCA_016931315.1 Anaerolineae bacterium
AAAGCATTATGCCACTACGCGGACATTCGTAGCAATTCAGCGAGCTTCTGCGCTACTTTTGAGGCTCGCTGTGCAGATTGGCTGCCGCGTCAATGAATCAACAGCAATCCGAGGCGAATGCCTTGCCTGTGCCTCGGCGGCATTGTGCCGGGCGTAGTGCGGTTTCGCTCAGCAATCTGCGACGAAATCCCTGCGCAACTTCTTCTATTATCGCACGAGTTAGCATTAAAGCAATACTCTGTCAATCTGGGTTGCGCCACCGGCAAAGACGTTTCTCCAACGCATCTACAGCAAAGTATAGTCCCATACCCAATAAACTCATTGCCAGTACGCCGGCATACATGGCTGTGAAGTTAAAGAGGGTGCTACCATTGAGGTAGATATAGTAACCTAAGCCCCAGCGTGTAGCAAAGAGCTCGGCAACGTAGAGCACTGCTATCGCTGTGCCGATAGATTGCCGCACCGCTGTGAGCACTGCCGGGAGGCTCGCTGGCAGGTAAACGAATCGGAAGAGCGCACGCCTTCCTGCGCCGAGGCTGCGCACGCTCAGCAATAGTTCGGGCCGGATGGCCGCGGCGCTATCACGAACCAATACCAGTATCTGAAAGAAGAGAATCAGGAAGATGATGATGATTTTGGGAAAGTCACCGACTCCCAGGAACAACAATATGATCGGCACCAATACAACCTTGGGAATGGGATACAGCAGGTAGATTAGCGGTGCGAATACGCGATTGAGCCTTGGGCTTTGTCCCAGAACCAACCCCGCCGGTGCCGCAAATAGCACGGCAAGTCCTATGCTGCTGATGACCCGGTAGAGGCTCGCCAGAAAATGAAGCCCCAGACTCCGTGGTAATTCCTGGTAAAAAGTCACCAGCACCTGATGTGGGGCAGGTAGAAGGGGAAGTTTTGCTAGCGACGCGGCGACTTGCCAGAATGCCAGCAGCACCAGCAATGTCAGGATGATGCCCCGCGGGCGTAGTTCCGTCATTCGCTCGCCTCAGGTGCATGCTGTTCCCCCGCTGCGAGTTGCGCGCGCAGTTGTGCACAGATTTCTTGATAGGCAATCGAACTGCGAAATGCCAAATCGGGCGTATGCGGGTTTTCAATGATTCGTGGGGTGCGTTGTGGGGGAGTCCCCAATAACAAAATGCGCTGTCCTATAAAGGCAGCTTCCTCGATGGCGTGGGTGACCAGTAACACTGTGAGCGTCTGCTCACGGCACAGTGTCAGGGTCAACGTTTGAAGTGCTTCCCGGGTCGGCGCATCCAGTGAAGAGAAGGGTTCGTCCATCAGTAACAGGTCAGGATTTAGCGCCAGCGTGCGCGCGATGGCAGTGCGCTGACGCTCTCCTCCGGAGAGTTGTGCCGGGTAGGCAGTTGCCAGCTTGTCCATGCCCACCCGCTTTAACCAGTAATCTATCTGAGCGGCGTGCTTCTCGATGTGTTCATCTAGCGGCGCGTGCCGCCCATCTGGGCCATAGAAGCGGCGGATTTCGAAGCCCAGAGCCACATTCTGGCGGACGGTTGCCCAGGGGAGCAATCCATAATCTTGCAGGATAAGCCCGGTTCTCGGGCGTGGACGGCTTAAGACCTCGCCTGCTACGGTAATTTTACCTTTTTGTGGTTGCAGGAGTCCTGCGACCAGCATCAGCAGGGTGCTTTTGCCACAGCCAGAAGGCCCCAAAATGGTCCAGGTTTCACCTGCCGCAGCTGACCAGTTGAAGCCTTCGAAGATGGGGATGCGCCCGGCATAGGAAAAGCTCAGCGCGTCTGCGTCGAGCATGAGTGCCTACTCACCAAATAACGCTTGCCACCACTGTACCCAGAAGGGTTGGGTTTGAGGTGAAACGTTTGGCGTGATCTCGGGCGGCGGCGTGGGTGTGGGAGTCATTGTGGCTGCCAGAGGCACTACCAGGGTCTCCCCAGGTCGAGCCATCCCGGCTTGTTCTTGTGCCCAAGCCTCAATGTAGGCATCGCTCTGCACATACTCGAGCTGCGCCTGTAAGGTGGCATTGAGATTCTGCTGTTGCTCCAGCAGGGGCTCCAGGGTGGCGACTTTTTCACGCAGCGTTATATTTAGCGTCAACGCATGGGCAAATGCCGAGATCAAGATAATCATCAGCACTGCCATCATGCCCCATACCAGCCAGGAAATGCGACGTATTGTGGGTGTCTCAGTTTTTTTGCTCATGGCTCTTTATCCCCGCCTCAACTTCCGGGCGTACGCCCCACATGTGAGTATTCACTTGTATCTAGTATAGCACGCCCGCGATAAAGTCAAAACAGTTTCGGGGGACGGGCATTTGTAGCCGTTCAGGAAGGTTCCCCTCGTCCTCTGTATGGCTCGCTGTGAAAATTGGGGAAGGTATTTTTGCTGTGACGCACTGCGCCGCCGCAAAAACGCCTGTGTGACTGGGGTGTGCCTTCCATTGAGTGGCGGGTGTCTCACAATCGCGTATAATCCGCACTACACCAGGGCACAGTTTTCTTGGGCTGTGCCAGGGTTACATCTGGTGCTTCGGGCGCCAGTTTTCATGTTCAAGCGTGTAATTTGTGGGCGGAGGAGTTGATGCCGAAGACAAAACACCTGGATGCAGCCAAAGAAGCCGCATTGCATCAGCAGTTGTATCTCATCTTGCGTGAATCTATCAAGTCTGGTGCGCTCGCCCCCGGGCAGAAATTGCCTTCTGAACGCCGCCTGGCGGCTGAGCATGGTGTCAGCCGTACGACCGTTCAGCGTGCGCTTCGGTGGCTTAGTAATGAGGGCTCCATTTATTCCCGTCCGGGTAGTGGCTATTATGTGGCTTCGCCCTCTGACGACCCCCAATTGCGTTTGTATGATTTTCCAGAGCAAATGGATGCAACTGGTTTACCTTTCGCTACGCGTGTGTTGCAGCGACGTGTAATTAGTGCGGATTTCATGGTGGCTTGGAATCTCAATCTGCTAGAGGGTGAGCAAGTCATTCTCATTCAGAATTTGCAGTCAGTCTATGATGTCCCTACCTGTATCGAGACATTGTACCTGCCCTTCACGCTTTTTCCTGATCTTCTTACTTTGGATTTCGAATATGTCTACACGACGCTCGAGGAACACTATGGGCTGCGTCTTTCACAGGGCACACAAACAGTGCGTGCGCTTTTGGCCAGTCCTGAAGAATGCGAGTTATTGCAGGCGTCTCCTCCTTTAGCCGTGCTGGCGATTCGTCGCCGCACTTTGGATTCGCACCAGAAATTGGTCATGTACAGCGAAAACGTTTTCATGGGGGAGCGTTACCGGTTACACATGACGTTGCGACGTGATTGAGAAGGAGCCTTCTATGCCAGACAACGCTGTGGCTGCTGTATTGCTCGCTGCTGGTGGTTCTTCCCGTTTTGGGCAACCCAAGCAGTTGCTAGACTGGGAGGGACGCCCTATGATTGCACACCTTGCTGATGTTGCCTGGGCAGCTGGACTCAGTCCCATTATCGTGATTCTAGGTGCTGAGGCGGAGCGCATTGCTCCGGCGCTCGCCGAGAGACCTGTGCAAATTCTGCGTAACTATCGCTGGGTCGAAGGCCTTGGTTCAAGTGTGGCGCTGGGTGTGTCAGCCCTGATGTCCAGTCCCGCTGCCGTCTTTCTACAAGTGGATCAACCTTTTGTTACACCCCATCTGCTTCGATCTCTGGTAAGCAGGTGGCGCGACACCGCACCCCGTCCTGAAATTGTAGCTCCTACATGGGAAGGGCGTCTGGGTAGCCCGGTGCTTTTCGACCAACTACTTTTTCCTGAACTGGCGCAATTAGCCGCAGATGTGGGCGGGCGGGCTCTTTTCAAGACCCATGCTGAGAAGATTCTGCCCTATCCTGTAACGGACCCTCTTCTGCTGGCTGATGCCGATAACCCTGATGTTTACGCACAATTACAGTCCGCGCGCCAGGATTCAACCGCACTCCTCCCTTCAATCCGTGCCGTGATTTCCGATATGGATGGCGTCCTCTGGCGTGGCTCCAACCCCTTGCCCGGTTTGCGGGATTTCTTTGCTTTGTTGGAGGAGCGTGGATTGGACTACATGCTGGTCACCAACAACGCCAATCAGTCTGTGGCCCATTATGTCGAGAAACTGGCACACCTGGGCATTCCCACTGCCCCAGAACATGTCCTGAATTCTGCCGAGGCCGCTGGAGATTACCTGGCCGAACACGCCCCATCGCACGCGACGGTTTATGTGGTGGGCGGACCGGGGTTGCGCGAAGTGCTGGCCCGCCATGGATTCATCCTCACCGATGGCGATACTGCGGATTATGTGGTTGTGGGCTGGAATCCTACTTTCACCTGGGAGGATATGGCAAAAGCCACTATGTTGATTCGCCAGGGGGCGCGCTTCATTGGCACCAATCCAGATCGCTCTTTTCCTTTGGAAAAGGGGCTTGTTCCCGGAGCGGGGGCGCAGTTGGCGTTGCTTGAGGCCGCTACGGATGTGGCGCCGTTCGTTATCGGCAAGCCTGAGCCAGTGCTCTATGAGCAAGCTATGCTCAGAATGCACGCCAGCCCCGAAACCACCCTGGTGATTGGTGACCGGCTGGATACCGATATTCTGGGAGGGTTGCGGCTCGGGATGCCCACGGCGATGGTGCTTTCAGGTATCAATAGCCTTGAGGATGTGCACCACTCGCCCATTCACCCTGATTTGATCTTTGATGATTTGAAAGCGCTGGCGGTAGCATGGCGCGCACGCTTGGAACGTTGATGGCGCGCCGGATCGGTTTTCTTGGCGCCGTGAAGCGCGAATGTTTTTTAGCTTTCTCTGGATAGTATTTAGGAGACGGTAGCTGTGACGGAAAAACCTAATCTCTATGACTGGGACCTCCCAGAACTCGAGGCGCAACTGGCTGCCTGGGGACAGCCCTCTTACCGTGCCCGGCAAATCTGGGAGTGGCTCTACCGGCGCCTTGTCACCGATTTTGACGCGATGAGTTCCCTTCCCAAATCCTTGCGTCAGCAACTGACTGCGAATATCACCCTGGCGGTCCCTCACGTTCTTTCGCGGCAAGAGTCTCTTGATGGCGAGACCCGTAAAGACCTGTTGGCTCTGGCCGATGGTGAACAGGTTGAGGTGGTGCTGATGAACTACATTGAGCGCCATAGCGCGTGCCTCTCTACCCAGGTGGGATGCGCCATGGGTTGTGCCTTCTGTGCTACCGGGCAAATGGGCTTTGTCCGGCAGTTGAGCAGTGGTGAGATTGTCGCGCAGGCGCTGCACCTGCAACGGGAGCTCGCAACCCGTGGGGAGAGTCTTTCCAACATCGTTTTGATGGGGATGGGTGAGCCGCTGTTGAATTATGATGCTACTTTGGCTGCTATCCGTTTATTAGTTCACCCACAGGGTTTAGGTATGGGACAGCGCCGCATTACGCTCAGCACCGTCGGCATTGTGCCGGGGATTCGCCGTCTTGCAGAAGAATCTTTACAGATCAATTTGGCGATTTCTCTCCATGCTGCTACTGATGCCTTGCGGCAACAGCTCATGCCGGTGAACCGCAAATACCCTCTGGATGCGCTCTTCGACGCTGTCCATGCTTATCTACAGGCGACCAATCGCCGTGTGACCTTTGAGTGGGTGCTGATTCATGAACTCAATGATACTTTGGAACAAGCGGAAGCCCTTGCGGCCCGGTTGCGCGGTTTGTTGGCGCATGTCAATTTCATCCCTCTCAACCCGACTGCGGGCTTTGCTGGACGCCCTTCGTCTCAAGAACGCATCGCAGCTTTTACCGAGGTATTGGAGCGTCGGCACATCGCACATACTGTGCGGTTGCGCCGCGGCGGTGATATCAGTGCCGGTTGTGGGCAGTTACGGAAACGCGTGCAGCAGTTGTGAGCGCGGGTAGCTTGATTCCCTCTGTAACGCTAGACGCGGGAGCGTTAGATTCCCAATAACTATTTTTGGGGCGAAGTCGTAAGAAAAGCGTAAGAGTTCCGTCAAGCAACATCTCTACATGTACGGTATAGTATAAAT
>JAFGFB010000013.1 GCA_016931315.1 Anaerolineae bacterium
GCTCAGATCTGGATCGCGCCTGATGGCACCTTGCGCGCCGTCAACCCGGAGAAAGGCATCTTCGGCATCATCCAGGACGTGAATCCTGAAGGAGATCCCCTGCTTATGCAGGCGTTGACTGAGCCTGGTGTGGAGGTTATCTGGTCGAACGTGCTGATTACGCCGGAAGGGGAGCCGCGCTGGGTGGGTGATGGCAAACCCATGCCTGAGAAGGGAATCAACTACACAGGTAGTTGGTGGCCTGGCAAAGTGGATGAAACGGGCAAGCCCATTCCTGTTTCCAATCCCAACGCGCGTTGCACGTTGGCGAGTACCGCCATTGGTAATTATAGCGAGACCTTGGCAGAGGACCCTGCCGGCGTGCCGGTCAGGGTCATCACCTATAGCGGGCGGGATAGTGATACGATGCCGCCGGTCTGGGTGGCAAAGAACCCTAATCATGGTGTCGTCATTGGCGCTTCGATCCTGTCAGCCGCTACTGCTACCGAAGTGGGCGCACAGGGGGTACGCCGCCAGCCGTGGGCCAACGAGCCCTTCATCCCCGGCCCGCTCGCGGAGTATATGGAAGCCCAGTTTGCCTTTTTCAACTCGCTCCAGCTCAATCCCAAGCCCGTGATGGCGGGGTTGAACTACTTCCTCACCCATGGGGCGCGCGGCGGCGAGGGTAAGAAATTGCTTGGCGAGAAGCGCGATGTCAGAGTCTGGTTGGGTTGGTTGGAGCAGTACGCCAACGGTGACGTTTCTGCTATCGAGACCCCCATCGGTTATATCCCCCGCTATGAAGACCTTGAGGGATTATTTGCTGGAATCGGCAAAGCCTATCCTCGCGAGCTGTATGATAAGCAATTCGCTTTCTATGTGGATAATATCCTGGCGCGCATCTCCTTGCAGGAGGAGGCTTATCGTAAGGAGGCTGGCGTGCCAGAAGCCCTTTTCGAGGTTTACCGGGAGCAACGCCAGGGTTTGGAGGGGCTCAAAGCTGCATACGGTTCTATCGTTTCGGTGGAACAGCTCAGCCCTTGACGCAGGCGCTCTTTCAATCAATCTGGAATCGAGTACGTTATGGGTGCGCACGGCGCGCCCTGACGTACCTGCAAAGAGAAAGCCTATGCCAGAATATCCCGATATCATGGTCTATATCGAATCTCTGCAGCGTCTGGTTCGGGGGCAGGCCGTCGCATGTATTCGGATCGCGCATCCGTTTGTGCTCCGGACGGTTGAGCCGTCTCTTGCGGCGTTGCACGGGCGCGTGTTGCGCGACCTCGAGCGCATGGGCAAGCGCATTGTCTTTGCCTTTGATGAAGACTATTTCCTGGTGCTGCACTTAATGATTAGTGGACGGCTGCAATGGATAGCTCAAGGGCGCAAAATCCCTGGCAAGGGCTGGTTGGCGGCGTTTGATTTTCAGAATGGGACATTGCTTCTCACCGAATTCTCGAGCCAGAAGCGAGCGAGCCTACACCTGGTACACGGACGCGAAGCGCTTCAGGCTTTTGATCGTGGAGGGCTAGACGTGATGACGGCCACAGTCGCCGAATTCCAGGCTGCACTCCAGAAGGAGAACCATACCCTCAAGCGTGCCCTTACGGATCCCCATCTTTTCAGTGGGATCGGCAACGCCTATTCGGATGAGATTTTGCACCGCGCGCAACTTTCGCCCTTTCTGCTCACCAGGAATCTATCGAATCAGCAGATAGCGCGTCTGGCTGAGGCTTCCAAAGCCGTGTTTACTGAATGGGTGGAACGGTTGCGTGCTGAAGCCGGCGAGGCTTTCCCTTCCCGCGTGACGGCATTTCACGAAGCCATGGCAGTGCATGGGCGTTTCGGCAAACCCTGCCCGGTTTGTGGAACCGCAGTGCAACGCGTTCGGTATGCAAACAGCGAGATGAATTACTGCCTGCGCTGTCAGACGGAGAATCGCCTGTTGGCGGATCGAGCTTTATCACGGCTTCTAAAGGATGATTGGCCCCGCACTCTTGAGGAACTGGAAGAGCGGAAGCGGTGAATGGCACCGGTATCCGGACCTGTGTTCATGCCCTAAGGAATGCAATTATGAGCTCGTGGCGCGTTTGCCAGTCGCCATCGTCGGCAATGATGGTCGTTGAGATCGGCAGGACTCTTAACCACTCCATCTCCAACGCCTGCCGCATGGCGTAAAACGCCTTGACGCCCGCAAAACCCTCCAAACCGTGCAAGCGCCCATACGCTTGCTGGGTTAGATACCAGGTAACGAAGTCCGCCCATTCTTGCGGGCGCTCGCGCCTCACCGCTTCAAGCGTGGTGGAAACGTCTTTTTGAGCTAGGTAGATCAACTTGGGTTGCAGCGGTTGAATGCTCCGCGAGAGCGCCAGAATGTGGCCGAAAACCTGCTCCTCCGTGAGGTTGTGACGGGCAAGCAACGTGGTGATTGGGTTCTGTAAGAAACAACACTCGAAGATGTAAACGCTCTCCTCCGTTGCAGCGCGTGCGGCGAACTTTTGCCAGTTGCGTTGCAGCAAGTCCTGGTGCTTCTGTGCTGGCAGCTCGTAAACCTCGAAGCGCGCCAGAGCTTCGAATAGTGCACTGGGTGCACATGAGACGCACTCGTGTTGCATTTGGCGATAACTGAAGAACACCTCGCCATCCTGTTCCCTGGCGTGTTGCGCAAGGAATGCGGCTTGTCGCGGAAATTGCGCCAGCAGTTCACCGTACTCTGCTTCGTTCAGGCAGGCGACCGATTCGAAATCTGCTGGGTGATTCCAATCGCCCTCTAGAAATAA
>JAFGFB010000226.1 GCA_016931315.1 Anaerolineae bacterium
CCGCTTCATCATGGAGGACCCCGGTCGCTACCTGCTGCTCTCCCTCAGCCGGGTGCGCGCCTACTTCGAATTCTGGCCCACCCCGGATAGCACCCTCATCCACAACCTCGGGCGCACCGGCTCCTTCGGCCTCTTCCTGCCCTTCATGCTCTACGGCCTCTACCTCCACCTCAAGCCGCGCCCCCCGGTGGCCGCGCCGCAAGAAAAATTTCCAGCAACGCTGCCAGCGACATTGCCAGCTACCTCTCCCGCCGCGCGCCTGCTGGACTTCATCCTGCGCCCTTCCTCCCTCCTTCTCCTCTTCATCCTCTTCTACACCCTCATGCACATCCTCACCTGGGCGATGGTGCGCTACCGCCTGCCGGTAGATGCCGTGCTCCTGCCCTTCGCCGCGCTGGCCCTTGGCGCCCTGGCCCAGCGTTTTTGGACGCTGATCAACGCTGATCAACGCTGATCAACGCTGATCAACGCTGATCAGAGAAGAAAAAGACAATTTGTGTAATTCGTGAAATTCGTGGCTAAAAACCGCTTTTTTCTCTATTTTTTATCTGCGTTTATCTGCGTTAATCTGCGTCCTAAACATCTCTTTCCCAAAGTTAGAGATTTGCGGTATAATAGAAATTGAGGCGCGATAGCGCCCTGGAATGCTTGAGGATAGTGAGTGGTATGCAATTACAAGATTATTGGACGATTGTAAAGCGTTGGTGGTGGCTGATGGTCGCCTGTGTGCTGGTGGCCTCCGTGTCCAGCTATATTGGAACTCTGGGCATGCCGCGCATCTACCAGGCTACCGCCACGGTGATGATCGGGCAATCCATCCAGGAAGCCAATCCCAGCAGCAGCGATATCTGGGTGAGCCAACAGCTGGCCGCCACCTACAGCCAGATGGTCAAGCGCCAGCCGATTTTGCAGGGCGCGGCGCAGGCCTTGGGGCTCAACTTCATCCCCTCGGGCGCCAATGTCTCCACCCGCTCGATTGAGAGCACCCAACTCCTCGAGATCAGCGTGCGCGATACCGACCCCTTGCGCGCCAAAGCCCTCGCGGATGAGATTTGCAACCAGCTGGTGCTGCAAAGCCCCACCAACAGCCGCGATCAGGCGCGGCAAGACTTCGTGCAGGCGCAGCTCAGCGACCTTGAGGCCAAGGTGAAAGCCACCGAGGCCGAAGTCGAGGCGGAGCAAGCCAAACTCGATGCCGCCAACAGCGCCCGCGCCATCCAGCAGTACCAGTCCAATATCAGTGCCCTGCAGACCAAACTCAACACCTACCGCAGCTCCTATGCCTCCCTGCTGCTCACTGTGCAGGGCGGCACCAACTTCATCACCATCTTTGAAACTGCAAACGTGCCCTCCTACCCCATCAGCCCCAACGTTTCCCAGACCGTGCTCCTGGCGGCAGCCATCGGCTTGGGTCTGGCGGTAGCGGGCGCCTTTCTGATTGAATTCCTCGACGATACCATCAAGACCCCCGATGAGCTCGCCCGCCTGGCGCCCGTGCCGGTGCTGGGTTCGATTGCCCCCATCGAGGGTGAGAATCCCAGTGACCGCCTTGTTGTGGCGAATGAGCCGCTCTCCACGATCAGCGAAGCCTTCCGCGTGATGCGGACGAACATCCAGTTCGCCTTTGTGGACCGGCGCTTGCGCTCGTTTGCGGTCACCAGCGCGGGTCCCTCTGAGGGCAAAAGCATCACCCTGGCGAATCTGGCGACCAGCATCGCGCAATCCGGCGCTAAGGTTGTCGCCATTGATGGCGACCTGCGCCGCCCGACGCAGCACAAGATTTTCGGCGTCTCGAATGAGGATGGCTTATGCGATCTCATCCTGCACCCGGAGCACAGAGCGGAAGACTACCTCAAGCAGACCGCCGTGGAGAACCTCTGGTTACTCACCACGGGACCGCTGCCGCCCAATCCGGCGGAGCTGCTCGGCTCGCAGCGCATGGGCGATATTATCGAGGAACTCCAGGAGTTCGCCGATCTGCTGGTCTTCGACACCCCGCCCGCTCTGGTGGTGACCGATGCGGTGGTGGTCTCCACGCGCGTGGATGGTGTCATCGTGGTGGTGGATGCCGGACACACGCGTCGCGGCTTGATCAAGCGCGTCGTTGATGAATTGCACCGGGTGCGGGCGAATGTTCTGGGCTTCGCGCTCAATCGTGTTAAGATTCATAGTGGCGGCTATTATTACCAGTACTACTACTATTATAACGAGGACGGCGCACGCCAATCGCGGCGCAATTCAAAGCGTTCTCCGTTCTCGCTGCCCTCGCTTTCGCGTAACGGTAACGGCAACGGCGGCAACGGAAAGAGCGCCGGCGCCAAGCCAGCCTCGGCGCCGGTGAGCGCGCCGGCTAGTGCGCCCGCCGGCGAGGGTGAAACGACCGCTGGCGCTATAGATTGATGGGGGAAGCGCCCGCGTAAGGCGGGCGCTTTTTTGACGACTTCGCCGCATGATTGCTGCTCTTGTTCTATCCCAATGTCTGCGCGTCGCGCCTGCCGCGGCGGAGCTGGCGCACCTCAGCCAGTTGGCTCCCGGTGATTGGGAGCGCCTCGTCCAACTCGCCATCCACCAGGAACTCGCCCCGCTGCTCCACGTGCAGTTGCGCTCCACGCCCCTGCACGCGCTCCTTCCGCCTGCCGCCGTACAGCAGCTCACTCGCGCCTATCTGGATGCCGCTGGGGCGAGCCTCCGCTGGGAGCACCAGCTGCGCCAGTTGCTCCAGCAACTGCACCGCTGCGCTATCCCGGCGCTCATCTTGGGTGACGCGGTTTTGGCGCTCGCCATCTACGACAACGCAGCGCTGCACAGCCCGCACAGCCTGGAGCTGCTGGTGCGCGAGGCGGACCTGGGCGCGCTTGCCGCTTGCCTGCTGGCGGCGGGCTATTGCGTGGATCCCGAGGGTGGGGCGCCCAACCGCGCTGAGGCTGCCGTCTTCATTTCCCTCAAGGATGCCGATATCCCGGTACGGGTGTACCGGCATAGCCTGCCGTCGAATGCCCCGTTCCGGGTTCCTGTGGACGAATTCTGGTCGCATGCCGTAGCGGCGACGCTTGAAGGCTGCAAAACCACCATTTTGCGCCCCGAAGCCCTGCTGTTAGCGCTTTGCACACGTGAGGTTCCCGCGCTGCCGGCAAAGGGGCTGCGCCTCTGCTTCGACCTGGCGCAGGTCGTGGCGCGCTATGCAGCGGAGTTGGATTGGGAGCGGTTCATCGCGCTGGCGCGCGAATGGCAGGCGGGCGCGGCGGCTTTCCTCGCGCTGAGCCTGGCGCGTGACCTGGCGGGCGCCGCAATTCCGGAGGCGGCGCTGGCGCGGCTCGCGCCCGGCGCGTCCAGCGCGGCTGGGGTTGCCCGCGTTCGGCAAGAGCTGGTTGAGCAGTTCGAGCAGCCGTTGCCGGAGCTATCCACCCTCGATGCGCTGGATTCGACTGCGGTGGATGAGGCGCTGCTGGTGCTTAGCCCGGAAAATCCCCTGATTGGCTGTTTGCGGGCGCGTTGGGATCCCGCCGCGTTGGATTCTGCGCGTAGTCGAATACCTGTTTCCGCGCCGGAGTGGGAGCTCTGGGCGGGAAGTGCGGTACGTGCTGGAGTGGGGGCGTTGCTGGGGACCACGCTGCGCCAGCATGCGCAGGTCCCGCCGGCTATTATGGACCTCTGGAACGGGCATTACGTGCGGAACCTGCGCCACACGACGGGCACGCTGCGCGAACTGGCGCGCGCCCTCGAAGCCCTGCACCGTGAGGGCATCGCGACGCTGCTGCTCAAAGGGGCGGCGCTCGGCGTGGCGGTCTACCGCAACGTGGGCCTGCGTCCGATGGGGGATATTGACTTGCTCGTGCGCCGCGAGGATGCCGCCCGGGCGCTGGCGCTGATGGAGGGGCTGGGTTACGCGGCTACCGGCGCCGAGACCCGCCCCGGCGCGACGCTGGAATACGAGAACGAGGTGGCTCTGCGCCACACTCGCAAGCCGCAGCTGGCGCCGGTGGAGCTGCACTGGGGCTTGCTGGATTCGCCGCACTACCAGAGCACGCTCGACATGGACTGGTTCTGGCGTACTGCGCAGCCGCTTGAGGTGGAGGGCGCCTCGACGCTGATGCTTGGACCCGAGGCGCAGGTCTTGCACCTTTGCGCCCACTTGATGTTGCACCATGCCGGCGCCTCCAGCCACCTGCAGTGGTACCACGATATCGCTGAGGTGTTGGTCGCCTACGGCGATGCGCTCGATTGGGAAGCGCTGCTTGCGGTAGCCGCGACCAATGATTTGGTGCTGCCGCTGCAGCGGGTGTTGCCGGTGGTGTGGGATTGCTGGCAGATTGAGCCGCCTGCGGGCTTGCGGGCGAAACTCGCGGCGTTGCAGCCCTCGGCGAAGGAGGCGCAGCTCTATGCGCAGCTCACCGCGCCGGCGCGCCCCGTGGCGCAGCGCTTCTTCACCGACCTCGCTTCTATGCAGGGATGGCGGCAGCGCTGGGCTTATGCCTGGGAGAACATCTTCCCGGCGCCTGCGTACATGCGCGAACGCTACCGGTTTTCCAATTCTCTGCTGCTGCCGTGCGCCTATCTCTGGCGCTGGCTACGGGGATTGGCAAGCATCCTGGGGCGGCGACACTAGCGGAGCGCAATTGCTCCAGGTTCACCTACTTGCGTCTTGCCGCGGGCTACCTTGCTCCCCGCACACCCGCTCCCGCGCCTGCGCCAGCAGCGCAAAGACCTGCCCATCATCCGCCGCGCGCGTGCGCCCGAGCAGCTGCCTGATCCGACGTTCCGGCAAGCCCCGCCGCCCGTGCAACGCTCCCACCGCCGCACCCACGATGGCGCCCACGGTATCATTGTCGCGGGTGTCGTTCACTGCGCGGAGTAGCGCCGCTTCAGGGTCATCCGCGTGGCGCATCAGGATGGTGAGCGCGCTGGGCACGGTCTCCAGCAGATACGCGCCGGAGTACCAGGCATTGCACGCTGCCAGTGCCGGCACATCTTGCTCATAGGCGGTGCGGACAACCGTGTCCACAAAGCGCCACAGGGAACCTGCGTAGCTTGTATATGCTCCCCCGCGCGGGTGGTAGAGAGTGTCCCCTTCGAGGTCGCGGGCGAGGCTCACATAGGTCTCTACCCACCACAGCGGTGCGGGTGGCGCCGGCAGCTGGAGCAGCTCCCAGAGCATCGCGCTGAAAGCCAGGCTTGCGGAGAGCGCGGCGGGGTCATTGTGGGTGAGCATCGTTGCCAGCGCCACATCTGCCCACAGTGCGGGCGTCCCGCTGCGCAGGTGCGGCACGAGCACCGGCGCGATACGCATCAACGCGCCATTTCCGGCAGAAGCCGTTCCACTGGCGAACCAGGGCTGCCCCGCTTCGAAATTGGCGACGAAGGCTTTGACCGCCTGCCCGATGCCGAAGATTTGTTCCGCGCAGAAGCGCTGCGCCAACCGTTCCGGATCGAGCGCGCCATCCGCCAGCCATTGCTCCAGGGTCCAGAAAGCCAGCTGGCTATCATCGGAGGGCAATCCCACCGCGCGCCCTGCGGCATAACGGTTGGGCAGATAATCGCGGATTTCGCCGTAGCGGCGCGTGCGCTCCGCGGGGTTCTGGCTTTCCGTGGTGTTGCCCAACGCATCACCGATGGCTAAGCCCAGCAGCATCCCTTCCACGCGGTCGAAGTCGAAATCCGCCGGCATTGGGTGGGGGACGCGCGCGAAGAGCGCCCCGCGTTGCACGTGAATCTTTCCGGTAGCGAAGAAATTATCGAGAAGTGCGAGATTTGAGTTCATCCGATGTAGCCTTTCAGCACCCTGAGTGCGTTTAATGTGATCCACTTGCTCGGCTTGCCCTTCTCCTCCACATCCACCTGGAACTGCCCGTTGAAGGTGCTCGCCAGCGCCCATCTGCCGGAGGCATCCTGCCTGGATATCACCACATCCACGGCTTCCTGCATGCGTTCGTCCCGGAAACCCAACCGGGTCAGGATCCCCAAAATCTCCAGCACGTCCGTTGGGTACATCAATGGGAAGCCAAAGCGTAGCCATCCCGGCTTGCTGACCTGGGTGAGATCGTGGCTGCGCTTGTGGATATGGTGCTTGAGGATGAACTCCGCGCCCTCGGCGATGCTGTGCTCGACGTCGCTGCTTCTGAGGGTGGGGGGAAGCTCCGCCAGCGCCTTGAGGGCTTTGACGACACCCATGTGGCAGCTGTGGCGCCCAAAGCACACCTCGAATTTGTCGTAGGGCCAACCCTGCGGGGGGTCGGGGATGCCATCATCGAAGCGCTGGTAGCGTGTGATCCAGGCGATGCCGCGTTGAAGTCGGGGGTCGTTGCCGTAGCCGAGCCGGAGCAACGCCCACACCATGTTCCCCGTCAGGCAGGGTAGCACCTCGCTGTGCCTGCCGCCGCCAGCCTTGACGCTCCGGTGCATCGCAAACCCGCCGCTTTCGAGGTCTTGGGAATGCTCCAGCAGGAACTCGCAGGCTTTCTGGATGCGCTCGTCCTGCCCATCCGCCAGGTGCTCGGCCAGAATGAGCAGCTGCCAGACCGTGCCCCGGTACTTGGCGGTGTAGAGCGCTTCCGCCTTGTCCCAGTGGCCGCCTTCTGCCTGGCGCGCGAGGATTTGTGGGACCACCCCGGCGGTCATCACGGCGGCTTTGGCAGCTTGCGCTTGCGGATCATTCACTGGCGCTCCGAGCAGCTCGGTCAATGTGAGATAGCGCACCGAGGGATTATCCGGTTCCAGCAGCCAGTCGGTGGGATCGCCTTTCAGGTAAAACCTGTAATCACTCATCGGCAATGCCTCCATAGATAGGGGGGCTTATGGAGCAAGAAAGCGTGGTTTCTGTAAGAACAATCAGTCGGGGCGCAGGGATTTGAACCCTGGACCTCACGGACCCGAACCGCGTTGACTCTGACCTGTACCTGCGACCTTACGGCTCGATGTTTTGACAAGCCGTGAGGACACCCGAAATCTTAAACCGTGTGGTCGCTGGTAGCAGTTCTCTCCTCCTGGAAATGTGCGTTTTTGCTTCCGCTAATTCTATCATGCGGAAGACACAGAGCAAATTCGCTTTGGGTTATCGGGTTAGACTAACAGGCGTAATAGCACTTACTTTAGGCGCCCCCAAAGTGGCGTCTAGTATCTAGTGCTATTCGTCTTGTGTTCAAGCGGCCAGGGTATTGGTACCGACTCCTCTCGCAGTCGCACTCGTGCAACATGAGCTAAAAACACGACGATGAAAGCTCCGATCACCAAAAACAAGCTGGTCAGTAGACCAATGAACTCGTAGAGATCGGGTATGAGCGCCACCAGGAAAATCCCCAAAGCCAGGTACATCATGGCCAAATCGTTTGGCCTTTTTGTGAACGGCCTTAGCGGGCGAGTCCATCTGGGCAGTTTCGAATAATTCCGATGTGCATAGGGTCGCCAGAAAATCCAAAGCCCGTCTGCATCTTGAGTCTCAACGATTCTCGCAATTAGTCGCGTCCCACAGCGGGTAATCCGGGAAGTCACTCCGTGTTCTCTGGTCCAGTGCGCCATGACAACATGTGGTTGCAATTCGTCTATAAATTGGTTTTGCATCTAATCCTCAATGGTAATCTCAGGTGTGTGCTTGTTGTAGCACCGGTGTAGTTCTCGCGACATTCTGCCGACGCTCTACAAGAAAACGCATGTATTCAATGATGTGCGCTTTTTCATCATCAGATAAGGTTTCAAAAAGCGTCAGGGCTTCTTTATTCGCCAGAGTTTCTTCTGGTTTCGGTGGTAGAAGTCCGGCGCGCCGGAAAACCTCTTCAGCGGGAATGTGAAATGCCTGTGCGATGCCTGAACATACATCTGGTCCAGGCGTGCGATAACTCGTGACAATGTTGCTTATTGAAGCACGGCTAACGCCTGAATTGCGTGCCAGGTCGGCCTGAGACCAGCCCCGTTTTTCCAATTCTTCTTCAAGCCACCGGACGAAGTCTTGATTCATACGTCACCTCTTTCCTTATATTGGTATTATACCACGATTGTGTAATTTGTGGTCAAAATGTAGTTAAAAACCATTGACAACAATTCGTAACTATTGTATAATATCTTTAACAATAAATTCACTATACTGATGTCTAGTAATGGAGGGGATAATGGGAAAAAAGAGAGTTCTTTTTCAGATTGTGTTACCGCTTGATTTGCGGAATCGCATAACGCATGATGCCGAACAACATGCTGAGTCAATGGCGACGATCATTAGGCTGCGCCTGCGTGAGCGCTATCGGGAAATCGACGCGGCGACATCAACATGTGTTGATACATGCATCGAGGATGGGCATAGTTCTAGTCGTGAAGGTGCTGGTTTGGCGGGGGAAAGATGGTAGACCTTGCAGTTCACGATGCTTCTTTGGCAAGGCGCGATTGGGTCTCTACATTGGATATGGGTTGTCCAGATGATTATCTGAGTAACGTGACGGGCATATGTCACGCGACATCCACCCGGTTGATGCAGCACTGGGACACGAGTGACTCTACGCCTCCTATCGGGTTTCCAGATAATGGACACGTCACGGCGATGTTCAAGTCCTGGTTGCTGCGCCCGGCAGTATCGAGAAAACGTTGCCTGTCTCCGCGGACGGTGATAGCGTATGTGGCAGACTCGTCTCAGCTGCTCGACTGGCTGGCGCGACAATCGTTGCCGGCATCCTGGAACGGGCCTGCGGAGATGTTTGATGTGTGGCGCGATTTGGTAACGGCAGGTGTAATGGGCATCCCTCTTCTGCTGGTGACACCGGATACAATGCGCGCCTTTATGGAGTGGTTAGCGGGACCAGGACATGATGTGCATGGTGGTTCCCGCGATCCGCGGGCAGTGGACGGTCGTTATAGCCCGGCGACGTTGGCAAAGAAAGCGAGTTCATTGAACATGTTTTTCAGGTTTACCGAGAGTGCCCATTTGACCTATGGGAATCCGCTGACCGAGATTGGTTGTATGGAACGACTGGTACAAGGCCAACGAGATTCCATAAAGCCAATCAAGACACTAACGCGAACACAAGCTGAGCGGTTGTTAGAAGTTCTACTGGAGACCTGTATCACAGCTACAAGTCCAGAAAAATCGATAATCGCGCTCCGCGACCAGGCGCTGATCGAGCTGATGCTGTGCTACGGGTTGCGGAATCGGGAAATCCACGCCTTGGATATATTTGACTACCAGGCCGCCACTGAGTACGATTTCGCGATTTTGCACGTTAAATGCAGTAGTGGTAACAACCGCGTGTTGATACTCGATTCAGAGATGCGGGAGGATCTCAACGCATGGCTGGCAGCACGAGCTTTGTGCCGTTTTGATAGTTCCGCTATGTTTGTCAGTCTAGACGGTAGTGCTTCAGCGGGTCAACGACTGAGTCAACGCTCTATCCGTGAGCGGGTGGACACATACCTGGGACGCGCAGGATTGAAAACTGTGGGCATGAGCTGCCATGCACTACGACATAGCTATGCCACACTCCACATCGAAACCAAGGGGCGTGCTGTGAATCGCGATTTGCTTGCAGTTAACATGGGCGTGGACGCGCGGACGATAGATAGGTATGTTGAATGCTTGAAGCTCGAAGGGAATCCCGCGGCGCCGCTTATGGAGATTCGCACCGCTGCGAAACGGCAGGTTGAAGCGCGTGCGGGAAATGCTTGGGATTTGGACAACGATTGACATCAGGAGTTTAAAAGCGAGACATGGAGATCATTGAGGCTATCAAAGAACGACTTACAGTTGACGCGGTCATCGGCCGATATGTCCGATTGACCAAGGTGGGGAAATCCGTTCGAGGTTTATGCCCGTTTCACCCGGAGCAAAACCCCTCGTTCTACGTTTTCCTGGATACACAGCGTTGGCGTTGTTTTGGCTGCGGCGCTGGCGGCGATATCCTCGATTTTGTGATGCGGCGCGAGGGCTGGGATTTGCAGACTGCTATACGTGAGCTGGCTGCAGAGGCGCAGATCGAGTGGCGTGCACAGTCAACTGACGAGTTGCGCACGTTGGCTCTGATGCGGGAGGTGGAAACGGTTTTCTCCGAGGCTGCAAGTTTTTTTCATGAAGAGTTAGGTCTGGCAGGTGAGGGGCAAGCCGAAACGGGTTCTCCAGGATTGGCTTATGCGCGGCGACGAGGTTTTACAGATGAGACACTGCGTGCTGCCGGCGTGGGTTTTTTCGGCATGGCGTGGGATGACCTGCGCCATGCATTGCAGGTCTCCAGGATTGCCTTGGATTGCCCGGCAGCAGTGGCGCTTTTGGGTTTTCGCGGTGATGTGCGCGCGTGGTGTGAGACACATGGTATCGAACCAACCGCGCGATGGGTTGAGGAAGGCCGGATCCGTGCCATGCCGCCCAATCTGTTGATTTATCCGCATATCGTAAATGGGCGCGCAATCTATTTGAGCGGGCGTTACATCGAGCCATCAGGAGAGGGACCGAAAGGCTGGAACCCGCCGGCGGCACTGGTTGGGGCCCGCGAACCCTATGTCAATTGGTTATGGGGGCAAAAGCAGATCGCAACTGCTGATGCGGCTACAGCTCCCATTTCCGTGATTGTTGAAGGGCAGGCCGACGCCCTATCTCTGGGACAGTGGGGAATTCCGGCATTGGCATTAGCCGGTTGTGATGTAGGCGAACATCCATCTGTGCAACATCCAGCGGTGCTGCAGGTACGACGGCAGTTGACGCTTACTGATGGCGCCGTTGCAATTGGGTTGGATCAGGATGCGGCTGGGACGAGAGCCACGCCCAAGTTGGTGGCGGCGTTGCAAGACGTTTTGGGGCTGAAAGCGACCACTATTCATCACGTTAACTGGCCTGTGGCGGACGCCAATGCGTGGTTACAGAACGGCGCTACAGCTCATGAAGCTCAAGCGTTGTTGAGAGAAGCCCCAACCTGGATTGAGGTGTTGTTGGAGCGGGCGCGCCCCTCAGCTGCTCAGGAGGAGGGGAACCGGGAGGCAGTGCAAATGCTGTTCGCGTCGTTAATTGGACTGGATGCGTATGAGTTGGGGCGAATGCGTGAGAGAGTCAGCCGCGAGTTGAGGATAACACGCGGAACGTTTGATACCATGCTCAGGGCTGTTCGTCAGGAAGCCGTGCTGAATGGTGAGGCAAAAGCGAAATACTCAGTAGTAGACGGGCGCCTCTGTCACCAGTATGTGGATCCCTTGGGAACCGAGAGCAGCGTCCCGCTAGCCAACTTCTCGGCTCGAATTGCTACTGAAATTGTTGAGGATGATGGGGAGAGCCAGACGCGCGTGTTTCGCATTGTCGGGAGACTGGCAGATGGGCGTGACTTGCCACCAGCGCATGTAGACGCCGGCGATTTCTCTGGCATGGGGTGGGTGCTGGAACAGTGGGGTGCCCAGGCCGTGGTTGAGGCGGGCGCTTCGAAGCGCGATCATCTACGCGCGGCGATTCAGGCTGTCAGCTCTGACATGCAGCTGCAGCACGTCTATGGACATCTGGGTTGGCGCGAGCTGGATGGAAAGTCGGCATACCTCTCCGGCAATGGTGCGGTAGGACATGATGGTGTAGATGTAAGGCTCCCCCACGACTTGTTGCGCTATCAACTGCCACGGCAGCCGCAACACGTGGCTGCAGCTGCGCAGGCCTCGCTGCGATTTCTCGACGTGGGGGATTGTGCGGTGACAATGCCGCTTCTGGCGGCGGTATATCTGGCGCCAGTGAGCTGCATTGTGCCACCCAGTTTCACGTTGTGGGTGCATGGTACGACAGGCTCTCTGAAAAGCTCGTTGACGGCGCTAGCTATGTCGCACTATGGCATGTTCTCCTACAACACGCCGCCGGCATCATGGACGAACACCGCCAACGCTCTGGAGAAGAAGTCGTTCGTGGTCAAAGACAGTATGCTGTGGATTGATGACTACACCACGCAGGGCACGGCCACGGGAATGAATGAGTTGAGAGTAAAGGCCGATCAGTTGTTGCGTGACTGGGGCAATCGCTCTGGGCGGGCCAGAATGCAGGCTGATTTACGATTGCGGCAGACGTTTGCGCCGCGTGGGTTGATCGTCAGCACTGCGGAGCAGTTACCCTCGGGGCAGAGCATCCAGGCGCGGTTGTTTCAGGTGGAGGTCCATCCAGAGATGATCACCCGAGGTGCGGGGTCGTTGATGACGCAGGCACAGGTAAATGACGCTCAGCTATATCCCCATGCGATGGCGGGCTATGTACTATGGTTGGCGGAGCGCTGGGAGGAACTCAATACTGTGTTACCTGAGCGATTAATGTCCTACACCGAACTAGCGCGTACTCGAGGCGCGCATCTGCGGATGCCCGGCAACGTTGCTGCGCTATTTCTGGGATGGGAATTGTTTCTCCAATACTCTCAGCATCTAGGGGTGGTGGCGGAGTACGAGGCGTTACGCGAGTTTGGTTGGTCGGTACTATCGGCTTTGGGGGATGCGCAACAGAGTGTCGTACAGGATGAGAATCCTGTAGCCATGTATATCAGGGCGTTGCAGCAGTTGCTGGCACAAGGGGCGATTTTCACACGCAACCGGGAACATCCGGACCTTGTGGATTTCAACAACCCGCCGCCGGAAAAATGCGCTGTGGGAGCAGAGTTTGTGGGTTGGTATGATCGAGACTACCTGTATCTGTTGCCCGGCGTGGCGTTTAGAATCGTGAATCAGTTTTATCGGGGGAGCGGGATAGCATTTCCCGACACAGAGCATGGTTTGAAGACCAAGTTACGAGAGCAAAATCTATCGTTTCCAACAGAGAGCGATAGACGCGGGGGGCATCTGTATCAGTTGCCATTGGCTAACCGCCCATGGGTGTTACGGATAACCAATTTCCTGGATCTTGATACGACTATCTGAACACTGATGAAGTTGATGAAAGTGGTGAAATCGAAGCCTCACTTTCATCAATTTCATCAGCAATCTGGGAAGGGTATGTGTGGCATGAGAACCAAGAAACGAGGCATATTGGCGCTCGACTCTGCAAGATGGGATTTGGGGTGGGGGGCGCTAGCGTCCATGAGGTGGAGTATCCCTGATGACCCTGGATTTATTCATCAAATCATCAATGGTGATGATTTGATGAATTATAACAACCGGTCCCAATGCCATTGGGACCGGTTGAGAGTCGTGCTCACAGCTCACCGCGCCACAACGGGGGACTTTGCAGCCATCCCGCTCAGTCGTAGCCGCCGACCAGATTTCGGAGTTACCGGTTTCCGCAATCCGGTGGCTTCACTGGCTCGTACTGCCAGGGTGACGTGGGCTTCATCGGCGGTCACCTACGTACCTTGCACGAACATCCATAAGGTAGTATAGCACAAATGTCCGATATGACAACTTGCGAAATCGAAAACCTGATCGCCCTGTTGCATTCAACGCACAAGTTGCTCTCACGTGGGTACTCCCGACGAAGACCAGGTAAATGGCTATTTGAATTTAATGAGCAACTCACACGCATCATTGGTCAGCTGCATGATTGGCGTTATCCTGCACGCAGATCACACCTTGATTATCTGGATCTGCTACGCAGTCTGATTGATGTGTTATCTACGGTAGTGGAACGTAGCCGGTTGCAGACCGGGAACTATGTCAGTCATTTTGCATCTTGGGCTGTCAGTGCGGAGCGGTTACGTCAGATGGAAAGCCAAAATCACCGGTTGCAGCGCCAGATCGAACAACTTGAAGCCGATGTTGCTGCACAACGCACTGAGAATGACCGGCTTCGCTTACAGGCGACCTTGCGACCTGTCACCGCCACAGCCGAGGTGCCGGCTAAAAGAATCACCGTGCAATCCGATATCAGTCAGGCCGTGCTGGCCATTATGGCGCAGACCGGGCTCACACGTTCCTGGCGTATTATCGAAAAGACGTTGTTGAGTGGCGCTGCTTCGAATCGGGGAAGTGTGCAGAATGCCTTGACGGCGTTGACACAGGCGGAGCTACTCCAGGATTTTCAATGGCAGGGCAGAAAGCAGGGCTGGAAGCCGGCTGGGGGACGCGAGCGACGTCTGGTTGTGCTGAGCGAACGCGGCAGACTGTGGTATCAGCAGGCGTTTGAGCGCGAGTCGGTGCAGGAAGAGTTGCATGCCGAGTTTGTACGGCGTCACGATTCTGTGGCTCACGCGGTGGGGATTTTGGAGGCGGCTGACCATCTGCGCGCTGCTGGCTATCAAGTGGATATTCACCCGGCGCCGCTGCTTGCCGGTGACGCGCGTTGGGGGCGTCGTAGCGAGCCTGATCTGATGGCGAGTATGGATGGGAGCCGCTGGCCTGTTGAAGTTCAGCGGGAGGTACATGAACGTCGTAATGAGCAGTGGGGCAAGACACTGGAAATAGAAGGGCGGTTGCTGTTGATTCTGTTCAGTGAAGACAAATGCGACAAACAACTCGCGTTGCTGCAACAGGCCCGGCGTAGGGGGGCATTGCCAGCCGGCGAAATCAAGCTGAGCAGTCTGGAAGCCATGGAGAGCGCAACGTGGCATTGGCTCACGCCATAATCATCGGTGATTTGATGAGAAACCCTGGGGTAATCAGGCTCTGCTAACCCTTGATACATAAGATTGAGACGCAGCCTTGGTAGACTCTCAATCCTGGCTGATCAAAATGGGAGAGACCCAGGTTAGTTCATCTTTATCATCCATAGCAAGCTTCTTTCTTGCTTCGAGTACAGCTAATGGTGGGCTACCGTGCTGGATGAATGAGCGGTAAAAGGCTAGCGAGAAATCTCGGGCTCGGGCTGCCGGTACTGGCCACCGATATCCTAACACCGAAGGTACTCCCGCCTGGATGATGGCATCAGCGATCCCCAGGGAGTCATCATCCAATTGCGAGGCCGCATCTCCTGTTTGTGCCCCTTCACAGCAGGTGAGATGGAAAAGCCGTACATCGGAGTCCTGCAGCAAGAATCTCAACTGGTTGGCCGTCATTGGGGTTGGCGATCCACTGCGGTTCTCTCTTGACCAGAAAAGCAATCCGCTCTGTTCTGGGGAGCTTTCGTCAAAATAGCCGTGCCCGATGTACTGTACCATCTGGTACTGCCGGCTCTGCAGCAATTCCTGTACCCGGGCATGAGCAGCTTCTCTGGTCCTCACGAGTGTCACTTCAAGCCAATCTACCGGTTCAAGCATCTGGAGTATCTGCTCTCCCATTTGGTCAATCAAATCGATATTTGGATTGGTATTAGAAACCAGGATCAAGAGGCGGAGTTTCTCCCCCGTCGTGAAAAGGGTGACCATGTCTGGTGAGATTGCGGAGCGCCGCATGACAACACCACGAATCTGGCGAGTTAAGGGATGAATCAACGCCAGATATTGACGCTCATCCTGAAGATAGAGGAATTCCAATGGAATGCTGATGAGTTCAGGTTCACCTTGAAGGCAAAAATGGAGATACTTTTGGGATGTGACTCGACCTAATGCGCGTGCGTAACTATTGGCCAGCACTGGATGTTTGTCAAAGAGTTCCGTATATATTTGCTCTCCGGTTTCTTTGAGAAGGAAACGAGTTTTTGTGATATCAGTCCGGCGCCTGAGTTTCTCGATGTCAAAATTGAGAGGATTTCTAGATGAATGGGTGAAACGTACTGCGCCATCCGCTCGAACAATGACCTTCTGGTTAGACTCCATAGCCACAGTTAATGTACATTCTCGACTCGGCTCGAAATCGGGTGGCTGGTGATGTCCTGTGGCGCGTTTCACGTAGGGTATCAGTTGTTTGATATCTGGTTCCACCTTTTCCAGGAATCCAAAAGCCGGACTGTGTCCTTTCTCATCCGGTTGGAGTGCTTCACGTACCATATCTTTGTCCGCATAGCCTGTAAGGATGATGATACTAGTATAAGGTGATTGCTTCCGTATTATGTGCATCAGGTAAAGGCCGTCTCGATTTCTCTCATCAGTTTCATCAAGTCTCACATCCAAAACCGCAACATCAAAACGCTGAGCCGCCAATGCTGCCAAAGCTTCCTCTTGATTTGCTGCTGTGGTGACACTGAATCCTTCGTCATGCAGTAAACCGCTGAGGGTTTGTCGCCAATCAGCCAAATCATCTACAACTAGAACTCGGTGAGGTTTTTTCATACTTGTCGCCTTCAAGCGGGTCTATGCGGTAACAGGCAATGTGATCTGGACTATGGTCCCTTGTCCAAATCCCGTTCGCAGTATCTGAATGCTGCCCCTCAAACGCGTCAGAATCAAACCGACCAACCATAACCCTGTCCCATGTCCCATTCTCGCAGGATCATCTTTTGTGGAGGCTACTGGTTGGATGAAGAGGCGCTCCAGGACTTGCGGTGGAATCCCTTTGCCGTTGTCCTCGATTTCCACGACAATCTCGGAATCGTCAACTATGTGACGTGTGCAGATACGCAGATGGCCGCGCTGATGATCATTTGCTTCCAGAGCATTTTCTAACACGAGCCGAAATGCTTCGGCAAGAAGTCCACGGTTAGCGCCGATTTCAGGAATTATCTCAGGATCCAGATCCCAATCTATCTGTGCACCGTCGCACTTCCCATCGTGGACAAGATTTTCCCATACTTCATAGAGGAGAGAGTTAATTTCCAGTTTTTCTGGCGTGGCGCCTTTCTTGAGTACTTCCAGAGCTCGTGTTAGCTCGGCCAGGTTTCTTGCGGTTCTCTCGATACCTGTGATATATTCTAGTGCTTCAGAATCCGTCGAACCAATCAGGCTACGCAACCGATCTGCCCGCATTCCTAGCAATCCCAGCTCGTTGTTTATCCGATGTAGCAAAAATGCTGCAGCCATGCCCAACATCGCCAGGGATGCAGACTCGTCAGACTCAACAACAATCTGTGGTACCCGGGTCAGGGGAGTTTCTCTTTGAGTGGCCATAATCACGTGCCATAGTTTAGCTGATTGGTATGGAGAATCGCTTCACTTTGTTGCAAATGGACTAGAAAATAGACGGAAAGCGCTTCAATAGATAGAATGCTTAACTCCAGGCAGCTTAATCAAACCTGGTGAATCAGAATCGGTGACATCCAGGTCGGATCATTGCGGTCTCTGGAAGCAAGCTCTCGTCTGGCACGCCACAGTGCCATCTCAGGGCTTCCAGATTCCAATAGCGATTCATAGAATATTCTGGCTAATAGCGGCGCTCCGATATCTGATACTGGCCAGCGGAATCCCAAGACTGACGGTACACCAGCCTGGGCAATGGCATCCGCTAATCCAAGAAAGTCGTCTTCTAATAAGGTGGCATCATCCCCAGAGGCGGTTCCCCAGCAACTGCTCAGGTAGACAAGACGTGTGCTGGATTGTGTTAGCAGATCGGCAAGTTCCGTCGCTTTCATGGGTGCGACATATCCCTGCCGGTTTTCTTCTGTCCAGAAACAGATTTCGCTTTCCTCAGGTGAGACTGCATTATACCAACCGTGACCAGCATAGTGAATGATATCGTAGTCATTGCTGCAAAATTCGGTCCGTGCACGTTCCAGTGTTGCGGACCTGGTAGGAATAAATGTAGGACTCACATATGGCCGGTGCCGATTGAGTAGCGAGTAGATCTCAGATGCTTCCACATCTACGCCATCGATCGAAGGCTCTGTATTGGAAGCAATGATCAACACTCTCAGAGGAGAGGTCCGCGCCAGGTATTGAGGTGAGAGCGCTTCGCGTTTGGGGATCGCGTCACACAAAAAGCGTGATAGGGGATGCTGTAGCGCGAGTTGCTGCGATCTTCCCGAGCGCAAGAATTCTAATGGAAGCCGCAGAGAATTGCTGGAGGTTTCGAATACCAGAGAGACTTGCCGGTTGCCTGCGCATGCTTGTTTGTAGGTTTCGATGACTTCGGGAAATTCTCTAAAAAGTTCTCGCCATAGTTCACGACCGATCTCATTGATTTGAAAACGCAAATGAGAGGGGTCGTGTCGCGCGACCTCCGTTCGCATTGCATAGCGATCAATCTGGGTTTGGAAGACGCGGCATGAGCGAGCGCTACTTACGAATTGTCCCTGACACCGTACATACACTGGTTGCCCAGCTTCGAGCGACAATGTGAATCTGGTATCGCGAACTACTTCCACTGTTGAACTGGCTGACTTTGAGCGCCAGGTGCCGGGCACAGCATCGGCTTCCGAAAGTATTGCAAGCACTTTCTGGTTTAAGTCAGGTGTCTTTTCAAGAAACTCCATCACCCCAAGAAACCGTAGTGCTCGGGAGATTTGAGTATCGCGCAAATGGCCTGTTAGCAGGATAATCTGGATTCCGGGGTTTAGCGTCTGAAGCGCCAGCGCCAGGCTGGAGCCGCTTTCATCAAGTTCATCTTCTCCATGAAGGCGCACGTCCACAAGCGCGTAATCAAATGCGTCATGTAGCACCGCGTCCAGTGCCTGGCCTTCATTGCGGGCTGTAATCACCTCATAGCCCGCGTCGGTCAAGATTCCTCCCATAGTTGCGAGGAAATCCTGATAATCGTCAACGAGCAATACCCGTGTCATATTGGGAATTCTTTCGTCAGAATCTGAGTCAGCCCCAATGGGTCTTTATGTAATGCATAGCTGTTTTGACATCTAGCCTGCGAGTGGAATTGCCCGTGCGCACCCAGAACTCGCTTTGCCCTTCGGAATTTAGAAAGACTGGATCAGGACTTGCATCAATCTTGACCAAACATATTGTCCTATCTTCGATGGTTTCGAAATTTGGATGTACATAAGGAATGTGTTCCAATCCCAGACTGTTAGCCAGCAAATCTGTCAATGCCAGTTGAAAGCCATCCGGGTTTGCCTTTTGAAGGGTATGCAAATCGGCTTCAATGCCGACTATTCTCCCATCATCGGATACTCCAATGAGCAGCACTCCTCCTTCGGCGTTTAGCATCCCGGCGATAGTCTTGGCGATGGCTTCTGACAAGGCGCGATTGACACCTTTGCGTCGATGGTCCCATCGCATGCTGGCTTTGAACTCAACTTTGGTGTTTTCCCCTTGCGTTATAAGTTGCGTGATATTTGAGGTCCTCAGCGTTGCGCTGTATTCTGCAGCTTGTTTAACGTGGGTCGTGAGGTGCGCTATTTCGGACTTCTCAAGAAAACCAAAAGCTGGTGATGATGCTCCTGGGGTGGGTTGGAGCGCTTCGCGGACCATCGCAATATCGGCATAGCCGGTGAGAATGATGATTGCAGTTGAGGGGTGTTGGGCTTTGATATCGTGCATCAAGAGCAGGCCATCACGGTTGTTGATGTCGGAATCTACCAATCGCGCATCCAGCACCGCCACATCGAAGTTCTGAGTGGGTAGCAGCTGCAAAGCCTCATCGCGGCTGGACGCTGCGCGCACACGGTAGCCCTCATCCGACAAAATGCCCGACAGCGTCATACGCACGTCGGGCAGATCATCTACGACCAACACCCAGCCTTTCTCCATAAGAATTCCTCCGTTCGTCATTTTTCTTTGCTACCGGGAGAGAACTCCTTTGATAATCGCCGGGACGGCTTTTGCATCTTGTTTTAACATATACTCATCTGCAATCTTTTCGCCCCTATCATTTGGCTGAATGGCACACCCTGCAGTATCGGGCGAATCGTACCCTGTGATAATCACAATTTTGATCCCCGGTCGGCGTTGCCTGATCTCACTCGCCAGACTCAGGCCTGTCGTGTCACCTTCCTGCGTCTCATCCAGTCGCATATCAATTAGTGCCAAGTCGAAGTTTTCTGTTTCCAGAGCGCTGATAGCGTTTTCGCGAGAGTCAGCGACTTCAACAAAAAAGCCATCATCTCTCAATAGTCCTCCCAGGGTTGTCCGCCAATCATCTAGATCGTCTACAATCAAGATTCTGTAAGGCGACTTTTTCATATTCCCCTCCGCAATTCCACTGCTTATGACCACAAACGATTACCTGTCCAATTCCCTACAGCGTAGAGGATCATAGGGGCACAACTCATCTGGCCTTTGAGCGGTCGTGACAGATACCGTTTTGTTGCAATGTCATATTTCTTAAGCTGGGCTTAGTAGAATCTGGTGCGTAGCCCCAGAATATTGAACGATGTTGTTAACAATCGGAATCAATCCGCCGACACAGACCTGCAGATCTGCGGCATCAAAGGATTTTGTGCAATATCGCACTGCCCCCAGGCGATAGGCCGCCAGTGCTTCTTGTGTGGTGGGTTGGACCGTCATCACCACAACCCGATTATCTGAAAACCTCTCGCGTATGCTTTCCAAGATATCCAGGCGTCGCGAGCTGGCGATGACAAGGTCGAAACTCCCTGTTTCCAGCTCTGCTAGTGCTGCTTTTGCATCTTTCGCCACGACAATCTCGTGTCCACCAAGATCCCGTTTGATGAACTCAATCCAGCGCGGTTCATCATCAATGATCAAAATGCGCTTAGTCATGTCATGCCCCCTCTTGCACTCCTGATACCGGAATGCTTACCTTCATGGTAGTGCCCGCAGGTGTAGTCTCTTCGATTTTAATCTCTCCGCCGAGGCTCAGTAGAATCAAGTTGCTGAGCCATAGCCCCAGGCCTGCTCCCTCCCCAGGCTTTCTGGCAGGAACGGGTTCATTGAAAAGCCGTTGGCGAATATGGTCAGGGATGCCCGGTCCCGTATCACTCAATCGTATCTGAATCTGGGAATCTGTCAACTCTGTGCGAGCTTGTAACTCTCCACCCATGCGCATCGCGGAAAAGGCATTTTCAACCAGGTTTCGAAACACTTCAGCAAGTTGGCCTGAGGGAGCTCGAATTATCGGAACCGCGGGGTCGAGATTGCGGACGACAGAAATTGCAGGCAGAGAGGAATCACTTTGCCGGAGTCTGCACACATCTTCCAAAACTTCTTCTAACAAGGCATTCGCATTTACACTTTGAAGTTCGTGATTTCTGAGTGGCTCGAGAATGCGACGGATGATGTCTGAGGTGTAATGGACATTGCGGTCAATGATGTCAAGAATCTCGACGACGGTTGTGTCCTCAACATCAACTCGCTTGCGTAATCTTTCCAGGTTTGGGGAGATGAGGTTGAAGGTATTGCTGATGCGATGCTGCAAAGCTGCCATGGCAATACCCAAAGTGGCTAATTGTCGGGATGCGATTACTTCACTTCTGGCTTGTTGGTACAGTCGTGCATTTTGGAGTGCGATTGCCGCCTGCCCACCCATTGCCAGAAGAACCGCTTGATGATCCTCGTCGTAAGCGTATTCACGTTCCCAATCATAGATTGCGATCACGCCCAACACTCTTTTTCCCAAGAGTATGGGAACGCCCAAATACGAACATGCTGTTTTTCCCTGAAATTCTGCATGATAGGGCTGATTGTACCAATCCCGCGATTCCTGATATGTAGAATGCCATATCGGTTTGCCTGTTACAATCATTTCTTCAGTTCTTCCCATTTGTGTTTGGCTTATCAGGCGAGAAACCCAGCCACCAACCCCGGTTTTCACCCGCTCACCTTTTTCCATGGCGACTCTGAAGGTAATCTCGTTCGTTTGCGCATCGTAAAGCGCAACATACCCATCCCGGCTGCTTGTAAGCTTTAATGTCTCAGAGAAAACAAGATCAACGATTTTGTCTTCTGGGAGCGCAACAGCGGAAGTCAAACCTTCTCCAAGTTCCAAGAGAGCGTTTTTCAGGCGCTCAATTCGAGTGAAGAGTCGCCTGTTAGCTATAGCCGTAGCCACCTGACCAGCAAGAATCTCAAGAATCTCTTGGTCATCTTCCGAATAGACGTAATCTTTTTCGGCATTGTAGGTTGCAATCACCCCCAGTACGTCAGTTTCCAGAATGAGAGGCACACCTAGCCACGACGCGAACGACTGCCCGATATATTCTGTATGTCCTGGCTCCTTATACCAAAGATCAGACTCTTCCTTTGTCTTGGTGAGAATACCTTTTCTGGATTGGATGACTGCTTCAGTACGTCCTTTGCCCGCACGCCGTGGCAACCAGCCTTCACTTGCTGAAACATCAACTTTATGTCCAGAAACATATGCCAGGCCAAAACGTACTTCGTCTATAGGCGCGTCATACAGCGCGATGTACATGTTGTCGGTGTCCATGATCTCGCTGGCTTTTTGGTGAATCAATCTCAATAGAGCCTCTTCGTCTAGGCGCACGTTCTGGGTCAAAGCCTGGCCCACTTCGTTCACAATGTGCAGTGACTGGAGGATGCGTGCGCTATGGATGGCCGCTGCTGCTGCCCCAGCCAGGGATTCTGCGAGTCTCCGGTGATCCTCTGTAAAACCATTCAGGGCAGGACTCTCTAGATTGAGGGTGCCAATAATGCGTCCGCCATACTTAAGGGGTACAGCGAGCTCGGATTTGACATCCGAATACCACTGTCTGTAATGCGGATCCTTACTAACATCGTTTCGCAGATAGGTTTCTCCAGTTGACGCAACATACCCATTGATACAGGTCTCATTCATGGGTAAATCTGGCAGGCCTTCTGCTGGCTTTTGAGCCCCCTCATTCCCCGCGCCGAAGGTCAACTCCTGTCTGCGTTTACCAACAAGCCAGATTCCCGTATATTTCGCCGGCGTTAGGCGAGCCGCTTCCTCTGCAATCTGGGTCAATACCGTTTCGAGAGAACCTGTACCGATCGATGAGAAAACGCGCTGTAGGGTTTCGATATCGTTGATGCGTTCTTGTAGATGCATCTGGCTTTCGGCATACAGCTCGGCAGTTTGGAAGGCTACGGCCGCTTGCGCGGCCAGGGCCTGTGCCAAACGCTTGTCTTCCTCGCTGAATGCATTGAGGTGGTTGCTCTCAGCGTTGAGCACCCCAATCAATCGCTCTCCCGCCAGCATCGGTACATCCAATTCTGATCGGGTCGTTGCAACATGCTCAACATAACGTTTATCCGCCGATACGTCGTTAACCAGAATCGGTTTGCGCGTTTCTGCCGCTGTGCCGATCAAACCTTGTCCCATCCGTACACCCTGTTTTTCAGATTTCCCCACTGCATACTCAAACTGCAGGGTGTTCTCTTTGGGGTCATAGACGCTGATTGAGCCGGACTCGCAGTTTAACAGCTCCAGTGATTTCTCGAGAGTCCTTTGTAGGAGTTCTCTCCGATCCAGGATTGAAGTGATATTCCGGGCGATCGCTGTGACTGCATCGCGTTGTGTGAATAATGTGGATTGGAAGATCGCAGTTGAGGCATAGCTGGCAAGAACATCATATAGCGCCAGATCTTCATCTGAGAATTGGCGTCCGCGCTTAAAACTTAGATAAAGCACGCCTAGTGGTTCATCCGTGCTGGAGAGACGTAGGCCAACAAATGCCTGGATTCCCTGCTCACGTACAAACGTGCTGCACGTAACAGCAGTATCGTCAACCTTTGCGGCAACGACCTTGCCTTCGGGGGCGTGTATCACTTGCATTCCCAAACCATTACCTCTAGGCTTATCCATTTGAGCCCGGGCTGCAGGAGGGTAAACGGCTGCCTGGTCAAGATCGCGGAATTCCTGTTTCTTGGGATCAAAGAGATGGATGGTAGCCACCTCCGCGCCCATGACCGTGCAAGCGCTCTCTACAATGACAAGCAAAATCTCGGAGAGATCCTTTGCTAGATTGAGACGCGTTCCCACATCATTGAGCGCTTTGAGTACTTCAATGCGCCGCTCCAGTCGTGCGAAGGTGCGTGCGCTGGAAATGGCAAAGGCTGCTTGAGTCGCATACAACTCGATGGCGTTTCTTTGTTCAAGCTGGAATTCCTGTTTTGTCCGGAAGTTGATGAACATGACGCCCACAACTTCACCTGCGGTTTCCAAAGGGATTGCGGCTGAGGAAAGAATCTTTTCGCGTACAACAAAGCGTTTTAGTGGTTGCTCAGGTCGTTCTACGGTGAACGGTCTGGTTAACAGGGGTTCAGTTTGGGCATCGGCAAAGTATTGTGCCTGATGGCTCTGGACAACTTGCACTAATGTGTCATCTTCGTAAACCTCGGTTTTTGTGACCTTTTTGCCCTGTAACTCTCCGGCAGTTTTAGGCGGAAGGACATAACGGTTTTCCGCTGCATGATACTTGTAAACGTCAACCAAATCGGCCCCCAACACGCTGCGGGCGCTATTCGCTACACCAACAAGCACTTCCGCCAGGTTCTGGCCACTGAGGGGTCTCAATTCCGTATTGATGAGATGGCTGATCCTGTTGATCTCGGTCATGTCAGCGACTAACTGCTCCGTAGCAGCTACCTGCGTCGCAAGATTCTCGACAAGAGTCCTCTCAAAATCGGTGAAATTCCGTACTACATCAGAATAGACGTCGAGAACGCCGACGGTTTTACCCTTGACTCGCAAAGGGACGACCATTCCTGATTCCAGCCGCATGGCTTTTGCTTCAGCTCTGTATTTCCAACGTTGATCTTGGGCGATATTTTCTATGACGGCAGTCTTGCCCGTTCTCAATACCTCAGCGGCTACAGAGGCTTCATCCAGACTTAGAAACGCGTTTCGAACGTAGCTATCAGATAGGCCTTGGGCGGCTACGATCTTCAACGCCTGTCGCTCGCTATCCAAGAGCCAGATGCAGCCGGGTAGTTGTAGTGCCAGACCAATCGTCTCAACTACAGACTGGTAAAATTGACCTTGGTCGGAGTTCTCATAGGATGTCATGCTCGCGCTCCTTCTTTCCATACACGCAATGCTTGCCAATAATCCATCTCAGCGAACGTCAGGCCTTGCTGTTGCAGCATATGAGCCGTAAGAAGATGGTGAATTCCCTGCAGCTTCTCTAGTTGTACAATCTGGTCGCCGGTGAGTGTATTGCCGTTGTTCTTGCAAATAAGGGACTGTAGTTCCTTCCTGCCACGCTGAAGTGTCGCTGCAAAGCGACGCCCTTCATGTGTAAAATACGTTTGAAGCCGTCGTTCATCGTCTGGTGTGCCCCGAAGATCATCAGAAATGGTTTGTGATATGCAGCTGACGATTGAGGGCAGTAGCTTCTCAGGGTCCAGATTCAGAATGACCGCCCGCGTGAGGATGCCCCGAATCAAGAGTTTGATGATACGCTCTCGCCCATTTTTGCCCGGCGCAGGCGCCCCATCTATTACCAGAACATAGAGAGCTTTTGCGTAATCAGCGATGACTCGTTCGCTGGAGCGTACTAACGTCTCGGGTAAGCCAGTGACCTCAACGTGGCTGCGAATGGTCGTGATAAGTGGTCGGAAGATGTCAGTATCGAAAACAGAAGGTGCTTTTTGCAGAATCATTGCCAGACGCTCTGTGCCAATCACTGTTTCCGAAAACGGCTCCGTCATTGGGTGTAATTGACCCGTTGTTTCATCAACTTCTTTGCAGATGAACAGGGAATTCGAGAACTCTACGAATCTGCCACACTTGCATCCTGGGCGACAGTTGGAACCACACGCCTTATCTGTGCCACGGTCGAAAAAGATTTCGGTGTTCGGCCCCGCCTTGCGAGGCGTTTCCATACCATCAATTCCGCCACCTTGTATCCAGTAATTGTCATCTACCAACCCCACAATGCGTTCAGGCGTAATGCCCAGGTTCATCCATGTCTGGCGGGTTGTTTCATCAGGAGGTAGATCGTTTCCCAGTACTCTTCCCCCACGGAAATAAGATACCCATATTCGGTTCGGATCAACCCCCAAGATTGAAGTTGCCAGATGCCACATTCGTCTCACCGTTTCTACTCTGCCGTTTGAGTCAAATACAAAGGCGCCCGGCATTTCAAACATACTCAAGTGGATATCATCTGTTCCTACTTTGTCGAGATCAAAATGTCGAAAGCATTCCTGCACCAAAACAAATCGGTTGCCATCACGCGGCTCAGAACTGGCAAGTGCTGTTTCGACTTGAACTAATCCGGCGCTCATGACAAATGACATGGGTATTGATGGGTGAAGCATGGGCGCACGAGGCAGTAAATGGAAACCAAGATCTCGATAGAAATTCACAAATCGTTGTCGAATTTCAATGGAATTCATGCTCAATCGCCATTGATCCTTTCGTGATGATGTGAGAGGAGAAGATGTTCTATATTGATTATATAATTCTACTTGGTAATAGTCAATATCCTGTGTCTAACGTCTACAAGCGTTTTTGCCTTTACCCTCGACTGTGCTACACTAAGTCCATGCCGGACTCTTGTTTTTGAAGGTGATGATGCACGACATGGATTTCCCCTCACTTTTCTTGCACGCTAGCCTGCGGGCATTGGTGCGCGCGGAGCTCGCCGGACGGACCCCCGCTCGCTTCACCGGAGCCGGGCAGCAGGTGTGGCAGGTCTTCCGCAATCAGCTGGATGCTGCCGATTTGGTCCTGCTTGCCATTGAGGACGCCGGCGCGGCGATGCCGTTGCCCTTTGATCCCGGCGCGTGGTGGGATGGTTGGCCCGCCGCCGGCGCGACGCTCGCGCCCGCTGTAGCCGAAGCCTGGATCGCCGAGGCGCTGGCGCAGGCGGAGCAGCCCCAGGAGGCGTATTTGCGCGCGCAAGCTGCAGCTCTGGGTGTGCCTCTGCCCGCTGCGGCGCCGCTGGAAGCGCTGCCTCTCCCCGCGCCGCATGAGCGCTGGCTGGAGTTGCCCGGCACCGGCGGGTGGGTCGCCTACACGCTCTGCACCCGCCCCGAAGCCGCGCTCTATTTCTGGGAGAACTTCGTGGTGATCTGTGCCTCGCCGGAAGAACTGTTGCTTGCCGGGCTGATTGCCTGGGAATTGCACGCCCCGCCGCGCACCGGGCTACCCCTCTTTTTGGATGACGCGGACCTGAGCGCGACGCTCGCGCGCACGGAGAAGTATCACGCCGTGGTGGGGCGGCGCGACCTGCACGGGCGCCGCGATTTGCGCGTATTGCACGCCGCTGGAGAGCACCCCTTATGGCTATGATGGTTCCCACAAGCGTGGCAAACTGCTACGGCCCGCTGACCAAATCCATTGATATTGACGAGGCGCTGCAGCTTATTGACCTGACCCGCGAGCTGGAGAGCGTGGCCGCGTGGCAGGATGAGGCGCTCTACCGGTTGCCGCAGGCTTCGCGCCAGCGGCGGCAGGAGATTGTGCGCGCCGTGCAGCAGAAATTCCTCCAGACCGAGGGCGACCGCTTTGTGGCGACGCCGCTCACCACGCTGCTCACCACGCCGCTGCTGGAAAGCCGCCTGAAGCGCGATCTGCTGCTGGCGCAGTATCTGCGCACGACGCCGTTGGTCTGGGAAGCGCTCCGTGAGGTGGTCTTGCCCCATGCCGAGGCGGGCGAGCAACCGCTGGCATCGGTGGGGGCGGCTGAAATCCCTCTCGAAGCGTGGATGCCTTTTCTTGAGACACGGCTTAACACGACGACCGAGAGTACGACGGCCAAAACGCGCAACCACATTACTGCACATCTCACCAAGTTTGGGCTGTTGGAGGCGCAAAATGTGCCGGGGGATCGCATCGCCAAACGCTTCTTTGCCCGCTTCTATGAGCCGGACCCGCGCGCGTTCTGGTTCTCGCTGGCGCTGGAATTCGCCGGGCAGGGCTGGAGCTCGCGCTCGCTGGATTTCATCGCCGCTCACTCGTGGACGCGGGTGGCGTATTGCGCCAAGCCCGCCTACGTCCGCTTTGTGATGGCTGAGGCGGAACGCTCCGGGCTAGTGGTGACCGATTTCTACGGCTCGGAGAAGCAGTGTACGTTCCGGGGACCGGATGCGGCGGCGCGGATTGCGGAGGCGGTGCGCCATGGCTGAGGTGCGTGTGACCCTGCCCCAACTGGCGGACCTGCTGCGTGGGCGCGCTGCCTACCGGCACACGCGCAATCTCGTGTTGGTCGCGCTGCCGCTGAGTTCCGCGCATCGCGACGCGCGCTGGCTGGCGGAGACGCTGGGGGCTGAGTATCTGGATTTCGATTGCGCGTTGTTGGCGCAGCTTGCAGCGGAGGGCTGGGATGAGCTGGTGACGTTGGAGCGTCATGGGACGCTGGCGGTGAGCCGGCTGGCAGCCCGCGAATGGCTGGCGCAGCTCGGCGGGCGAATCACTACAGAGCGCCCACTCATCATCGGCAATCTCAACCTGGCTGTGCGCTATGAGTTGGATGTGGCGCAGGCGCTCTACGATGCGACCGAGCGCGGCTTGTGCGTCATCGCTGCGGGTGGGCGGCTGCGCGGGCAAACGTTGCTCATCCACGGGGTGTTGGCGCAGACCAGCGCCGCTTCGCCCGCCTACGAGCTTGTCACCGGTCCTGAGCCTGGGGCGCACCCGACCCCGGCAGTCCAGGATCGGCTATTGTAATGCAGAAGACTACCAGGATTAACAAGACGTTCCAGAAATCTTATCCTGTAAATCCTGTGAATCCTGTCGAAAGAGACCTGGCATGGACCTCGAACGCTACTACGAACTACGCTTGATTTTGCAACAATGGCGGTTGCGCCTGGCTGAGAGTATTCGCGCGCGCATCGTGGATACGGCGCGGCGGCTGGCGCGGTTGCACGAGATCTACACCGCTGAGGGCGCCGACGAGGAATTTACGGTCTGGCTCGACCGCTGGTGTCGCCAGGCCGCCATCCAGTTCATCCTCCGCATCCTGTTCCTCCGCGTGCTGGAGGATCGCGGCCTGCTGGGCGTGACCCGCCTCCGCAACACCGATGGGCAGCGGATATGGGCGCAGCTCACGCGCAATCTGGGCGCGGCAGCCTATATCCGCTGGTGCTGCCGCGACGCCGCCCGCCTGCTGCCCGACCTCTTCGATCCGACCGAGTATGACCTGGCCGCACCCGACGATGAGCTGGTGCAGCGTTTCCTCGATGATGTCTGGCGGCGGCCCGATTCCAACCGGCCCGACTGGCTGCGCTTCGACTTCCGCCCCATGCCCCCCTCGCCCACTGCTGGGAGAGGGGGCCAACCGCAGGCGGTTGGTGGGGGTGAGGGCGACCCCGGTTTCGAGACCCGCTTCATCGGCGACCTGTAC
>JAFGFB010000227.1 GCA_016931315.1 Anaerolineae bacterium
CATTCGTACCGGGGTTGATACCGCAATCAATCCGCACAGCGCGTCTTGTAGGGTACGCAGAAGCCCGCTGAACTGCTACGAATGCCCTTCGAGTCGTCAGGTTGACACAAAGATGAAGCCAACTAGAATCAAGGCCACACAAATGAACAACATCCCGGAGCAGAGATCCCACGCTTCAGATCTATTTTTCAGGAGGGCTGCTATGGCCTATCACAGCTGGCTTGAATGTGTACGTGGCTGCGGACGCCGCTATTCCATCTATGATGTCATCTATCGTTGCGAAGATTGCGGCGGTTTGCTCGATGTGACACACGATGTTGCGGCACTTCAAGACCGTAGCGCCGCCGAATGGAAAGCGCTCTTCGAGGCGCGGGCGCGGGCGCCGCAGCTGCCCTACGCCAGCGGCGTCTGGGGCAAGAAGGAGTGGGTTTGCCCGGAAGTCGCTGAGGAAAACATCGTCTCCATGGCGGAAGGACACACGCATCTCTTCCCCGCCGCGCGCCTGGGACGTGAGATCGGCGTGCCGGAGCTGTGGGTCAAGCTCTGCGGCAACAGTCACACTGGCTCCTTCAAGGACCTGGGCATGACGGTGCTCGTATCCGTAGTCCAGCAGATGCTCGCCGATGGCAAACCCATCCGTGCAGTTGCCTGCGCCTCTACAGGTGACACCTCGGCAGCGTTGGCGGCTTATGCGGCGGCCGCAGGCATCCCTGCCGTCATCCTGCTCCCCAAGGGGAAAATATCCACTGCGCAACTGGCACAGCCCATCGCCAATGGGGCGCTGGTGCTGGCGTTGGATGCAGATTTCGACGGCTGTATGCGCATCGTGCAGCAGCTCACCCATGATCCCACCATCTACCTGGCGAATTCCATGAATTCGCTGCGCATCGAGGGACAGAAGACCGTCGGCATCGAGATCGTTCAACAACTTGGCTGGGAGGTTCCCGATTGGATCATCATTCCTGCCGGAAACCTGGGCAATGTGAGCGCGTTGGGAAAAGGGCTACTCCTGCTGCGTGACCTGGGAATCATTCAAAAGCTCCCCCGCATCGCCTGCGCGCAGGCAGCACATGCCAATCCCCTATACCGGAGTTTCCAGACCGGCTTTACACAATACATACCCATCCAGGCGCAGAAGACGCTGGCAAGCGCCATTCAGATTGGGGATCCCGTGAGCTACGAGCGCGCCGTCAAGATGCTGCGCGCCTTCGACGGCGTGGTGGAACAGGCAACGGAGGACGAGCTCGCCAATGCCGCTGCCCGCGCGGATAGAACCGGGCTTTACACCTGCCCCCACACCGGTGTCGCCCTCGCGACGCTGGAAAAGCTCGTTGCGCGGGGCGAAATCAAAGCCACCGACCGCGTAGTGATCATCTCCACCGCTCATGGGCTTAAGTTCACCGATTTCAAGGTCGGCTACCATGATCACGCGGCAAGAGGCGCGCTGGAAGGCGTCGAGGCGCGCTATGCCAATCCGCCGCTCGTGTTACCTGCCAAATATGAGGCAGTCAGTGCGGCGATTGATAAGGTTTTTGCAAAGAAAAGGTAAAAGCAAAGATGATGATGGAAACCTCTCAAAAACCAGCACCCCTGAAAACGCTCATTATCCTTGGCGATGGAATGGCAGACTTCCCCATCCCGGAACTCGATGGTCGCACCCCGCTGATGGCAGCACATACCCCCGGAATGGATTTTCTGGCTCGCGAGGGATGTACAGGACAATTTCTCACAGTTGAAGATGATTTGCCCCCCGGCTCCGAAATCGCCAATCTCACGGTGTTGGGCTATGACCCCCATGAGGTCTATCAGGGTCGAGGGGTGCTGGAAGCCGCAAGCCTCGGTGTGGCGCTTGCCCTAGATGATGTCGCCATGCGCGTGAACCTCATCTGTGTAGAGGCGGGACGCATTCGCAGCCATTCAGCGGGTCATATCAGCAATGAAGAAGCCCATATTCTGATTCAAGACCTGCAAGCACATTTCGCCAGTTGGGCCATTCGCTTGACGCCCGGATTGAGCTATCGTCATCTGCTCGTCATTTCGGGCGGCGACCCACGCTTGGAATGTGCGCCGCCGCACGACCATGTCGGCGAAGCCATCACCGAACTGCTGGTAAAGCCACTCACGCCTGAAGCGACTGCGACCGCTGAAATCCTCAACCGCCTGATCACTGAATCACAGGTGTTTCTGGCAGCGCATCCGCTCAATCGCGCCCGCATTGCAGCAGGCAAACAGCCCGCCAATGCGCTCTGGCCCTGGTCACCGGGGCGCCGCCCGCAAATGGCAACTTTTCAGGAGCGCTTTGGTGTAAACGGCGCGGTCATCACAGCAGTGGACCTTATCAAGGGCTTGGGTATCTACGCAGGGATGGAAATCATTCCGGTGGAAGGCGCAACCGGTCTCTACGACACCAACTACGAGGGCAAAGCCGATGCGGCGCTGGTGGCTTTGGAGGATCACGACCTGGTTTATGTCCATGTGGAGGCGCCCGATGAAGCCGGGCATGCCCGCGACCTGGCGCTCAAGCTTCGCTGCATCGAGGATCTCGACCGGCGTCTGATTCAACGCCTTCTCGATGGCTTGGGTCCCCGCCTGGAGGAGATCATCGTCGCCGTGCTCCCGGATCACCCCACCCCCGTCGCCACGGGGAACCACGTTCACGGACCTGTGCCAGTCGCCATTCGCGACCCACGGTTGCCGCCAGATGCTGTACAGCTTTACGATGAGGTGAGCGTCAAAGCCGGGGCTTTGGGATTCCTGCGCGGCGCGGAATTCATTGAGCGGGTGGTGGTAAATCGTCGCTGATTGACCTTCTCATTTTAAACCGTGGCTAATATCTGGTCCCACAACGGAAGTTCTCCCGTGCGCTCCAAGGTCCCTCTATCTGCGTCAAAGCGAAATAACGGCTTGAGATTGTAACGCAAATCGCTCTCCAGACCAGCCACTTCCAGCAACCGCATGATTTTGCGCCTGCCATTGGGCAATCGTTCCTGGTAGGTGATCAGTTGCACAGCCGAGGCAATCAACCGCCGAATCTCTGCCAGCCCTAAACCCAAATTCGCCATCAAGCAGTAGGTTTCCAGGCGTGACAAGGCATCCTCGGGGCTGGTGGCATGGATGGTAGTGATAGCATTGTAACCAGTGCTCATCACTTGCAACGCCCGCATAGCTTCTGCGCCGTGCAGTTCACCCACAATTAACCAATCTGGGCGCATCCGTGCTGCCGTATCAAGTAGCGTTGTTAGTGGAAGCGCCGCCGGGCCGCCTCCTTCTAACCAAACGCGATGTGGACGATCGAAACGCAACTCATGCGTTTCTTCAACAACGATGAGACGCTGATTGGCAGGGATCATCTCAGCGAGCATATTGGCAATGGTGGTCTTTCCGCTGCCTGGTCCACCAGCCACCAGGATATTTACGCGCGCGTTGATAGCCATCTGAAGAAAATCGCGCACCTCCGGTGTCGCCGCACCATACTCAAACAAGCGCTCCCAGGTCATTCTTTGCGGAGCAGATTTACGGATAACAAATGTAGGACCATTCAGTGCGGTAGGCGGAATGACCGCGAGCAGCCGCGCATCGTCAGGAAAGCGCATCTCACCAATGGGGTGCTCCGGTAAGAGCACAATCCCGTCCAGAGCCAGTAGTGCATCAATAACGGCGCGTAGTGCGTCAGGGGATTCGAATTGCACTTGAGTTCTCTCCAGCTTGCCGCACCGCTCAACATACACGGAGTCGGGCGCGTCCACCATGATTTCAAGCACATCTGCATCTGTGTAAAGCGGGACCAAAGGTCCGAGGGCGGCAAGAACGTCTTGGATTTCCATCATTCACCCCTTTACCATATAGTGGTGAGTGCGTCTCACATGAGCCAGGCTTCGTCCACCATATTCAGCATAGCACATCATCCCCGTAACTGCTTCCGCCATTACCACAGTTGTACCCTGCGATTTTCCACAGGGCATACGGATACTCCGGTCATGTTTCTACTTCCAGCCAGCGCCGGGATAGCGCCAGGGCAACCGCTTCGGTGCGAGACTGCGCGCCGGTTTTGTTGAAAATCATGTTGATATGGAACTGTACAGTGCGATCGCTGATACCAAGCCGGTAGGCAATTTCCCGGTTGGTTAGGCCTTGCGCAACAAGTGTGAGCACCTGATACTCGCGCGGGGAAAGGGGATGCGCCGCTGGAGTGGATGGCGTGATCCGCGCCGCAACATCACGCGCCTCATTCAACGCCTGCCGCGCAAGTTCACCGAGCGTGGCAACAGCAGCGCGAGCAGGATAATTGTCTGGCGGCAAGGCGCGCTCGTAAGCCTGGGCTTGGGCAATGAGCAGTTCCAGGGTATCCATAAGCCCAGTAAGGAGAGATTCCTCCGGAGGTTTTTGTAGTGGCTTCTCCACGATGGAACAACCTTTGGTACAGAGCGGCGGTAATTGTTCAGCGTTTTCCCAGTTACCACAACGAGGAGCGGTTGAGTCGCCGCCTCAGGCTAAAGCCACAGTTTTAGAGAGTGTTTTTCGCTGCCGTGCATAGTACAGCAGCGAAAAACACCTCACCTGGTGGGCTTTAAGCCCGAAATTCACACCTTGCGGCGGCATTCATGCCGAATGAAGCCTGAACAGTCACGTTAAAACTGGCTTTCTGCGCTGACTTGAACCAACTTGAAGCCGCAGCCTGAAAATTCATCAGAACACCAGGCACAAGTCGGCGTAATAAACCATAGCAAACGGAACGCAACTACCCTATGACGCCAAGACCCCGACCTACTGCCGTAAATTGCTCCAAGCCAAAATCGAGGTCCTCCTGCGAAAGCGCAGCCGAGACCATAACGCGAATGCGCGCCAGGCCCTTAGGAACGGTGGGGAAGCCCAGCGCCATGGCAAAGACGCCTCGCTCAAAGAGCTGCCGGCTGAATTCTTTAGCCAGCTTCACATCACCCAGCATCACCGGGGTGATGGGGGTGACGCTTTGACCCGTATCGAAACCTAGCGCTCGCATCCCACTCTTGAAGTAACGGGTGTTCTCCCACAAACGGTCCACCAGTTCCGTGGACTCGCTCAACGCGTGCACGGCGGCAAGGCACGCGGCAGTATCTGCCGGGGTAACGGCGCTGGAGAAGAGGAAGGGTCGCGCCTTCTGACGGATGTAATCAATGATGAGTTTCTTGCCCGCGATAATGCCGCCCACGACACCAAAAGCCTTGGAGAAGGTTCCAATCTCCACATCGAATTTGCCGTGCAAGCCGAAATGGTCCACGATACCGCGCCCGCCTCGCCCCACCACACCTTCACCGTGCGCATCATCCACCATCGTCATCACCGCGTAGCGGTCACAGACTTCATAGAGCTGGTCCAGCGGCGCGAGGTCGCCATCCATCGAGAAGACACCATCGGTCACCATGAGACCGCGCCGGTACTGCGGCAGATGCTCTTTGATCTTGGCTTCCAGGTCAGCTGGGTCATTGTGCTCATAGACAATGATCTTAGCGCGGCTGAGACGTGCGCCATCAATGATGCTGGCATGATTCAGGCGATCGGAGAAAATCACATCTTCTGGGCCTACCAGCGGCGGAAGTGCGGCTTGATTGGCGAGAAAACCAGCCTGCACATAGAGCGCATCCTCAACGTTCTTGAATTCGGCCATCGCCTGCTCCAGCTCGCGGTGCAGGCTGAGCGTCCCGGCAATGGAGCGCACAGCAGTGGGGCCGGCCCCAAAGCGGTCCAACGCCGCTTGGGCGGCCTGGACCAGTCGGGGATCATTGGCAAGGCCCAGGTAGTTGTTGGTGCACATATTGAGCACGCGCTTTCCATCCACCACCATCCACGCCCCAGCGGGCGACTCAATGGTGCGCAGATTGACAAACAGGCCTTGTTCTCGCAACGCAGCCATTTCCTCTTCGATCCATTGTAGTTTCTTCTCAGTCATAAGTTCTCCTTATATTAGCGGGATAATCCTAAGCCGGGCAATCTTGGGTCACGGTTGCCCGGCATGTAGCACCAACGGCAGGCAGACATATCGGAACAATCCAACACCGGCGTCGACACAGGAATCACCGTGGGGGGTGCGAATGGGTGCGGATACACGTGTTGGCACAGCCGTGGGTATCTGCCCGATTATTCTCCCGGATACATCACGATCTTGCCGCTATTGCCGGAAGCCATGATCTCCATCGCCTCATGCCAGCGGCTGAGAGGGAATTCATGGGTGATAATTGGCCGCAAATCCACCGCACCCGAGGCAATAAGGGCGCGCATCTGATACCATGTTTCCCACAACCGGCGTCCGGCAATCCCGTGCACCGTCACACCCTTCATGATGACCAGGTTATTCAGGTCAAAATCGTTGAGGGTGGCCGGCGCCAGACCCAAAAGCGCAGCATCACCACCGGGTTTGAGCAAACGCAATCCCTGCACGAGCGCCTGCGGTGCACCCGACATTTCTAGCAATACGTCGAAACCTTTGCCCCGAACAGCATCTTGCGCCCGCTGCATCAAGTCCGCTTCAGCAGGGTTGAGTGCGAGGTCGGCCCCCACTTTGCGCGCCAAATCCAGACGATAGGGGCTGAGATCGGAAGCCACGATAATCTCTGCACCGAAAGCTCGCGCCACGGGAACCGCCATCAACCCCGCCGGACCACAACCGGTCACCAATACTGTCTTGCCACGCACATCCACTGCGGCAACCGTATGCACCGAATTGCCGAAATTCTCCTGCAAGCTGGCCACAGGAATGGGCATGTCAGCGGGATTCTTCCAGGCATTCTCCACCGGAATCGCCACATACTCGGCATAACAACCGTTGGTATCCACACCGATGATGCGCGTGTTGGGACAGATATGCCCCTGACCTAAACGGCATTGCTGACACACACCACAGACGATATGGCTCTCTGCCGAAACATAATCCCCCACACCCGGTTCATCAGGGCGCACTTGTTCGCCCACGGCGATAATCTCACCCGTGAATTCATGTCCTACAATCAAGGGCGGCTTGATACGCCCTTGCGACCAACGATCCCACTTGTAGATGTGAACATCAGTCCCACAGATTGAGGTGGCTTTGACCTTGATCAAAACATCCCGCGGACCAGGGACTGGAATAGGCGCTTGAATGATTTCCATCCCGGGCGCCGGTTGCAGTTTGGCAACAGCCTGCATCATTGACATACGCAATCTCCTTTCAAATCGGTGTAGTCAGCGTATTAGCGCAGTAACGTATCAGCGTGTTATTAGTATAGCACCCACATACAAGTACTTCAACCGGCAAGTATAGGCAAAGCAGGATGACATCTGTTACCACTCTGCATGTAGAGTGTCCCCAAAACTGTGACCGTCTTTTTCTCGGTGGGTCTTCGTGGTATACTTAATTTGTGACCCAAGATTCCACAAAATTGGAGGAAAAAATGAGACACTTTTTAACTCTGGCAGACCTGACAACTGCAGAACTCAAAGACATTCTGAATCTGGCAGTACAATTGAAGACAGAATGGAAAGCTGGCGGGAATGCCCCCTTGCTCGGCGGCAAAGTTCTGGGAATGATTTTCCAGAAGCCCAGCCTGCGCACCCGTGTTTCCTTTGATATGGCCATGTTACATCTCGGTGGGCATGCCCTTTACCTCTCACCCAACGAGATTCAGCTGGGGAAGCGCGAAAGTGTCGCGGATGTGTCGCGGGTGCTATCACGCTTCGTGCAAGTCATCATGGCCCGTGTCTTCGACCATGCCGATGTCGTCGAATTAGCGAAATGGGCATCTGTCCCGGTCATCAATGGGCTATCAGATTACTCGCATCCGTGCCAGGGCATCGCCGATTTCCTGACGATTCAGGAGCACAAGGGCGAATTTCAAGGCAAGAAGCTCACCTATCTTGGAGATAGCAACAATGTAACCCACTCGCTCATCTTTGGCGCGGCCAAACTGGGGATGGATTTCGCCCTGGGAGCACCCGAAGGCTACAGTCTGCGACCCGACGTCATGGCGTTGGCGCAGCAATTCGCAGCGGAAAGTGGCTCCAAAATCACCGTCACCTCCGACCCGCACGAAGCCATCAAGGATGCCGATGTGGTTTACACCGATACCTGGACCTCCATGGGACAGGAAACCGAAGCCGAAGAACGACGCAAGGTTTTCCCGCCATTCCAGGTGAACAACGCCCTGTTGGCTCACGCGAAGAAAGATGCCATTGTGATGCACTGCCTGCCCGCCCATCGCGGCGAGGAAATCACCGATGAGGTGGCAGATGGGCCGCAATCGGCGCTCTTCGATCAGGCAGAAAACCGCATGCACGGGCAGAAAGCCATTCTGGTTTGGTTGTTCGAGTAGTAACGAATCCGGGCGAGAAGTGTCTTTCGTGAAAGCTGAAACGCCATTCACGAAAGACACACGCCGGTATAAACCGGATCACCGGCTGATTTGCAATTCTTGAGGAGGGCGCCATGGCAGGCAATCGCCAGCGATTTGAACAAGCCGTGCAACGTGCCAACGAGCTGATATGGCAGAATAAATGGCCCGATGCCGTAGAAGCTTACCGGAAAGCGCTACAAGAGTTCCCTGAAGATAGCGCCGCACTCATGGGCTATGCCTGGGCGCTGTTCAACGCTGGGGACCTGCAAACCGCGGCAGAAATCTACCGGCGGCTGGCTGCACTCGCGCCTAAGGATACTGGACCACGGGAGCGCCTGGCAGATATTCTGGCGCAGCAGGGCCAGAATGAAGAGGCAGCGACGCGCTATATCGAAACTGCGGACCTGTATCAAAGGCAAGGTCTGATGGACAAACGCGTTGCCGCGCTAGAAAATGCCACGCGCTGCAATCCTCACAATGACCGTGCCTGGGCTGACCTGTTGAAATATTACCAGGAGCAGGGCGCCATTGACAAAGCGCTACGGGCCACACTCTGGTTAGCACACCTGTACCAGGAGACACATCAAAGCTGGGCTATCGAAGTCTGTCGACAAATGCAGCGTTTCGCCCCCAATGACCGCGTCTTGGGACAAGTCATGTTATTGCTACAAAGCGGTCGCCCGGTTCCCGTTCCTCCCTCCACGTCCGATCTCACGGGGGACACTTTCGAGGTCACCTGCGAAGAGATGGACCTTGAGCTGGATAGTGAAGCCGGCAGCGTGACCGAAATTGCCCGACAACGCGCGCTCGAATCGTTGGCGGAGTCCCTGTTCGATGATGAGCGTCCGGCAATACCAGGGCTTTCCAGCGAAGAGGTGAGCCTGCTCATCGGGCAAGCCGTAGATGCGCAGACGCGCGGCGACCTGGAAACAGCCTTGAGCGCCTACGAGCGGTTGGTAGCCGCTGGCACTTCGATGCCCTCTATCCACTTCAATCTAGGACTGCTCTACAAGGAACAAATGCGCTTCGACGAAGCCATCGGCCAGCTGGAGCGCTCACTTCCGGACCCGGGCTTTCTGCTCGGAAGTCACTTCGCTCTGGGAGAATGCTATCAGGCACAGGGGCGTTTTGATGAAGCCCTCGAGCATTTTCTGGAAGCGGTCAAAGTGATTGACCTTACCACCGTGAGACGCGACCAGGTTGATGACCTGATTCGCGTTTACGAAGGGTTGGCGCAGAACCTGGTCAACACAGGTGAACCTGAACGTGTCCAACATCTGGTAAACTCGTTGGTCGGTTTTCTCGGGCAGCGGGGCTGGGAAGAAGAAGTGATCAAAGCCCGCAAACGGATTGATAGTCTGGCGCGTAGCGGTACAGTGTTGGGGCTAGCGGAAGTTCTGAGTCTGGCAGGTTCAGAGGATGTACTACGCTCGGCAGCCCTGGCGCAGGAATATATCCGGCGTAAGAAAACCTATTCGGCGCTCGAAGAGCTGAGCTACTCCATCGGTAAAGCCCCCCACTACCTGCCGCTGCACAGCATGTTAGCGCAGCTCTATATCGAGAGCGGCAATTTAGAGGGCGCTATCGAAAAAATGCGCGTGATTGCACAAGCCTACGAGACACGCGGGCAGGTTCCGCTAGCACTGGCAACCTATCAGCAAATTCTTGAACTCTCTCCCCTGGATTTCACCATTCACACCCGGATGATCGAGATGCTCACCCAACGCGGACAAATAGATGACGCACTGGGCTGGTATCTCGAACTCGCCGATGCCTATTACCAGCTGGCACAGCCGGAACGCGCCCAAGAGACCTATACCGAAGCCTTGCGCCTGGCGCCACGCGGCGCCCCCGAAAAAAGGTGGACCGTGCGCATCCTGCATCGCGTGGCCGACCTGGCGATGCAACGCCTGGACTGGAAAAGCGCCATCAAACACTACCAGGAAATCACCCGCCTCGCACCAGATGACGAACGCGCGCACCTCGGACTAATGCGCCTCTACCCACGCATCGGGAGAGCGCACCTCGCAATTTCCGCACTAGATCAGCTGCTGAAACATTACATCACTACCCAACGCAGCGAAAAAGCCAGCGTCATTCTGGAGGACTTGATTCGCGAACAGCCGGAATCCATTCCCTTGCGCTTCCGAGCAGCGCAACTCTATCTCAACATGGGCAAGCGCCAGAAAGCACTGGAGCATCTGGATGTACTCGGCGACCTCCAACTAGAAGCGGGGCAACAGGCGGATGCGATAAAAACGCTGGATGCGATTATTGCGCTCAAGCCGGCAAATATCGAATCGTATATTAGCCTAAAGGAGCAACTAACGGGACCATCCTAATAGCCCGCTTGAACCTTGAAGGCTCCATCGTGCCTTCAAAAGGGATAACGAAAATTACTTTGGTATGTGGGAACTTCAGTGGTTAATTGAACGCCTGTCCTGGCCGGACATGGTGGATATCTTTCTGGTAGCGCTGTTATTCTTTGCAATCTTCTACGCGCTACGCGGCACTCGTGCTGTACCTTTATTGCGCGGTATCACAGCACTGCTGATTACATTGGCGTTGTTGAGCCGAATCGTGCGCTTGCAGGCGCTGAGCTGGCTGGTAGCGCAGGTGCTGCCGGTCATTTTGTTTGCGCTTCCCGTTATCTTTCAACCAGAACTACGACGGGCGCTCGAACGGCTGGGGCGTGGTAGTTTTCTCAGGCGTGTCCAATCCAACAGCAATACCGCCGAGACTATGCTCAATGCCACAGCTGCTGCCGCACGGTACATGGCAAAGCGCAAGACAGGCGCACTGATTGTCTTTGAACGGGGCACAGGTTTACAGGAATATGTAGAGACGGGTGTGGCTCTCGATGCTGAAATCACATCCGAGCTGTTGACCACGATTTTCGACCACCATACCGTCTTACATGATGGCGCCGTCATCATTCGAGATCGTCGCATCGCCGCGGCAGCTTGCGTCATGCCATTGACTTCAGCCTTTCTCTCCGATAGACAATTGGGACTACGCCACCGCGCGGCAATTGGCATTACGGAGGACAGCGACGCAATCGCCTTAGTGGTTTCGGAAGAACGTGGGACGATCTCCATCGCGCACGATGGGCGCATCATCCGCGATTTCGAAATCGAGCGCCTGGAAGCCGTCCTCAGCACCTTCTTCAATCAGAAGTACGCCTCAGCCTCCGTGCATCAGCGCAAGAATACCCCAGCTGGAAAGTCCCCAGAACGACACAGGAGCCGCTGAGATGAGCAATCGCCTCGGACAAAACCTGAGCCTCGTCATCCTTTCACTCGTCCTGGCTTTCTTCTTCTGGGCGGTGGCGACTGAGACCAGCGACCCCACAGAAGAACGCGCCTACGCGACGGCCATTCCCATCGAGATATTGGGAGTGCCGCAAGATCGCATGGCAGCCTATGGCGCCGAAAATGCAAAAGTACGGGTGGTCCTGCGAGCCCCCAGCTCACTCTGGGAAATTCTTCAGCCTGAAGATATCCATGCCTATGTTGATCTCAGCGCCACTGAACCAGGGAAAGACATTGTCGTGCCCGTAATCGTCGAAGTGCTTCGCGGTCCATCTCAGATTGTCGAGTATTCACCGGATCGCATCACGCTAAACCTCGAAACGCTGGCAGAAAAGGATGTTCCGGTGCTCGTGGTGATAGATGGCAGCCCCGCATTGGGTTTCGTCGCCCGCCCATCTACCTACGTTCCACAAACCGTGACCGTGCGTGGTCCGGAATCCCTGGTCGAGGAGGTGACCAGGGCACAACTTCGGATTTCCGTCAAAGAACAGCGCCAGAATGTCACCGGAGACTTGCCGGCACAGCCGGTGGATCAAGCCGGTAATCTCATCAACTATGTAGAAGTAATTCCCAAGAGCGTTTCGGTCAGCGTGCCTATCGAACAGCTCGGCAACATCCGCGATATGGCGGTCCGAGTAATTTTGCTGGATGAGCCGGCAGATGGCTACCGGGTAAGCCGCGTCACCGTTGATCCCCCTATTATCACGGTTATTGGACGACAGGACGTGTTGCAGAACTCAGCCGGTTACCTGGAAACCGATCCAATCTCCTTGAGCGGCACTGATGCCAGCTTCACGGCAACGGTAATGCTGCAAATACCAGAAGGGCTTTCGGTCCTGATGACGCCGGAAGTACTGGTCGATGTCACGCTTGAAGCGCAGGAAAGCAAATTAACTGTGCCGGTAGAACCTCAGATTTTAGGATTGGCACCCGGCTACAACGCAGAGTTGCAACCTAACCGGCTACGACTGGTGCTCATTGGGCCCTATGAACTCATCCAGCAGCTAGATATTGCCAGCGTTCGAATGTTCGCGGACTTGACAGAGCTTCCCCCAGGAAGACATACTGTCACCCCAACAGTCACGCTTCCGGATCCGCTCATCCGCATCGAGAGTATCCTACCACAGCCGACGCTGTCAGTAATGATCCGACGGGAATTTGAGCCTTGATTCAGCGATGCAAGTAGCGTCGAAAACGCCACAAGAACCACGCCTGAATTCGGCGATGGTAATGCAACACTAGCCAGAAAAGCCCCAATAAACCCAGGCTCAAGATACCCAGCATCCAGAGGGGTAAGCGCAAAACGCGGTCCCCCAATAGCACCGCCGCTACAACACCGGGAAAACGCGCCAACAGAGTCCAGCTGAACAAACGCCGCAAGGGAATATCCGTGAGTCCTGCCACAAAGCAGAGCACATCATCGGGCAGCAAAGGCAGAGCAAAGACGAGCAAAATCAACGGCATGCCCCAACAATGCACGAGACGATCCCAACGCTCCAACAGCGCAGCACCTGTAAACCGTTCAACCAGACGACGTCCGAATATTCGACTGAGGCCCATGGCGAGCATGGAACCCAGCTGCACGCCCATGATGCTATAAAGAGCGCCCCATAGCGGGCCAAAGAGATAACCATTTAGTGGGGCGAAAATGTGTCCCGGAATCGGCGCCAGCAGCACCTGCAAGATGTTCAGACCGATAGACGCCAGCGGCGCCCATACGCCCCAACGTCGAATCGCAGCCTCGACCCACGCGCGATCCTGATAATGCGTGAGCCAAATCAAAAGCACCGGGAGCCAGTGCTCATAAGTCACCAGCAGCCCCAGCACCAATGTGGCTAGCAACAACCAGGACCCGTGGGAACGAAAACCCCCGCGAGCCGGGCGGCTAGCAGGGGTTGGCGGGTTATTCTGCAACACACAAGCTCCAAAGTACCGGGGTAACGCGCGCATCACCCAACGATTGGCGAATCATACGACACAAGACACAACACACCTATAACCTGCCGCGCTCCTTGAGACCCTTTTTCAGCGCATTTACTGAAAGCAGAGCGCACTTCACCCGTCCCATGCTCAGACGCAAACCGCCCATCATTTCCTCGATATCCTGCAGTTCGAGCGCCGCCACCTCTTGCGGTGTCTTGCCCACCACCGCTTCAGTCAACATAGAGGCAGCAGCCATGCTAATGACGCAACCATGGCCCTCGAACATCACTTTAGCAATACGCCCTTCATCATCCAGTTGCGCGGTGAGATGAATGGTATCCCCACAAGTAGGATTATCCAGGTGTACATCCACTTCCGCATCGGCTAAGACGCCGTAGTTCTGCGGCTCATGGTAGTGTTCCAACATCTGTTCGCGATAGAGGTCTCCCATCACTACTCCTTCTTTTCTGCGCTTAACGCCGTAGTAGGGCAATGACCTGCAACAATCCGGCAATCAACGCATCCACATCAGCTGTGGTGTTATACACATAGAAACTCGCACGAGCGCTGGCAGACAAGCCGAAGCGCGCGTGTAACGGTTCTGCACAATGCAAACCCGCACGGATACACACCCCTTCAGCATCAAGCACCGAGGCAATATCATGCGGATGAATGCCCTCTAGCCAAAAAGAAACCGCTCCCCCGCGTTGGGAATGCGTCGGACCCAGTATGTGCAAGCCCGGCACCTCCGGCAAGCGTTCCAAAGCGTAAGCTACCAAAGCCTGCTCATGCTGATGCACTGCCTCCATCCCCAAGGAGGAGAGAAAGTCCACTGCCGCCCCGAAACCAACCGCCTCCGCAATTGCTGGCGTGCCCGCCTCGAACTTATAGGGCAGGTCATTCCAGGTGGCGTTGTGCTTTTTAACACTCAAAATCATATCACCGCCATAGAGAAATGGTGGCATGGCTTCGAGAATTTCCCGGCGCCCCCAAAGCGCGCCGATGCCAGGACCGCCCAACTTGTGCGCCGAAAACGCGAGGAAATCCGCACCCAGCTTGTTCACATCTACCGGCAAATGCGGCACAGCCTGCGCCCCATCCACCACTACGACGGCGCCAGCCTGGTGCGCCATAGCAATCAGCTCTGGCGCAGGAGGAATGGTTCCCAGGACATTAGACATCAGCGTAAAAGCGACCACCCGCGTGCGACCATCCGCTAACAGCGATGGCAACGCCGCAAAGTCCAGTTCTCCGGCATCGGACACCGGCAAATAAGCCAGTTCCGCTTCCTTCTCCCGTGCAAGCGCCATCCAAGGCACCAGATTGCTGTGGTGTTCCATCTCCGTGATGACAATACGATCGCCAGCATGAATGTGCTCCCGCCCCCAGGCGTAGGCGATGAGGTTCAACGCCTCGGTCGCGTTGCGTACATAAATCAGCTCTTCAGGATCAGTCGCCCCAATGAAAGCAGCGATTTTTTCCCGCGCCGCTTCATAACGCTCTGTTGCCGCCTCAGCCAGGCCATAAAGCCCACGATGCACATTGGCATACGAGGTCGCATACACTGAGGTGATGGCATCCAACACGACCTGGGGTTTTTGGGCGCTGGCAGCGCTATCCAGGAAAACCAGGCGTTTGCCATGCACCGGATGGCTAAAGATAGGAAACTCGCGCCGAATATCCTCCGCGTTCCAACCCATGATTTACCTCCGCACCAGAGCCGTGATCTCACCTGCGATTTCCTCAACCGATTTTGCAGTCACACTTACCGTGCGCCAACCTCGCTCAGCACAGAGAATCCGCGCCGCGCGCAATTCCTCCATAACATCTTCGATAGCCGCATAGGAAGCTCCCGCCGGCAAACCAGAAGCCCGGGCGCGTGTGCGCCGCAGGTCCAGAAGCCTTTCGGGTGACATCACCAAACCCAATACTTTGGCGCTGGGCAGTTCAAGGAGCGCGGCAGGCGGCGCAATCCCCGGGACCAGCGGAACATTAGCGACAAACCACCCGTGATAAGCCAGGTAAATGGATACCGGAGTCTTCATCGTGCGAGAAACGCCCACGAGGACGATTTCAGCTTGCGCCAATTCATTCACGCGCTGTCCATCATCGTGCTGCAGGGCAAATTCAACAGATTCAATCAGCCGATTGCGCTCCGCAGTCAGCCGGGCATAAAGTCCCGGCTGTTGCTTAGGCGCCTTTTTCAAGCCGAAAGCCAACCGGTCGAGCATGGGACCCATGAGGTCCATCGCATCCACATGATACAGGCGCGCCTGGTCAAGCATGAGCAAGCGCAAATCATCGGAAACCAGCGTGTGAACGATCAAGCCTTGCCGCTGTGAGGCTTCCTCAACCACGCTGCGCACCTGTTCAGCCGTCGTCACATCAGCGCGGCGCAACAACTGGACTTCTACACCTTCGAATTGCAGTAGCGCGGCACGAACTACCTGTTCAGCGGTCATGCCCGAGCCATCAGAGACAATGAAAATCAGCATCGGCACTCCTTTGGCGACAGGAGCTTCTACCTATGAGAAGTCATAGATACAAGCAGTGACTCTTTTATAAATAAGTATACCACAATCTTGTAAAGTCATGGTATGCAAGATAAAACAGATAAAGAGGATCTTTTCCTTAGTGTTTTTGGGCGCGGCGTCGGGTACGACGCCGCGCCCAAAAACATAAAAAGCAATACCGCAAAAGTCACCCTGTTGAAGTCTTAGCAAGCGAGAGCCAAAGTTGTCGCAGACGGCTAAACTGAGCACACGTCTGGCG
>JAFGFB010000228.1 GCA_016931315.1 Anaerolineae bacterium
CATTCGTACCGGGGTTGATACCGCAATCAATCCGCACAGCGCGTCTTGTAGGGTACGCAGAAGCCCGCTGAACTGCTACGAATGCCCATCTGCTTGCGCCATTGTCACTTTTTCAAAACGGGGCTATACTGCCAGTGGAATGTGGCGCAGGCAACACCATTGCGCCACAGGTCATTTTCAAGATTTGCAGGAGGCAAAATGGAAGCTGAAGTGAAGGACAACATCAGCCCCAGCGAGGGCAACGTGCAGCAGGTTCAGGCTGACCATATCACCCTGGAACAGGGCGGCATTGGACGGGCTGAGGCGCGCTTCATTGACCTTGGTGAAGGCGGCATCGGCATGGCGTTCTCGGAAAACATCACCATCAAAGAGGGCGGCGTTGGCATAGCGTTCGCAGATACGGTGAAGATCGAAACTGGCACTGTCGCTTTTGCTGCAGCTGGAGAAATCAGCGGAAACGCGCACATTCTCTTCGATGTACGCGCGGCGGTGCTTTTCGGCCTCATTACCGGCGCGGTCGTGGGCCTTATCAAAGCGCTGGCAGGCAAGCGCGCGGCCTGAGCCAGGGCACAAACTGCATACACACAAAAGGGCGACGCTCAAGCGTCGCCCTTTTGTGTGAGTCCCTACCGGTTCAGGCTTGTGTCGCTGTGGTGACGACCTGCGCAAAAGCAGCAGGATTGTTCACGGCCAGGTCAGCCAGCATCTTGCGATCCAACATGATGTTAGCTTCACGCAAGGCGCAGATGAGCTTGCTGTAGGAAATGCCATTCAGGCGCGCGGCAGCATTGACGCGGGTAATCCACAGGCGGCGCAAATCACGCCGGCGATTGCGGCGGTCGCGATAGGCGTAGACACCTGCATTCAACATCGCCTCGTTGGCGCGGCGGAACAGGCGACGGCGTGTGCCGTAATACCCCTTAGTGAGCCGCAGCAGCTTCTTATGCCGGCGGCGGGTAACGATGCCTCCCTTAACTCTCACAATACACCTCTACTCTTGCTCATGCAGGTAGGGCGCCAGCCGCTTAACGCGCGCCTGGGTCCCCTTGTGTTCAACAACGATCATCTCGTCGTACGTGCGACGCACGTTTGCGGGCTTCTTCCGTCGAAGATGGCTTTTGCCCTGCCTGGTTCGCATCAACTTGCCCTTACCCCCGCGCGACAAACGGAAGCGCTTGGAGGTGGACTTATGGGTCTTAATCTTCGGCACGTGATTCTCCTCCTACTTTTTCTTCGGCGCCAGGATCATCAGCATGGTACGACCATCAAGTTGCGGAGCTTGCTCCACAATGGCGACATCCGTCAGCTCGTTTGCAATCTCTTCCAGCTGTTCCAGGGCAACCTCAGGGTACGTAATCTCACGCCCCCTAAAGCGTACCCGCACCTTGACCTTGTTGCCCTCTTCAAGCCAACCGCGCGCATTCTTGGTCTTGAAACCCAGATGATGCTCGTTGGTTTTCGGGCGCAGTTGAATCTCTTTGACTTCAACCTGCTTTTGGGCTTTACGGGCTTCGCGTTCTTTTTTCGATTGCTCGTAAATGAACTTTCCGAAGTCCATAATCCGGGTCACAGGCGGCTCGGAATTCGGCGCAACTTCAACCAGGTCCAGATGGGCTTCCTGCGCGGCTCTCAATGCTTCGTCAACGGTGAGCACACCCAGGTTGGAGCCATCGGCTCCAATGACCCGCACTTCTGGAACGCGAATCTGCTGATTGATGCGATACTTTGTCTTACTGATGGTACTTTCCCCTTCTCTGATTTGAATCTATGGCGCAAACACTTGGCAATAATAACATGAATCAGCGTCATGTCAAATGCGGTTGGGAAGGATATACAGCAGGTTATTGGTGGTAACTGGGGGAGGTTCTGCAAACAGACGAAGAGGATCTTTTTTTTGTTTTGAGAAAGGCGAGTGGGAGGTTCTCGCAATATATGCGGGGCACGCGTTCCGGGTGTCAAGCATTGGGCCGTTACCCGGTTGGGAAGGATGTACGACAGGTTATTGGTGGTAACCGGGGAAGGTTCTGCAAACAGACGAAGAGGATCTTTTTTTTGTTTTGTGACGCGGCGCCAAGTACGGCGCCGCGTCCCAAAACACTTTTGAGAAAGCAACGGCAAAAATCATTCCTTACAAGAAGCACGCTGGCTATGTCCACTCAAGGTGCAGGCGGCGGCTCCGTGGGCGTCGGCTCAGGCGTGGGTGTAGGCTCATCCGGTGGAGGTGTTTCGATTGGCGGCTCAGTCGGCGTCTCTGTTGGCGAGGGCGATTCGGTCGGTGTCTCGGTCGGCAGTTCCATCGTCGGTGACGGCGTTGGCGTCGGCGTTGGCGACAGGGTTGGTGATGGTGTCGGCGTCTCGGTCGGTGTGACAGTGATGGTGGGTGTTGGAGTGGCCGTTCCGGGCGCCGTCGGCGTGGGCGTGGGGGTCTCTGTTGGCCCAATCACCTTCACCACAGCGCGCGCCTCAAAGGCCGTGCCCGCGCGATTGAAGGCAATCACGCGCACGGTGTAGACATCAGGCGACAACCCTCGCGTGTCCCAGACCGCCAGCCGAGCATCGCGCAATTCCATCGTAATCCGATCGGTCACCGGCGCCCACGCCTGGGGATTATCGCTCAATCCATACTGAACTTCATAATGGCTGAAATCAGGCACCACTACGGTGCCGTAGACATCTACCACACCAATGACCTCGGTCCCGTTCACAGGACGGGTCAACACGACCTCTGGCGCAACCTCGCCCGTGGTGCAGAATTGCGTTGGCGCGATTTCGTAGCCGTTTGCAGCAGCCCACTCCAGCAGCCATTTGCGCCCACCGGGATCGGTCACAGCATCCAACACCAACATCACCTTCTCGGTGACGTTAAGCCGGCAGAATTCATTCGCGCGGAGACCGCTGGCGCGATCAATCTGGACCGGTTGAAGCCAATCCAGCTCCGAACCGGGAGGCGGATTGTTCTGTGCAAAGACCTCCACCCGGCGCTCCGTGCAAGCGCCCGAGGGCTGCACGCCCGAGAGCGCACACACCTCGCGGGTGATGATTCCCTGTGGTTGGGGGAAATCACGCACAGGTGTGCCTTCCAGCGCGCGCGTCATGAAAGCATTCCAGATGGGACCGGCGCCCGCAGAACCGGCGACGCGATCCATCTCGGTATTATCGTTGTTGCCCAGCCATACGCCCGCAACCAGGTCGGGTGTATAGCCCACCGTCCACGAGTCCCGGTAATCGTTCGTCGTGCCGGTCTTTGCGGCGACCTGCCTGCCGGGGATTTCCAGCGAATTGGGGCAGGCAAAGACCATGCAGCGGGCGCAGGTATCGGAGAGCATGTGGGTGATCAGATAAGCCAGTTGCGCCGAGACGACCTGTTTGCCCGCGGGCGTGCGGTTATCAACGAGCGTTTGCCCGTTAGCGTCCTCAATCCACATGATGGCGGTTGGTTCTACCCACACCCCCGCATTGGCGAGCGCAGCATAGGCGCCGGTCAGTTCGAGGGGCTTCATCTCGCCACCGCCCAGGGTCAGCGCCAGACCGTAGTAAGGGCGAGTCTCGTAGGGATAGTCTGGACATTCCAGCTGTGGCGAGACCAGAGAGCGGGCGCCAAGCCGGTCGGCAATATCTAGCAAGCCATCTACCGTGATAAAATCGAGCGCTTTTACCGCCGGAATGTTCAACGAATTAGCCAGGGCGGTGCGCATCGAGGTGGGACCGTAGAACTTGCCGGTATAGTTGACCGGCTTATAGGTATTGCCTGCCGTATCGGTATAGACCACAGGCACGTCCCAAATCACGGTGGCAGGGGTCCAGCCCTTTTCCAGCGCCGCCAGATAAGTGAGCGGTTTGATGGCGGAACCGGGTTGCCGGCAACGCGTGATGACGTTTACCTGACCGCCAATCTCTTCGCTGTAGAAATCCACACTGCCAACCATCGCCAGAATATGACCGGTAGCCGGTTCCATAGCGACCAGAGCGCCGTTGCTGACCTGGTTCGCCGCCAGATTCGTCACTCCGATACGCACTTCCTCCTCGGCGATACTCTGCAAGCGTGGGTCCAGAGTGGTATGGATGCGCAATCCCGTGCCACGGTAGAGCGCCTGGGGACCTAAGGCTGCTTCCACTTGCTGCCGCACATAGAAGACGAAATGGGGCGCGGGAATTCGATCTACCACCTGCTGGTCGAACTGATAAACTTCCATCTCCGCCGCAGCCGCATCAGCCTGGGCTTGTGTGATGGCTCCCGCTTCAACCATAAGCGCGAGCACCGTCTTGTGACGCTTGAGCGCCGCATCCAAGCCTCCGTGGAAGGGGTCGTAGACGGCAGGCAACTGGGGCAACCCCGCCAGGAAGGAAGCCTGCCCTAGTGTGAGGTTATTCGCTGAAGCGCCAAAATAGGTGCGCGCGGCAGCATCCACACCATAGGCAAGATTCCCGTAGTTGTTGTTGTTCAGGTAGATCTCCAGGATTTCATCCTTGCTGTAGCGGCGAGTCAACTCTTCCGCAAGGATGATTTCCTTGATCTTGCGCAGATAGTTCTGCCCCTCAAGTTCCTCAGGGGGCAGCAACGTGTTGCGCGCCACCTGTTGCGTGATCGTACTGGCGCCGGATACCACTTCTTGTTCCTGCAAGGCATAGAAGACGGCACGCGCGATGGCATAGGGGTCAAAGCCGCTGTGATCATAGAAGTTGCGGTCTTCGGTGGCAACGGTTGCCAGTTTCAATTCTTCGTCAATCTCAGCAATTCGCACATAGGTGCGCTTACCCGCGTTGGGGTCGGTAATCTCATACAGTAAGCTGCCATCCCGCGCGAAAATTCGGCTACTTGCAAAATCGGGCTGACGCGCGCGCAATTCAGCCACTGGTGGCAGCTGTGCTGCCAGCACGATATAACCGATCAAGGCTCCGAGCAAGCCTAGCAGAAACAGCCCAACGATGGCAATGGTAATGCCCAAGAGCACCGATGCCCACGGGCGGCGGCGCTTAGGAGCCGCATTCTTGGAGCGGGATGAGGACATCCGCTCGGTGGGGCGAGAATGCGGCGGCGCCGAACCCGGCGGGGTCGAATCTGGGGTGCGGGTTGGATGTGGAGGTGGCACCACCGATTGCGGTGGTGTGAACTGTGGGACAGGAGCCGTCGCGCGCGGCGGCATCTGCGCCTGCGGCGACGGTGCAACAGGGCGAGGCGCGGGCGCAGGCGTTGCACGTTGTTGCACGGTGGATTGAGCCGGCGCCACTGGCTGACCTGGCAGCGGAGGCGTGGGCTGTGGTTGTGGCGGCTGAACGGGTCTCAACGGTTGATTTGGCGCCGCCGGTGGCTGCGAGGGCAGCGCGCCGGGCTGAATTCGAATCCATTGCGCCTGGTCGGGGTCAGCCGGAGCCATGGCTTTGTCCTCAGCGGGCAAACGGCGCGTCGGCTCGGCGGCAGCGGGTGGTTCCAGAGGGCGCATCTCAGCAGGTTTCCAGGGTTCGCCGGAAGGCGCGTCAGCGTTCTGAGGCACAGGCTCAGAATGCAAGGGAGTGGTCTCGCGGCCCGTGGATAGGCGGCGCGTCGGATCCACTGGATCAGCCGCGGCAGGCTCTTCAGAGGACGGCGGTACAGGCTGGGCGCCAGTGTCGCGTCCAGATTTGGGATCATAGGGCATGGATCTCTCCTTCGAAAAAGCTCATGCGAGAAAAACCGTCAAGGATAGTTAAGAAAGCTCACGCCAAGCCGCAAAGACGCGAAAAACAGAAACAAACCTGGCGTTCCTCACGAACCGACAGGAGATTGCGTACCTCAAACAGCGTACTGCGCTCCAATCTCGGCGAATACCTGCTCATACGCACCTGCCGTTTGCTCTGGTGCAAACATAGCCGCAATCTCAGCTATAGGACGCACATAATCCGCCTGGTGTTCCAATACCTGCAATACCGCGGTCGCAAGCCCGGAGGCATCCCCTACCGGTGCAATTTCGCCCATGCCCGTCATCCGCACCGGTTGGCGCACGCCCGGCAAATCGCTCGCCACGCACGGAATACCGTTCAACATTGCCTCTACCTGCACCAAACCAAAGGATTCCGTGGAATTGAGGCTGGGCACCACCAAGACATCCAGGTTGGGATAAAATGCCGACATCTGTAGCGGAGTCAGCACGCCCAGGAATTTCCACTGCCCCGTCTGCTCATAGCGACGAATCAGCGGGTCGAGCCGCTGGGCATAGGCTTGCTCGCCCAAGACATCCTGATATTGTCCGGCGAAGAGGATGCGTGCATCGGGGTAATGCTCCAGGATGCGCGGGAAAGCCTCCAGCAAGACCCCCACCCCCTTTTCTGCCGCAAAGCGCGCTGCCATGCCAATGATGGGATGCTGCCCGGCGGGGTTGTGCATCTTCGCAAATGCCGCCACTCCGGAAGGTCCGGCGGTGGGCAGGGTTACCGGAGGGGGAATGACCCGCAACTTCTCCGAGAAACGACTCAAATAGGGGGAATTTTCGGCAAAGTCTTGGGTGTAGGCAATAATGCGATGCGCGAACTTTGCCGCCAAGCGGTTCATCCAGTGAACAACCTGATTGACGACGCGGTTGAATAACCCCGGAGGTAATTGCAGGTCACAATGATAGGTGAGCACGGTGGGCTTGTGGAGAAGCCTGCCCCGCAATGCCACACCAGCGGCATCGAATTGCGGCAGGTGCAGGCTGATGACATCCGCCTCACGGGCGAGCTTCCACGCCAGAAAGCCGAAGGTGGGCATGATGACGCCTTTGCTGATGCGGAAGAGCACGGGCGCACGGACCACCCGTATCCCGTCCAGCACCTCTTCCGAGGGCAGGCGGCGGTCGTAGCGCGAGGTCAAAATGGTTACCTGATGCCCCTGCTGCGCGAGCGCGCAGGCGAGGCGTTCCACGTAGATGGTCAAGCCGCTTGTGTGAGGACGGTAATAGGTCAAAACAATCAGCACTCGCATGCACAACTCTCCATGACACGGGATAGCGGGCGCACACATAGGTGCGGGCGCACACATAGGTGCGGGCGCACACATAGGTGCGGGCGCACACATAGGTGCGGGCGCACACATA